>NZ_JBVITE010000011.1:0-183696 GCF_055575155.1 Kitasatospora sp. NPDC034533
ACCGCCGCGATCTGGCACAACGACCAGACCGGGCAGCCCGTCATGCGTTCCCTCACCGCGTACGACCACTGAACCCCTTGGCATCAATCATCTAGCCGGCTAGGTCAGGGAGGCGTCGGGGGCGGAGACCGTCCGCAGCGGCACCGAGGCCCGCAGCCGGAAGCCCTTGCCGCGCTCCCCCGGCCCGGTCTCCAGCCGCCCGCCGACCAGCGCCAGCCGCTCCTCCAGCCCGGACAGGCCGTTGCCCGGCTGCGACTTGCCCGGCCCCCGGCCGTTGTCGGTGACCTCCAGGACGGCGTAGCGCTCGCCGCTCGCCTCCCAGTGCTCGTCCGCCGTCACCGTGCAGACGGTGGCGCCCTCGCCGTGCCGGACCACGTTGGTGACGGCCTCGCGCAGCGCCCAGGCCAGCGCGCCGGACTCCTCGTCGGCCAGCGTCGGCCAGCTGTCCGCCAGGTCCGGCGCGGCCTCCAGCCGGACCTGCGCGGCGCCCAGCGCGGTGCGGGCGGCGGCCAGCTCGACCGGCAGGGTGGGACGGCGGAAGCCGGTCACCGCCTCCCGGACGTCGATCAGCGACTGCCGGGCGACCTGTTCGATGTCGGCGACCTGCGCCCGCGCCGCCTCGTCCTTGCCGGCGTCCATGAACCGCCCGGCCAGCTCGCTCTTCAGGGTGATCAGCGACAGCGAGTGCCCGAGCAGGTCGTGCAGGTCGCGGGCGAGGCGCAGCCGCTCCTCGGAGGCGGCCAGGTGCGCGACCGCCGCCCGGGCCTCGCGCAATTCCTTCATGGTGGCGACCAGCCGTTGCAGGCCGGTCATCGCGGCGCCGGAGAGGAAGGCGCTGAGCGCGAAGGTGGAGATGTTGTCGTTGCCGGCGCCGACGCCCACCCCGACCACGGCGGTGAGCGCGGCCATGGCGACCAGCGCGTGCAGCGCGTACCGGGCCGGTGCGATGATCGCGACGCAGACCGAGGCGTAGATGAACAGCGTCAGGAAGGCGCCGCCGAGGGCGACCGAGGCGGCGACGGCCAGCCCGGTCATCGTCGTGACGATCACCAGGCAGGCCCGCGGCCGCATCCCGGCCTGCGAGCGGAAGATCACCAGCAGGACGTAGGCGACCACGAACGCGGCCAGGCAGCACCAGCCGAACACCGTCCCGGCCGGGCCGTGGCCGCCGTGCAGCAGGTCGCTCGCCGGGTACGCCAGGTAGAGCATCCACAGCGCCATCCAGGCGACCTTGACCAGCAGCTGGCGTCGGCTCTCGATCGGGGAGCCGGGCACGTTCATGAACGACGCGCGCGCCGCACCCGCCTCCGGAGGTTCGTCGGGACGGCGGGTGTGACGCGTGCTGCTCATGTCGATCATCATGCCTGGCGGGTGTCGCGGCGGTACAGCGCCGCCGCGGCGGCGGCGAACACCACCAGGAAGCCGGCCAGCCCGGCGACCGCGACGGTGTCCAGGGAGTGCCCCGGCTGGGTGAAGGTGGCCAGCTTGTTGTACAGGTACACCGGGTTGAGCCGGGCGTACTTCTCCAGCGAGCCGGTCACCGGGAACCAGGTGCCGCCGAGCAGGGCCATCGCCATGTAGGTGATCATCACGATGGTCTGCACCGCGTCCGGCGCCGCCGCGTACCCGAGCGCCACCCCGAGCGCGGCGAAGACGAAGCTGCCCAGCCACAGCGCCGCCGCCAGCCCGAGCCACTGCGCCGGGGTGAACGAGACGCCCTGGCTCGCGCCGACCGCGAAGACCACCAGGATCGCCGGCAGCGTGGTCACCGCGCTCGCCGCGATCTTCCCGACGGTGTACGCCCGGCCGGGCAGCGCGGTCAGCCGCAGCTGGCGCACCCAGCCGCTCTTGCGCTCCAGCGAGATCCGCTGGGCGCTGTTGGTCAGCACGGCGCCGACCGCGCCGAAGGTGGCCATCGAGACCATGAAGTAGGTCTTCACCGGCAGCCCGCCGGCCAGCGGGCTGGAGCCGTAGGCGTTGATGAAGAAGAAGTACATCAGCGCCGGGTAGGCGATGGTGAAGAGCAGGTAGCGCCGGTTGCGCAGGGTCCGCAGGATCTCCAGGCGGATCAGGGTGGTCATCGCGCACTCTCCAGGGCTGCGTCGTTGCGGTCCTGCTCGCCGGTGATGGTCAGGAAGGCCTGTTCCAGGCCCAGCCCGGTCACCTCCAGTCCGCGCGGGTACAGGCCGGCCCGGTAGAGCCCGGCCACGTCGGCGTCGGCGTCCGCGGTCCGGATGCGCACCGTGCGCACCCCGGGGACCCGTGCCGTGACGTCCAGCGACTGCGCACCGGGCAGGGCGCGCAGCACCGCCTCGTCGAAGGGCCCGTCCGCGTCGTGGAGTTCGAAGGCGATCCGGCGCACCCCGGCCCGCGCCTTGATCTCCGCCGAGCTGCCGTCGGCGATCAGCCGGCCCCGGTGCAGCACCAGGACGCGGTCGGCGATCGAGTCGGCCTCCTCCAGGTAGTGGGTGGCGAACAGCACCGTGCGTCCGGCGTCGGCCTGGGCGCGCATGCTCGCCCAGAACGACTGCCGCACGCTGACGTCCATGCCGGTGGTCGGCTCGTCCAGCACGATCAGGTCGCTGTCGCCGGCGATGGCCAGGGCGAAGCGCACCCGCTGCTCCTGGCCGCCGGACAGCTTGTCGACCCGTCGCTCCGCCAGCTCGGTGATCCCCGCGTCGGTCAGCACCCCCGTGACCGACCGACCGCGCGGATGCACGTCGCAGGCGAGCCGGACCAGCTCGCGCACCTTGACGTCGGACATCAGCCCGCCGCTCTGGAGCATCGCGCCGACCCGGCCGGCCGCGATCGCCGCCCGCGGCGCGCCGCCGAACAGGGTCACGCTGCCCTGGTCGGGCTCGCGCAGGCCGAGCAGCAGGTCCAGGCTGGTGGACTTCCCGGCGCCGTTGGGCCCCAGCAGCGCCACCGTCTCCCCCGGTCGCAGGACCAGGTCCAGCCCGTCGACGGCCCGCACCCGCCCGTAGCTCTTGGCCACCCCGCGGAAGGCGGCCACCTCGGTAACCATCGTCCGGCTCCTCTCCTCTGACGCTGTGGTGTCCGGTGCTGTTCGCACCACCTCAGAGTCCCGCGGGCGGGGGTGGGGGCGGCAGTGTCCGCCGTCGTGCCTTCGGCATGACGGATGTCACGGCCGCGGCCGGTACCCCGGTCACGGGGCACCGGCCGCGGAAGGGCTGGTCAGGGGCGGTGGTCAGGCCCGGGGGGGGCGGTGCGGTGCGCCCGCCCCCGGGTCCTGCCTCACATCCCGAGCGAGCGCTTCACGAAGTCGACCTGGAGCAGCAGCAGGTTCTCCGCGACCTCCTCCTGCGGGGTCATGTGGGTGACGCCGGACAGCGGCAGCACGGTGTGCGGGCGCCCGGCGGCGAGCAGCGCCGAGGACAGCCGCAGGGTGTGCGCGGCCACCACGTTGTCGTCCGCCAGTCCGTGGATGATCATCAGCGGACGCTCCAGCCCGGCCGCGTACCCGCTCAGCGAGTTCGCGGCGTACACCTCGGGCCGCTCGGCCGGGTCGCCCAGGTAGCGCTCGGTGTAGTGGGTGTCGTACAGCTCCCAGTCGGTCACCGGCGCGCCGGCCACCGCCGCGTGGAAGACGTCCGGGCGGCGCAGCACGGCGAGCGCGGAGAGGTAACCGCCGTACGACCAGCCGCGGATGGCGACCCGGTCGAGGTCCAGCGGGAACTCCCCGGCGAGCGCCGCCAGCGCGTCCACCTGGTCGTCCAGGGTGGCCCCGGCGAAGTCGAAGGCGATCGACTTCTCCCAGGCCGGCCCGCGCCCGGGGGTGCCGCGCCCGTCGGCGACGATCACGGCGAAGCCCTGGTCGGCGAACCACTGCGACTGGAGGTGCGGGTTGTGCGCCTGGTAGACGCGCTGGCCGCCGGGGCCGCCGTACGGGTCCATCAGGACGGGCAGCAGGCCGTCCCGTTCGCGGTCGTAGCCGGTGGGCAGGAAAACGGCGGCCGGGATGCGGCGCTCGCCGGCGAAGCGGAAGACCGGACGGGCCGTGATGACCGGGGTCTCGGCGTGCGAGGCGATGGTGGCGACGTCGTCGACCGCCAGGCCGTCGGGCAGGTCCCGGGCGACCTGGACGAGCGTGCCGGGCAGGTCGGGCTCGGCGGTGGCGCGGACGGTGATGCCGCCGCCGTGCACCGCGCTGGTGACGGAGGTGAACGGCCGCCCGTTGGCGGACTCCCAGGCCAGCCGCTTGCCGTCGTGGCTGATCCGGCCGACGCCGACCCAGCCCGGCTCGGGGTCGGTCTCCTCGGCGCCGCCGGAGGCGCTGAAGAACACCTCGTCCTCGGTGACCGCGACGACCGACCGGACGTGCAGGTCGGCGCCGGTCACGGCGCGGTCGCCGATCACCAGCGCCCGCACGCCACCACCCTTCTCGGGGGCTTCGCCCCCCTCCCCGATGTCGGAGATCCGGACCAGCTTGCCGTCCGGGGTCCAGGCCGGCACGCCCGCGAACAGCTCCAGCCAGGGGCCGTCCTTCTCCTCGTGCAGCGTCTCGGTGGCGCCGGTGGCCACGTCCACGCCGAGGATCCGCTGGTGGCGCTGGTCGCGGGACTGCACCTGGAGCAGCGGGACGCCGCCCTTCGACCAGTGCACCCGGCCCAGGTACGGGAAGGCCTCGCGGTCCCAGACCACCTCGGTGCGCCCGCCGTCCAGGTCGAGCAGCCAGAGCCCGACCTCGGCGTTGGCGCTGCCGGCCGCCGGGTAGGCGACCTCGGCGGGCTCGCGGTCCGGGTTCGCCGGGTCGGCGATCCACCAGCGGCGCACCCGGCTGTCGTCGGCGCGCTCGACCAGCAGCCGGTCGCTCTCCGGGGACCACCAGAAGCCGCGGTCGCGGCCCATCTCCTCCTGGGCGATGAACTCGGCCTGGCCCCAGGTGACGTTCGGGCCGTCGGGCTCGGCGAGCACCCGGTCGCCGCTGCCGTCGGTCCGGGTCAGCCGCAGCTCGCCGGCCGTGTTGGCGTACGCGACGTGGGCGCCGTCCGGGGACGGCCGCGGGTCCAGCAGCGGGCCCTCGGCGGGCAGTTCGGCGGTGGTGCCGGCGGCCAGGTCGGCGGTGAACAGCCGGCCGGAGAGGGCGAAGGCGGCCAGGGCGCCGGCCGCGTCGAGGGCGTAGCCGACGATGCCGGCCGAGCCCTCGCGGCTGCGCTCGCGGCGCGCCTTCTCGGCCGGGGAGAGGTCCTCCTCGCCGCCGTCGAGCAGCGCCGCCGGGTCGGCGGCGATCCGCTCCTCGCCGGTGGCGGTGTCGAGGGTCCAGAGCAGGTTGGCCCGGTCGCGGCCCGACCGCGAGCGGAGGAAGACGACCCGCGAGCCGTCCGGTGCGACGGAGAAGGAGCGGGGCGCGCCGACGGTGTAGCGCAGGGTCCGCGCGTACTGCCGCGGGAAGGTGTCCGCAGAGGTGTGGGAGGTCATGGCACCAGACCCTATGACGCCGGACCACCGCCCCCGGAGGCGCGCTGATCACTCGTTCGGAGTATCGCGCCGAAGTACGCCCCAAAGGGGCCCAAACCGCCTCCGACCGGCCTACGCGCCCCTCGAATGCCACTGTGCCCCGGCGCGCGCGGACTCACTGAGTGTGATGACTTCCTCACCCATCGGGTATGACTTGTCCGGCGAGTGATCGTCGGTCCCCGTCCCGGGCCGCGGCCACCCGCAGCCTCCAGTCCCCCGCCGCCTTCCCCCGGAGGCGGCGCGCCCGAGAATGGGGTGTGTGCCGTCATGGCCATGAACATCTCCGCCGCCGTGCTGATGCTGGTGATCGTGGTGATCCTGATCCGCCGGTCCGGCCTGAAGCTGGCGCACGCGATCGTCTGCGCGCTGCTCGGCTTCTACCTGGCCTCCAGCTCGATCGCCCCGTCGATCAGCCAGGTCACCAGCAACCTCGCCGGGATGATCAACGGCCTGCGGCTCTGACCGCGCCACCGCGGCCGTCAGGGCGGACGCCGGGAGTCCGGAGACAGGCCCTAGGCTTCCTTCCATGACCGCGACTACCGGCCGCCGCCTCCTCCTGGTCCACGCGCACCCCGACGACGAGTCGATCGGCAACGGCGCCACGATGGCCCGGTACGCCGCCGAGGGCGCCCGGGTCACGCTGGTGACCTGCACCCTGGGCGAGGGCGGCGAGGTGATCCCCCCGGAGCTGGCCCACCTGACGGCCGATCGGGAGGACACCCTCGGCGCGTACCGGATCGGCGAGCTGACCGCGGCCATGGGCGCCCTCGGCGTCACCGACTTCCGCTTCCTCGGCGGCCCGGGGCGCTACCGGGACTCCGGCATGATGGGCGTGCCCGAGAACGACGCGCCCGGCTGCTTCTGGCGGGCGGACGTCGACGAGGCGGCCGGCCACCTGGTCGCGGTGATCCGCGAGACGCGGCCGCAGGTGCTGGTCACGTACGACGAGAACGGCGGCTACGGGCACCCGGACCACATCCAGGCGCACCGGGTCGCGATGCGCGCGCACGAGCTGGCCGCCGACCCGGCGTACCGCCCCGCGCTGGGCCCGGCCTGGCGGATCGCCAAGGTGTACTGGAACCGGATGCCCCGCTCGGTGATCGAGGCCGGCCTCGCCGAGGCCGCCGCCAAGGCGTCCTTCCCGGGCGTCACCCCGGTCGCCGGCGTCCCCGGCGTGGTCGACGACGAGGTGGTCACCACGGTGCTGGACGGCGCCGGGTACGCCGCCCCCAAGGCCGCCGCGATGGCCGCGCACGCCACCCAGATCACGGTGGACGGCGCGTTCTTCGCGCTCTCCAACGGCCTCGCCCAGCCGCTGTTCACCACCGAGTACTACCAGCTGGTGCGCGGCCAGGCCGGGCCGGGCGAACCGGAGGACGACCTGTTCGCGGGCCTCGCCCCCGACCCCGCGCACGCCGAGGAGGGCGTCCGATGAGCAAGACCGCCCCCCAGCCGCCGCGCCGCTCGCTGCCGGCCGCCGTCCTCGGCACCCGCGAGGAGCGGCTGGCCGAGTCCCAGCCCCCTCGCCTCGCCCGGATCGGGGCCTACGTCCTGTTCTTCCTGCTGGGTGTCGCGGTGTCGGTCTGCGGATCCTTCGTGCAGGCCCTGTGGCCGCCGGTGGGGGTCCTGCTGGCGCTCGCCGCGACGGCCGCCACCTTCTACGGCGGCCTGCGGGTCACCGGCACCCGGCTCGGCGCGGGCGCGGGCGCGGCCGGCTGGTTCCTGGCGATGCTGCTGCTGATCGTGCCCCGGCCCGAGGGCGACAACGTGCTGTGGTCCAACGCGACCTCGCTGGCCTGGCTGTTCGCCGGCTCGGTGCTGGGCGTGATCTGCGCCACCCTGCCCACCCGCGCCGGCTGGTTCCCCGGGGTTCCCGGCCCCCCGCGCTGACCCGGCCCGCGCACGGCGTACGGTACCTCGTACGACGCGCAGTCAGGAGCGGGCGGCCTTACTCTCATACCGGAGGAACCGGACGTATCAGGATCTGTCCGAAGCCGTTCGCCGCTCAGTTCTTCCCAGTATGGTGGTCCCGCAGAACGCCGTACCCGACCGCCGCCCGCCCCAGCCGGGCCCGGCGCCCACGAACCGCGGTCGCGCCGCACGGCCCGCCCGCGAACCCGGAGCAGAGCAGCATTGAGCAGCCGCGAATCTGACAACGCCCACCCGACGCCCCGGCGCACGGGTCCGGACGCCTACCCGTCGGGCACCCCGCCCTACGGCACCCCGGGCCCCGGCGGCGACCGGGCCGCGGCCGGCTCGGGTGCCGTGTCGGGCGGCGAGGACGACGGCCCGAAGACCGAGACCACCCTGACCACCCGGGTGCGGATCAACATCCCCGGCTCGCGTCCGATCCCGCCGGTCGTCGTCCGCAGCGCCGTCAAGAACGAGGACGGCCCGGGCGACGACGCCCCGGCCGCCGCACCCGAGCCGGGCAGCCCCCGGCACCGCTCCGCGCCGGCCTCGCCCGTCCTCGGCGTGATGGAGGACGGCGGACGCGCCGCCAACCCGCCGAGCCTGCCGCCGGAGTGGGAGATGCCGGCGGTCCCGCCGATCCCGGCGGCGACCTCCGAGTCGGAGTCCACCGGCGCCTGGTTCCGGCCGCGCCAGAAGAAGGCCCCGGCCGTCGAGGCCGTCCCGGCCGCGGTGCCGGCCGGCGCCGCGGGCACGGTGGAGGCCCCGGCCGCGCCGGCCGCCGCCGAGCCGCGCCCGCAGGCCGCCCGCCCGGCCGCCCGTGCCGAAGGGGCCGCGAAGGGCCGTTCGGTTCCGTCCCAGGGCAAGCAGGCGAACCCGGCCGCACCCGCCGCGCCGTACCGCGCCGAGGCGCCGGTGGAGGAGCCCGGCGTGTACGAGGCCGCGGCGCCCTTCGCCCCGGCCACCGAGCCGCTCCCGCCGGTCACCGACCCGTTCGGCACCTCCGTCCCGGACGCCGGCCGGGCCCGGCAGAACGGCGCCCAGCAGAACGACCGCCCGCGCGGCGGCCGGCGCGACGGTCAGCAGCCCGGCCCGCGGAACGGCTTCCAGCCGAACGGCCACCCGGCCCCCGCGCCGCACCCGCAGGCCGGACCGGCCGCCGGAGCGAACCCCGAGGACACCTCGGTCGACGGCTTCGAGCCGATCCGCGACCACACCCCGCCGCCCGCCGCGATACCCGGCCTGCCCCGCGACGGCGCGCCGCGCGGCACCGACGGCCCCGCGCAGCCCGGCCTGTTCGCCTCGGCCCCGACCGGCGCCGACCCGTTCGCCACCCAGCGCCCGGCCGCCCCCGGACAGGCGAACCCCGCCGTACCGGCCGGCCCCGGCGCGCTCTTCCCGGGCGCGCCCGGCGCCACCCCCGCCCCGCAGCCCGGCGGCCCTCAGCAGGCCGGCCGCGACCCCGAGGCCACCGAGCTCACCCCGCTGCCGACCCCGGCCCCCGGCCCCCGGCCCGAGGCGGCCAAGGCCGCCGAGGCCGCCGAGGCCGCACCGGCACCGGCCCCCGCCAAGGCGAAGGCCGCGCCCACCGCGCCCGCCAAGGCCAAGCGCGGCGGCCCCGGCAAGAAGCTGGTCAAGCTGGGCGTCTACGGCATCGGCGCGGTGCTGTTCCTCGGCGCCGCCGCGTACGGCACCGGCCTGATGCTCAACCAGTCCGACGTCCCCAAGGGCACCGTGGTGCTCGGCGCCGAGATCGGCGGCAGCAGCCGCGACCAGGCGATCCACCAGCTGGACGAGTCGATCGGCAAGGCCGGCCAGCAGCCGCTCAAGCTGAAGATCGGCGACCAGGCCGTGGACCTCGACCCGGCGGTCGCCGGCCTGAGCTTCGACACCACCGCCACCGTGGACGGCCTGGCCCAGCACAGCTACAACCCGGTCGACGTCTTCAAGTCGCTCAAGGGCGGCACCAAGGCCGTCGCCCCGGAGGTCAAGGTCGACCGGGCCAAGCTCAAGGCCGCCCTCGACTCCCTGTCCGCCGGTGCCGGCGCCGGCGCGGGCCTCCAGGAGGGCTACGTCAAGTTCGGCGACAACGGCGAGCCGATCGTCGTCCCCGGCCGGGCCGGTCAGGCGGTGGACTCGGCGAGCGCCCTGGACGTGATCGAGCAGGCCTACCGCGACCGCGCGGACGGCAAGCCCGACCAGCCGATCGCCCTCGCCGTCGCGGCCGCCCAGCCGAAGGTCTCCACCCAGGCCCTCCAGGCCGCCGCCGACAGCCTCGGCAAGCAGGTGGCCGCCGGCAAGGTGCACGTCACGGCCGGTACCAAGACCTGGGACTTCGGCCCGAAGACGGCCTCCAAGGCGCTCACCCTGGCCCCGGACGCCTCCGGCAAGATCGTGCCCAAGTGGGACCTCGACGCGCTCTCCGCCCAGCTGGGCACCGCGTTCGACAAGGTGAAGGTCAAGAAGAACGGCCAGCTCGCCGCGATCACCCCGCAGGACGTCGCGGACGGCATCACCTCGGTGTTCGACAAGACCGGCGACAAGGAGCGCACCTTCAAGTTCGCGGTCTGACACTCCCGCGACCGAAGAACCCGCACCCGGAAGGGGCGGGCCCGCACCCGGGCCCGCCCCTTCGCCGCGCCGCTCGACAACACCCCTCCCGGTCAGCAAGATGTGACGCCACACCACCCGTCACCTCCACCCCGGGGAGCACGCCGATGCGCCGCCGCCTCCAGCACCACGGGACGGCCCTGCTCGCCGGTCTCACCGCCCTCACCCTCTCGCTGGCCCTCTGCTCCTGCACCCCCGGCCAGGGCGGTGCCGGCGGTGACGCGCTGCCCGCCGCCCCCTCGTCGCCCAAGCTCACCTCGATCGACATCAACCCGCACGACCGGGACCAGCTGCGCCAGGGCGGCACCCTGAACCTGGCGATCGCCCAGTTCTCCCACCAGTGGTCGCCGATCCACGCCGACGGCGCCGAGTCCACGACCGTCATGGTCAGCAAGCCGCTGCTGCCGACCTTCTTCCGCTCGGACGCGGCCGGCACCCAGACGCCCAACCCGGCCTACCTCCAGGACGCCCACGCCGACCTCAAGGACGGCCGGCAGGTGGTCACCTGGACCCTCAACCCGAAGGCCCACTGGTCCGACGGCACCCCGATCACCTGGCGGGACGTCGAGGCCAACTGGCGTGCCCTGAACGGGAAGGACCCGGCGTACAAGTCCTCCAGCAACACCGGCTTCGAACTGGTCTCCTCGGTCGAACGCGGCAAGGACGACTACCAGGCCGTGATGACCTTCGACCGCCCGTTCTCCGAGTGGCAGTCGATGTTCAACAGCGCGAGCAACGCCCCGCTGCTGCCCGCCACCAGGATCTCCACCCCGGAGCTGTTCAACACCGCCTACCTGGACGGGTTCCCGGTCACCGCCGGCCCGTTCAAGGTCGAGCGCCTGGACCGCGCCGCCCAGACCGTCACACTGGTCGCCGACCCCTCCTGGTGGGGCGACAAGCCGATGCTGGACCGGATCGTCTTCCACGCGATGCTGCCCTCCGCGGTGCCCGCCGCCTTCGCCAAGGGAGAGCTCGACCTCGTCAACATCGGCCCGGACGTGGCCGGTTACCAGCTCATCAAGGCCACCAAGGGCGCCGTGGTCCGCCGGGCCGGCGGGCCGGACTTCCGCCAGCTCACCCTGAACGCCCGCACCCCCGCGCTCAGCGACGCGACCGTGCGCCAGGCCGTCTTCCAGGCGATCGACCGGGACGCGGTGATCCGCGCCGACCTCAGCGGCCTGGACTGGCCCACCGTCCCGCTCAACAACCACCTGCTGGTCACCAACCAGAACGGCTACCGCGACAACTCCCTGGGCCTGGCCCGCTACGACCCGGCCGAGGCCGCCCGCAAGCTGGACTCGGCCGGCTGGAAGGTGGACGGCGACGTCCGGAAGAAGGACGGCCGCGAGCTGAACCTGCGGATGGTCGTCCCGGCCGGCGTCACCCCGGCCCAGACCGAGGCCGCCAGCGCCACCAGGATGCTCAAGGACGTCGGCATCAAGGTCACCACGGTGACCGCCCCCCTCAACGAGTTCTTCGACCGGTACGTCAACCGCGACGACTTCGACATCGCCGCCTACTCCCTGATCGGCACCCCCTTCCCGGCCAGCGGCAACCGCGCCAACTTCGCCCAGAACGGCGGCACCAACCGCGTCGGCGCGGGCAGCCCGGCGGCGGACGCCGCGCTCGACCGGGCCGCCGCCGCGAGCGACGCGGCCACCGCCTCCGAGGCGATCAACCAGGCCGACGGCGAGCTCTGGAAGGTGGCCGGCGTGCTGCCGCTCTACCAGCGCCCGCAGCTGTTCGGGGCCCGCGCCGACCTCGCCAACATCGGCGCCCAGGGCCTGTCCGACATCGTCTGGGAGAACGTCGGCTTCCTGAAGTAGCCGGCCGGAGCGGCCCTCCGCCGGAGTCGGCGGGCTCAGCCGTGCAGCGTCTCGCGCCAGTAGTGGCAGGCGCTGCGGCGGCCCGCCAGCTCCGTCCCGTGCTCGCTGGTCACCGGCACCAGCGCCGGGAGCTCGGTGCGGCAGCGATCCTGCGCCCGGTCACAGCGCGGGTTGAAGGCGCAGCCCTCCGGGATGCGCAGCAGGTTGGGCGGCAGGCCCTTGATGGCGTGCAGGTCCCGGCCCTTCTGGTCGAGTCGGGGGATCGAGTCCAGCAGTCCCCGGGTGTACGGGTGTGCCGGGCGGGCGTACAGCTCGTGCACCGGGGCCGTCTCCACGATGCGGCCCGCGTACATCACGGCGATCTTGTCCGCGACGTCGGCGACCACGCCCAGGTCGTGGGTGATCAGGATCAGGCCCATGTTGAACTCGGCCTGGAGCTCGGCGAGCAGGTCCATCACCTGGGCCTGGACGGTCACGTCCAGCGCCGTGGTCGGCTCGTCCGCGATGATCAGGTCCGGCTCCAGGGCCAGCGCCATCGCGATCATGATGCGCTGGCGCATCCCGCCGGAGAACTGGTGGGGGAAGTCACCCACCCGCTGCCGGGCGGCCGGGATGCGCACCCGCTCCATCAGCTCGACGGCCTTCTCCCGCGCCTCCTTGCGGGTGACTCCCCGGTGGGCCCGGAACATCTCGCCCAATTGGTAGCCGACGGTGAGCACCGGATTCAGCGCGGACAGCGCGTCCTGGAAGATCATCGCGATGTGCCCGCCCCGGACGGTCCGCCGGGCGCTCTCCCGCATGGTCAGCAGGTCCTCGCCGCGGAACAGGACCCGCCCCGCGGTGATCCGCCCCGGCGGCGTGTCCAGGATGCCCATGATCGCCTGGGCCGTGACCGACTTGCCGGAGCCGGACTCCCCCAGCACCGCCAGCGTCTCCCCCGCCGAGACGGAGTAGCTCACCCCGTTGACGGCCTTGGCGACGCCGTCCCGGGTGTGGAACTCCACGTGCAGGTCGTCGACCTCCAGCAACGGCGCACCGGGCTCCAGGCTCGCCCGACCGCCGCCGATCACCTCCACCGCGTCCATGAGAGCAGCCCTCCTCGGCACCGCGGCGTCCACCGTTGGGCGCAGAGCAACTATCAAGGAACGGCGGGTACTTGGCGAGCCCGCGGCAGATCTCTTTTCCGTCACGGCCGCTCGGCCGCCGACGTCCCGGATCAGCACTCGCCCGGGGTCAGCGCTCGCCCGGGGTCAGCGCTCGCCCGGTATCAGCACTCGCCCGGGATCAGCGCTCCGCGCCCTGCCCGACCTCGCGCTCCGCCGCGAAGTGACACGCCGAATCGTGCCGCGCCGCCCCGTCCAGCCAGGACGGCGCGGCCAGCAGCGGCACCTCGACCTCGCACCGCTGCTGGGCCTTCCAGCAGCGGGTGCGGAAGCGGCAGCCCGACGGAGGGTTGGCCGGCGAGGGCACGTCGCCGGTGAGCACGATCCGGTCCCGGCTCTCCCGCGCCGTCGGGTCCGGCACCGGCACCGCGGAGAGCAGTGCCTGGGTGTACGGGTGCGTCGCGTGGTCGTAGATCTCCTCGTCCGAGCCGATCTCGACCAGCTTCCCCAGGTACATCACCCCGACCCGGTCCGAGATGTGCCGGACGATCGAGAGGTCGTGGGCGATGAACATGTACGACAGGTTGAACTCCCCCTGGAGCTGCTCCAGCAGGTTGATCACCTGCGCCTGCACCGAGACGTCCAGCGCCGAGACCGGCTCGTCGCAGATGATGATCTCCGGCTTGAGCGCCAGCCCCCGTGCGATGCCGATGCGCTGGCGCTGGCCGCCGGAGAACTGGTGCGGATAGCGGTTGATGTACTCGGGGTTGAGCCCGACCACGTCCAGCAGGTCCTGGACGGCCCTGCGGCGGTCGCCCTTGGGCGCCACCTCGGGGTGGATCTCGAACGGCTCGCCGATGATGTCGCCGACCGTCATGCGCGGGTTGAGCGAGGTGTACGGGTCCTGGAACACCATCTGGATGTTCCGCCGGACGGCCTTCAGCGCCCCGCCGGAGAGCCGGGAGATCTCCTCCCCCTTGTAGCGCACCGATCCTCCGGTGGCGGGCTCCAGGTTCATCAGCACCTTGGCCAGCGTGGACTTCCCGCAGCCGGACTCGCCGACGATGCCGAGCGTCTCGCCCTGCATCAGGTCGAAGGTGACCCCGTCCACCGCCTTGACCGCGCCGACCTGCCGCTTGAGCAGCACGCCCTTGGTCAGCGGGAAGTGCTTGACCAGGTCCCGGACTTCGAGGATCGGCTCGCCGCGCGGCACCTCCTGCGCGAAGACGACCTCCTCCGGCACCACCGCGCCCACGGCGCCGGCCCCGTCAACGGTCATGGAGGGTGTCCTTCCAGAAGTAGCAGGCGCTGCCGCGGCCCTTCACCGGCGCCCCGTCCTCCTCGGCGACCGGGAACAGCTCCGGCACCTCGGCCCGGCAGACGTCCTGGGCGCGCGGGCAGCGCGGGTTGAAGGCGCAGCCCCTGGGGATGCGCAGCAGGTTGGGCGGCAGGCCCTTGATGGCGTAGAGCTCCTGGCCCTTCTGGTCGAGCCGGGGGATCGAGTCCAGCAGTCCCCGGGTGTACGGGTGTGCCGGGCGGGCGTACAGCTCGTGCACCGGGGCGGTCTCGACGATGCGGCCCGCGTACATCACCGCGATCTTGTCCGCGACGTCGGCCACCACGCCCAGGTCGTGGGTGATCAGGATCAGGCCCATGTTGAACTCGGCCTGGAGCTCGGCGAGCAGGTCCATCACCTGGGCCTGGACGGTCACGTCCAGGGCGGTGGTCGGCTCGTCCGCGATGATCAGGTCCGGCTCCAGGGCCAGCGCCATCGCGATCATGATGCGCTGGCGCATCCCGCCGGAGAACTGGTGCGGATAGTCGTTCACCCGCTGCCGGGCGGCCGGGATGCGCACCCGCTCCATCAGCTCGACGGCCTTCTCCCGCGCCTCCTTGCGGGTGACTCCCCGGTGGGCCCGGAACATCTCGCCCAGCTGGTAGCCGACGGTGAGCACCGGATTCAGCGCGGACAGCGCGTCCTGGAAGATCATCGCGATCTTCCGGCCACGGATCCGCCGCCGCTCGTCCTTGCCCATCCCGAGCATGTCCCGGCCGCGGTAGAGGATCTCGCCGCGCGGGATCCGGGCCGGCGGCGTGTCCAGGATGCCCATGATCGCCTGCGCCGTGACCGACTTGCCGGAGCCGGACTCCCCCAGCACCGCCAGCGTCTCCCCCGCCGAGACGGAGTAGCTCACCCCGTTGACGGCCTTGGCGACGCCGTCCCGGGTGACGAACTCCACGTGCAGGTCCCGGACGTCGAGCAGCGGCCCCTGGAACGGTGCCCGCTGCTCGTGCCGGCCTGCGCCCAGCGCTGTGCTCACGATGCGCTCCCCTCGCTCAGCGAAGCTTCGGATCGAGGGCGTCGCGCACCGCGTCGCCCAGCATGATGAAGGCCAGCACGGTGATCGACAGCGCCGCGGCTGGGAAGAACAGCACGTACGGTGCGGTGCGGATGACCTTCTGCGCGGAGGAGATGTCGATGCCCCAGGAGATGGTCGGGTCCTGGAGGCCGATGCCGAGGAAGCTCAGCGTCGCCTCGGTGGCGATGTAGCCGCCGAGCGCGATCGTCGCCACCACGATCACCGGCGCGATCGCGTTCGGCAGGATGTGCCGGAACATCAGCCGGCCCGTGCCGGCGCCGAGCGCCCGCCCGGCCACCACGTAGTCGGCCTGCTTGGCGGTCAGCACCGCCCCGCGCATCACCCGGGCGATCTGGGTCCAGCCGAGCACGCCCAGCGCGATGACCACGCTCCACACCGTGCGGGTGGCGAAGGCGTTCAGCAGCACCAGTGCGCCGAGCAGCAGCGGGATGCCGAAGAAGATGTCGGTGATCCGGGAGAGCACCGCGTCGATCCAGCCGCCGAAGTAGCCGGCCGCCATCCCGGTCAGCCCGCCGAGCACGGTGACGGCGGCGGTCACGAAGACGCCGACGGTGATCGAGGCCCGGGCCCCGTACACCACCCGGGCGAAGATGGACCGGCCCTGGGCGTCGTAGCCGAACCAGCCGCTCCCGAAGACGTCGCCCCAGTTCGGCCGCCTGAGGTAGTTGTTCACCAGGTCCGCGTGGCGCGGGTCGGCGCCGGTGAACGCCCAGGGGAAGACCGCCATCACCACCAGCAGCAGGATCAGCACCGCCGAGACCAGGAAGATCGGCCGCCGGCGCAGGTCCCGCCAGGCGTCCCCCCAGAGGCTGCGGGCCTCCTCGCGCTTCACCACGTCCGGTTCGACCAGGATCTGCTGCTCGACCGCCATGCCCTGCTCCCCCGCGTAGTCGAGCCGCGAGACCCCCGGCTTGGGGCGCGGCTCGTACGAGTCCTCGTCGTGGACGTCAGGCATAGCGGATCCTCGGGTCCAGGACCGCGTAGAGCAGGTCGACGAGCAGGCTGGCGACCAGGTAGACGATCACCAGGACGGTCACGATGCCGACCACTGTGGGGCCCTCCTTCTGGTTGATCGCCCGGTACAGGACGTTGCCGATGCCCTGCACGTTGAAGATGCCCTCGGTGACGATCGCCCCGCCCATCAGCGCCCCGAGGTCGGTGCCGAGGAAGGTCACCACCGGGATCAGCGAGTTGCGCAGCAGGTGGCGGGTGATGACGGTCCGTCGGGGCAGCCCCTTGGCGACCGCGGTGCGGATGTAGTCGGCCCGCAGGTTCTCGCCGATCGAGGTCCGGGTGAGCCGGGCGACGTACGCGAGCGAGAGCGAGCCCAGCACGATGGCCGGCAGCACCAGCTGGGTCAGGTCGTAGCTGTCCTGGACGGTCGGGGTGACCCAGCCCAGGTTGGTGGCGAACACCGTCTGCGCGATGTAGGCCAGCACGAAGACCGGGATCGAGATCACCACCAGGGTCAGGATGAGCACCAGGGTGTCCGCGAGGCTGCCGCGCCGCAGGCCGGAGAGCACACCGAAGGCGAGGCCGACGATCATCTCGAAGACGAAGGCCAGCAGGGCGAGCCGGATGGTGACCGGGAAGGCGCCCGCCATGATGTCGGTGACCGGCCGGCCGGTGAAGCTGGTGCCGAAGTCCCCCTGGAAGAGGTTCCCCATGTAGTGCAGGTACTGCTTCCAGATCGGCTGGTCCAGGAAGTACTTGTGCTTGATGCTGGCGACCACGGCCGGGTCGGCGGCCTTCTCGCCGAACAGCGCCGACACCGGGTCGCCCGGCAGGGTGTAGACCATCAGGAAGATCAGCAGGGTGGCGCCGAAGAACACCGGGATCATCTGCAGCACCCGCCGCAGCACGTAACTGCCCATCCGGGCCTCCTTCCTAGGTGTCCGGCCGACTGCCCGGCCGGCCGTCGGCCGCGAGACCGGGCCCCGCCCTCCGTGGGGGAGGGCGGGGCCGGTGCGAGGGGGCGGGGCTCAGCCCTTGACCTCGACCTGGGTCCAGGCCGGGTTCCCGAAGGAGTCGAACTTCACGTTCTGCACCTTGGTCGAGTAGCCCGAGTTGGTGCGGTAGTACCAGAGCGGGATGGCCGGCATGCCGCTCGGCAGCACCGCCTCGGCCTGCTGGTAGCCGGTCACCGTGTCGGCGACGCTGCCCGCCTCGTCGGCCTTGGTGGCGGCGTCGTCGAACCGCGGGTCGCTGAAGCCGAAGTCGTTGGACGCGGCCCCCGTGCGGTACACGTCGGCCAGGAAGTTGGCGTTCAGCGGGTAGTCCTGCACCCAGCCGGTGCGGAAGGCGCCGTTGAGCTGGTGCCCGGTGATCGCGGCCCGCGCCGTCTTGAAGTCGGGCTTCGGGTCGCCCAGGCAGTCGACCCCGGTGCTCTGCCGGATCGAGTTGCAGACCGCGTCGACCCACTCCTTGTGGCCGCCGTCCGCGTTGTAGGTGATCGTCAGCTTGTTGCCGGGGACGCCGCCGCCCTCCTGGATCAGCTGCTTGGCCTTGGCCGGGTCGAACTTGCAGGTGTCGCCGCAGGTGCCGTCCTTGTAGCCCTCGACGCCCTCGGCCACCCAGGCGGTGGCGGGCTTGCGGGAGCCCTGGAGCACTGTCTTGGTGATGGTGTCGCGGTCGATCGCCATCGACAGGCCCTGGCGCACCTTGGCCTTGTCCGGCCCGGACCAGTCGCCCTGGTAGAGCGTGAAGCCGATGTTCTGGATGGCCCCCTGCGGCTCGTCCACCGCGCGGTCGCCGAGGTCGCTCTTGTACGTGGCCAGCGCGGACGGCGGCACCTGGTCCATGACGTCCAGGTTGCTGGACTGGAGGTCGGCGTAGGCGGCCTCGGACGTGGTGTACATCTTGAAGACGATGCCGCCGTTCTTCGGCTTGTCCACGCCCGGGTAGTCCGGGAAGGCCCTGGTCACCACCTGGCTGTTGTGCGACCAGCTGACGAACTCGTACGGGCCGTTGCCCACCGGCTTCTGCCCGTACCCGGCCGGGTCGTTGTAGAAGCCGTCGGGCAGCGGCGAGAAGGCGATGTAGCCGAGCTTGTACTCGAAGTACGAGACCTTGTGGGTCAGCTTCACGGTGAAGTGGAGGTCGTCGGTGACGGTCAGCCCGGACATCTTGTCCGTGCTCGCCGAGCCGGAGGCCGGGTGGACGTCCTGGTAGCCCTCGATGTCGGAGAACCAGGAGCTGTTGATCTGGTTGTTGGCGGGGTTGGCGCCCCAGTTCCAGGCGTCGACGAAGTTGTGGGCGTGCACCGGGGTGCCGTCGTGGAACTTCCAGCCGTCCTTCAGCGTGATGTCGAAGGTCTGCGAGTCGCTGGTGTCGATCTTCTCGGCGACCTGCATCCGGATCTTGGCGTTGCTCGGGTCGTAGTCGACCAGCCCCCGGAAGAGGTTCTGGATGATCCGGCCGCCGCCGACCTCGTTCGCGTTGGCCGGCTGCAACGGGTTCTGCGGCTCGTTGCTCTGGTAGCTGAACGTCTTGCTCGCGTCCGACGAACTGCTACTGCCCCCTCCCCCGCTGTCACCGCATCCGGTGGCCACCAGGACCACGGACGTCGCGGCGGCGAGGAGCCAACGGACACGGACGGCTACGGGCATGGAGGTCCCTCCTCAGGGTGTGTGTCGCATCACACCCCATCGGAGGCGCGGCCCGGCGACGGCGCGCGTCAAGTGCACCCGGATGGGCGCGGTGAGCCCGCTCGGAGTTGACGCGGCGCCACACCGCGCCACACCGCGCCACACCGGCGGGGCGCCGGAGGGCCCGTACGCCGGAAGGGCCCGCGGCGCGAACGCCACGGGCCCTTCCGGGAACCACCGGGGGATCAGGCCGCGGCCTGCTCCCGGACCTCGGGGAAGTGGCAGGCCGACTCGTGGGCGGCCGGGCCCTCCAGCACCGAGGGCACCGCGAGCAGCGGGATCTCCTCGGCGCACCGGTCCTCCGCCTTCCAGCAGCGGGTGCGGAAGCGGCAGCCCGACGGAGGGTTGGCCGGCGAGGGGATGTCCCCGGTCAGGATGATCCGCTCGCGGGACTCGCGCGCCGTCGGGTCCGGCACCGGCACCGCGGAGAGCAGCGCCTGGGTGTACGGGTGGGTGGCGTTCTCGTAGATCTCCTCGTCCGAGCCGATCTCGACCATCTTGCCCAGGTACATCACGCCGACCCGGTCGGAGATGTGCCGGACGATGGAGAGGTCGTGGGCGATGAACATGTAGGAGAGGCCGAACTCGCCCTGGAGCTGCTCCAGCAGGTTGATCACCTGCGCCTGGACGGACACGTCCAGCGCGGAGACCGGCTCGTCGCAGATGATGATCTCCGGCTTGAGCGCGAGGCCGCGGGCGATGCCGATGCGCTGGCGCTGGCCGCCGGAGAACTGGTGCGGGTACCGGTTGATGTACTCCGGGTTCAGACCCACGACGTCCAGCAGGTCCTGGACGGCCTTGCGGCGGTCGCCCTTGGGCGCCACCTCGGGGTGGATCTCGAACGGCTCGCCGATGATGTCGCCGACCGTCATGCGCGGGTTGAGCGAGGTGTACGGGTCCTGGAACACCATCTGGATGTTGCGGCGGACGGCCTTGAGCGCCGAACCCTGCAACGTCGAGATGTCCTCGCCCTTGAACAGCACCTGGCCGGAGGTGGCGCGCTCCAGGTTCATCAGCACCTTGGCCAGCGTGGACTTGCCACAGCCGGACTCGCCGACGATGCCGAGCGTCTCACCCTTCCTCAGGTCGAAGGAGATGCCGTCGACGGCCTTGACCGCGCCGACCTGCTTCTTGAAGAGGATGCCCTGGGTCAGCGGGTAGTGCTTGACCAGGTCCTTGACCTCCAGGATGTTCTCAGCCATGGAGGGTCTCCTTCCAGAAGTGGCACGCGCTGCGGCGGCCGGTGAGCTCCTTGCCGTCCTTGTCCGTGACGTGGTGCAGCGCGGGGCTCTCCGTACGGCACAGGTCGGTGGCGACGTCGCAGCGGGGGTTGAACGCGCAGCCGGCCGGGACCTTCAGCAGGTTCGGGGGCAGGCCCTTGATCGCGTACAGCTCCTGGCCCTTCTGGTCCAGGCGCGGGATGGAGCGGAGCAGGCCCTTGGTGTACGGGTGCGCGGGGTTCGCGTACAGGTCGTGCACCGGGGCGGTCTCCACGATCCGGCCCGCGTACATCACGGCGATCTTGTCCGCGACGTCGGCGACCACGCCGAGGTCGTGGGTGATCAGGATCAGGCCCATGTTGTACTCGGCCTGGAGCTCGGAGAGCAGGTCCATCACCTGAGCCTGGACGGTCACGTCCAGGGCGGTGGTGGGCTCGTCCGCGATGATCAGGTCGGGCTGGAGCGACAGCGCCATGGCGATCATGATGCGCTGGCGCATGCCGCCGGAGAACTGGTGCGGGTAGTCGTTCACCCGCTGCTTGGCGGCGGGGATGCGGACCCGGTCCATCAGCTCGACGGCCTTCTCCTTCGCCTCCTTCCTGGAGGCGCCCTGGTGCACCCGGAACATCTCGCCGAGCTGGAAGCCGACGCTGAGCACCGGGTTCAGCGCGGACAGCGCGTCCTGGAAGATCATCGCGATCTTCCGGCCGCGGATCTGCCGCCGCTGCTCGTTGGTCATCGTGAGCATGTCCTGGCCGCGGTACAGGATCTCGCCCTGGGTCACCTTGCCCGGGGGCATGTCCAGGATGCCCATGATGGTCTGCGCCGTCACGGACTTGCCGGAGCCGGACTCGCCGAGCACGGCGAGGGTCTCGCCGGCCGCGACGGAGTAGTTGACGCCGTTCACGGCCTTGGCGATCCCGTCCCGGGTGTGGAACTCCACGTGGAGGTCCTTCACCTCCAGGAGAGGGGTGCCAACTTCGAGACGATCGTTCTTCTGGTTGTTCTCGATCACGGTGGTCATCGGGTCGTCACCTCTTCTCTCAGCGGAGCTTCGGGTCGAGGGCGTCGCGCACCGCGTCGCCGAGCATGATGAACGCCAGCACGGTGAGGCTCAGCATGCCGGCGGGGAAGAACAGGGCGAACGGCGCCGTGCGGATCACCTTCTGGGCCGAGTTGATGTCGATGCCCCAGGAGATGGTCGGGTCCTGCAGACCGATGCCGAGGAAGCTCAGCGTCGCCTCGGTGGCGATGTAGCCGCCGAGCGCGATGGTGGCGACGACGATCACCGGGGCGATCGCGTTCGGCAGGATGTGCTTGAGCATGATCCGGGTGGTGCCGGCGCCGAGCGCCCTGGCGGCCGTCACGAAGTCGGCCTGCTTGACCGTGATCACCGAGCCGCGCATGACACGGGTCATCTGGGTCCAGCCCAGGGCGACCAGCGCGAAGACCACGCTCCAGATGGTGCGCGAGGTGAAGGCGTTCAGGATCACCAGCGCGCCGAGCAGCAGCGGGATACCGAAGAAGATGTCGGTGACGCGGGAGATGATCGTGTCGATCCAGCCGCCGAAGTAACCGGCGGCCATGCCGGCGATGCCACCGAGGATGGTCACGCCGAGGGTCACGCAGATGCCGACCACCACCGACGCGCGGGCGCCGTAGATGACGCGGGCGTAGATGCTGCGGCCCTGGAGGTCGTAACCGAACCAGTCCGGCTGGAAGAGGTGGCTGTAGTTCGGCTTCGTCAGGTAGTGCAGGCGCAGGTCGCCAGCCCGGGGGTCCACCGAGGTGAACAGGCCCGGGGCGATGGCGATGACGACCAGCAGCACGATCAGCAGCGCGGAGATCACGAAGATCGGCTTGCGGCGCAGGTCGTGCCAGGCGTCCGAGCCGAGGCTGCGGGCCTTCTCGGGCTTGGCGTCCGCCGCGACGACGGCCTGGGCCGGGATCTCCTCGGCCGTCTTCTTCTCGGTCAGGTCAGGCATAACGGATCCTCGGGTCCAGAACCGCGTAAAGCAGGTCGACGATCAGGCCGGCGGCCAGGTACACGATCACCAGGAAGGCCACGAAGCCGGAGACCGTCGCGCCCTCCTTGTGGTTGATCGCCAAGTAGAGCGCGTTGCCGACACCCTTGACGTTGAAGATGCCCTCGGTGACGATCGCGCCGCCCATCAGGGCGCCGAGGTCGGTGCCGAGGAAGGTGATCACCGGGATCAGCGAGTTGCGCAGCAGGTGGGTGCCGATCACCTTGCGCCGCGGCAGACCCTTGGCCACCGCGGTGCGGACGTAGTCGGCCTTGATGTTCTCGGCGATGGAGGTGCGGGTGAGACGTGCCACGTACGCCAGCGACAGCGAGCCGAGCACGAAGGCCGGCAGCACCAGCTGGGTGATGTCGTTGGAGTCCTGGACGGTCGGCGTGACCCACTTCAGATCGTCCGCGAAGACCGTCTGGAAGATGAAGCCGAGCACCGGCACCGGGATCGAGATCAGCAGCAGGGTGATGACCAGGGCGCCCTTGTCGAACGCCTTGCCCCGGCGCAGGCCGGCGAACAGGCCGATGCCGAGGCCGAGCACGATCTCGATGGCGAACGCGAACAGCGCCAGCCGGACAGTGACCGGCAGCGCCTCGGTGATCACGTCGAACACCGGCCGCTTGGCCATGGTCTGTCCGAAGTCCCCGGTGAGCAGGCCCCCCATGTAGTCGAGGTACTGCTGGAACATCGGCTTGTCGAGACCGAACTGATGCCTCAGGGCTGCGACCTGCGCCGGGTCCGGCGCCTTGTCGCCCCACATCGCTGCCACCGGGTCGCCCGGCAGCGCGTGCACCATCACAAAGATGAGCAAGGTCGTTCCGAAGAAGACCGGGATCATCTGGAGCAGTCGCCTCGCGACAAAGCGCCCCATCGTGCCTCCATGTATGGCTCTGCCGGGCCCGTCAACCCGGCAAGAGATAAGTCGGCGTGCCAACGGCCGGTACCAGCCCTCGCCCTTGTGGGGATGGACGGGCACCGGCCGTTGTCACCGGGTCAGGCGGTGCCGACCGATTACTTCTTGACCTCGACGTCGGTGAAGACCGGGTCGCCGAACGAGTCGAACTTCACGTTCTGGACCTTGTTGGAGTAGCCGGAGGTGGTCTTGTAGTACCACAGCGGGATGGCCGGCATGTCCTTGGCCAGCTGGGCCTCGGCCTGCTGGTACAGGTCGGCGGTCTTCTCGACCGAGGTGGCGGCGTCCGCCTCCTTCGACAGCTTGTCGAACTCCGGGCTGGAGTAGTGGGCGTCGTTGGAGGACGCGCCCGTGGCGTAGATGTCACGCAGGAAGTTGGCGTTCAGCGGGTAGTCCTGCTGCCAGCCGGTACGCATCATGCTCGGCACCTGCTGCTTGGTGACGAGGTCACGGACGGACTTGAAGTCCGGCTTCGGGTCACCGAGGCACTCGACGCCGGTCGCCTGCTTGATCGAGTTGCAGACCGCGTCCACCCACTCCTTGTGGCTGCCGTCGGAGTTGTACAGGATGGTGATCTTGTTGCCCGGGACGCCGCCGCCCTCGGTGATCAGCTGCTTGGCCTTCTCCGGGTTGTACTTGCAGAACTCGCCGCAGGTGCCGGCCTTGTAGCCCATGACGCCGGGCGCGACCCACGAGTCGGCGGGGATGCGGTTGCCGTTGAGCACGGTCTTGGTGATGGTGTCACGGTCGATCGCCATCGAGATGCCCTGGCGGACCTTGGCCTTCTCCGGGGCACTCCAGTCGGCCTGGTACAGCGCGAAGCTGATGTTCTGGATGCCACCCAGCGGCTGGTCGACCGCGCGCTTGCCCAGGTCGTCCTTGTACTTCGGCAGGTCGGTCGAGTCGACCTGGTCCAGGACGTCCACGGTGTCGGACATCAGGTCCTTGTACGCGGCCTCACCGGTCGCGTAGTTGCGGAAGACGATGCCGCCGTTCTTCGGCTTGTCGATGCCCGTGTACTTGTCGTAGGCCTTCACGGTGATGGCCTTGTTGTGCTCCCACGACACGAACTGGTAGGGGCCGTTGCCGACCGGCTTCTGGCCGTAGCCCTCCGGGTCCTTGAAGAAGCCCTCGGGCAGCGGCGAGAAGGCCGCGTAGCCGAGCTTGTACTGGAAGTACGAGACGGGGCCGGTCAGCTCGATGGTGAAGTGGGTGTCGTCGACGACCTTCAGGCCGGACATCTCGGCGGCGGTCGGGTCGCCCTTTTCCGGGTGGACGGCGTCGTAGCCGACGATGTCGGAGAACCAGGACGAGTTGATCTGGTTGTTCTTGACGTTGGCCGACCAGTTCCAGGCCTTCACGAAGGAGGCCGCGGTGACCGGGGTGCCGTCGTGGAAGGTCCAGCCGGACTTCAGCGTGACGGTGTAGTTCTTGGCGTCGGTGGTCTCGATCTTGTCGGCCACCTGGTTGCGCAGCGCACCGGTCGCGGGGTCGTAGTCGACGAGCCCCTTGAACAGGTTCTTGATGACACGGCCGCCGATGGTCTCGTTGGCGTTGGCCGGCTGGAGCGGGTTCTGCGGCTCACCGCTCTGGTAGCTGAAGGTGCCCGCGGCGTTTACTTCACCGTTGCCGGAGCTACCCCCGGAGGAGTCGCTACTGCTGCACGCAGTCGCGGCGAGGGCGACCGCAACAGCTGCGACAACCCACTTGGCCTGGCTCGCACCGCGCATCGGTGTGCCTCCTGAATTCGACGTTGCAACGAGGAGGGCACTGCGGAACGGTTGTCACCGGGCCCGCCGTGCCGTCCGCGCTCGTGGTTTCGGCGCGCACCCCTGCGCGTTCACCCTTGACCCGAGCCTGACTGCACCCACTATCCGTCACGCACGGACACGAAAGTGACCAGTGACGATCTCAATTAGGTCACATGAACAATCGGTAAGTTTCGAAAACCGGACATTTGAGACATAGCCAGACAGGCACCAAACGGACAGTCGTCACGGATGACGAACTGTCACGTCCGCTCAGCGGACACCCCGGTGTGATGAGCGCTATTCCGTTAATAGCGGCCCCGACAACTTGGAGTAGTTGAAAAAGTTCGCCCCCCTCTCCACTGGAAAGGGGGGCGAATCATTCCGGCCAAAGGCCGTTCAGCGCGTCCGGATCACGCCTTCTTGGCGCGCGAGGCGGTGCGTCCGCGGTCCTTCTGGTCAAGGACGACCTTACGGATGCGAACCGTCTCCGGGGTCACCTCGATGCACTCGTCCTCGCGGCAGAACTCCAGCGACTGCTCCAGCGAGAGCTTGCGCGGCGGGACGATCGACTCGGCCACGTCGGCGGTCGAGGACCGCATGTTGGTGAGCTTCTTCTCCTTGGTGATGTTCACGTCCATGTCGTCGGAGCGCGAGTTCTCGCCGACGATCATGCCCTCGTACACCTCGGTGCCCGGCTCGCAGAAGAGCACGCCGCGCTCCTGGAGGTTGGTCATCGCGAAGGCGGTGACCACACCGGCCCGGTCGGCGACCAGCGAGCCGTTGTTGCGGGTGGTCAGCTGGCCGAACCACGGCTCGTGGCCCTCGTGGATCGAGTGCGCGATGCCGGTGCCGCGGGTGCTGGTGAGGAACTCGGTGCGGAAGCCGATCAGGCCGCGGGACGGGACGACGAACTCCATCCGGACCCAGCCCGAGCCGTGGTTGGACATGTTGTCCATCCGGCCCTTGCGGACGCCCATGAGCTGGGTGACGGCACCCATGTGCTCCTCGGGCACGTCCACCGTGAGGCGCTCGACCGGCTCGTGGATCTTGCCGTTGACCTCCTTGGTGACCACCTGCGGCTTGCCGACGGTCAGCTCGAAGCCCTCGCGGCGCATGGTCTCGATCAGGATGGCCAGCGCCAGCTCACCGCGGCCCTGCACCTCCCAGGCGTCCGGGCGCTCGGTGTCCAGGACGCGCAGCGAGACGTTACCGATCAGCTCGCGGTCCAGGCGGTCCTTCACCTGGCGGGCGGTGACCTTGCGGTCCACCTTGGCGCCGGACTTGGCGTCCGCGCCCTTGCCGCTGCCGCCGCGGCCGACCAGCGGCGAGGTGTTGGTGCCGATGGTCATCGAGATGGCCGGCTCGTCCACCGTGATCAGCGGCAGGGCGACCGGGTTCTCCGGGTCGGCCAGGGTCTCACCGATCATGATGTCGGCGATGCCGGCGACGGCGCAGATGTCACCGGGGCCCGCCACCTCGGCCGGCTTGCGGGTGAGCGCCTCGGTCATCAGCAGCTCGGAGATGCGGACGTTCTGGATCGAGCCGTCGCGCTTGATCCAGGCCACGGTCTGGCCCTTGCGCAGCTCGCCCTGCTCGACGCGCAGCAGCGCGATGCGGCCGAGGAAGTTGTCGGCGTCCAGGTTGGTGACGTGGGCCTGGAGCGGGGCGTCCTCGTCGTAGCTCGGGGCCGGGACGTGCTCCAGCAGGGTGGAGAAGAACGGCTCCAGGTTGGTGCTGTCGGCCGGGACGGTGCCGTTCTCCGGCTTGGTCAGCGAGGCGACGCCGTCACGGGCGCAGGCGTAGACGATCGGGAACTCGATCTGGTCCTCGTCCGCGTCCAGGTCCAGGAACAGGTCGTAGGTCTCGTTGATGACCTCGTCGATCCGGGAGTCCGGACGGTCGGTCTTGTTGATGCAGAGGATGACGGGCAGGCGGGCCGACAGCGCCTTGCGGAGCACGAAGCGGGTCTGCGGCAGCGGGCCCTCGGAGGCGTCGACCAGCAGGACGACCGCGTCCACCATCGACAGACCGCGCTCGACCTCGCCACCGAAGTCGGCGTGGCCCGGGGTGTCGATGATGTTGATGGTGATCGGCGCGCCACCGTCCTTGGGGTGGTACTTGACCGCGGTGTTCTTCGCGAGAATGGTGATGCCCTTCTCGCGCTCCAGGTCGTTGGAGTCCATCATCCGGTCGTCGAGCTGCTGGTGGGCGGCGAAGGCGCCGGCCTGCTTCAGCATGGCGTCGACCAGCGTGGTCTTGCCGTGGTCGACGTGGGCGACGATGGCGACGTTACGGATGTCGTTGCGCGTGGGCATGCCTAGCGGATTCTCCCGGAATCGTGGGTTGCGGCGCCCGGCTGCGTGACGCGCACTTGCGATCCCTGTCGATCGCCGCCGCCCGTTCCGCCTGCTACTACCGGTCCACCCGCCGGGCACATGGCCATGCCTCGGCTTCCTCCTATCGTACGGGGAAGCGCCGAGATGGACGGAAACGAGCAGGCCGGGCGGGATCAAGATCACAGGGGGGTCACACACCCTTCACCCGGTGTCCGCCTTCCCGAAGCCGCCCGTTCGTGATCCGACGACTCCACGCCCGACTGCCCGGCCCGGGCCCGCTAGTCGCTCCAGCCCACGTCCTGGAAGCGCGGCCAGCCGAAGCCGTACGCCCCCGCGCCGACCACCCCGGTCCGGACGCCGACCAGCTCCGGCCGCTGGTAGAGCGGCACCGAGTGCCCGAGCTGCCAGATCCGCACGTCCGCCTCCTGGAGCAGGTCCAGCCGGGCCGCCGGATCCAGCTCGGCGGCCGCTCGGTCGAACAGCCGGTCGATCTCCTCGGTGCCGCCGCGGCCGAAGTTGCGGCCCGGCTCGGGTGTGCCGTCGGCGTCCGGCCGGGGCTTGGCGTACGCGGGGCGCTGCTCGCTCGCCGGGCTGGGGCCGGCCGGCCAGGAGAAGAGCGCGAGGTCGTAGTCCCCGGCCGCCAGGCGGTCCCCGACGAAGGACTCGGCGGGCGCGGCCACCTGCTGCACCGCGATCCCGGCCCCCGCGAGGCCGGCGGTGAGCGCGTCGGCGGTGCGCTTGGCGGTCGCCGAACCGGCCGGGACGAGCAGGGAGAGGGCGAGCGGCGTGCCGCCCTTGGCCCGGATGCCCCCGTCGGCGGGCCGCATCCAGCCCGCCTCGTCCAGCAGCCGCCCCGCGTCCGCCGGGCCGGTCACCCCGCTGTTGTCCCGGTAGCCCTCCTGGTCGCCCGCGAGCAGGTGGCTGCCCAGCGGCGCGGCGGGCAGGCCCAGCGGCGTCAGCGCCGCGTCGGCGATCCGCCGCCGGTCGACGGCCCGGGTGAGGGCGCGGCGCACCAGCGGGTCGGTCAGCGGGCCGCGCGTGGCGTTGAGGGTGAGCTGGGTGAGCGAGGCCGCGGCGGCCCGGTGCACGGTGACGCCGGGCAGCGACTCGGCCCTCCGCAGCGCCGTCGCCGCCGCCTCGGGAGCGGCCTCCGGTGCCGCCTCCGGCGGGCCCGCGGGCGGCGGCGCCGCCGGGGCGGACGCGCTGGGCACCGGCTGTGCCCGGTCCACCGCCGCGGTGAGCGTGGCGACGTCCAGCCGGTCCTGGTCCAGCGCGTCCAGCCGCCGCTCGGGAGCCACGGCGAGGAAGTCGATCCGGTCGGCCTTCGGCTGGTCGCCCCACCAGAGCGGGTTGCGCTCCACGGTGACCTTCCCGCCCTCGGCGTCGTACCGGGACAGGACGTACGGCCCGGCGCTGGGCCGGCCCCCGTCCGTCAGCGGCCGGGCGAAGTCGGCCGGGGTGGCCGTCTCGGCGGCCGGGTAGAGCGGACCGAACAGCGAGCGCCACTCGGCGTACGGCTGTCGGAAGGCCACCCGCACCTCGTGGGGGTCGGCGCCCTGGGTGACCGACTCGATGGCGTCGTACCCGGCCGGGCGGGTGCCCCGGTAGGCCGGGTCCCGGCCGGACAGCGCGAGCCGCTGCGCGTCGAGGTCGGCGGCCGAGAGCGGGGTGCCGTCGCTCCAGACGGCCTGCGGGTTGAGCCGGTAGGTGACCACCTGGGGCTGCTGCCCGGGCGGGGTGGACTCGGCCTCCTCCAGGTAGTCCGGGTCGGGGACGAGCCGGCCGTGCTCGTCGGGCCGGAACAGCGCGGGGTACAGCGCGTGGGCGAGCAGCGCCGAGTCCGCGCTCGCCGCGCCCTGGTAGACGTTCAGCGTGGCCGGGACGCCGTCCAGCGCCCAGCGCAGCGTGCCGCCGTCCCGGACGCCAGCCCGGTCGGCGGGCCGGACGTCCCCGGTGCCGACGGTGGGGTCGGCCGTGGCGGGTGCGGGGGCCGGGGTGCGGGCGGGGCCCGGGTCGTCGGAGCAGCCGCCGAGACCGGCGGCGAGCAGCAGCGCGGCGGCTGCGGCGGTGAGCTGGCGGACGCGCATGGCGGCCATCGAACGCCGCCCCGGGCCCGGACCCGCCCCGACACGGCGGGCCGCCGGGCGACTGCACCCGTCCGGCCCACCGTCTCCGGTGGTTACAGCGCCAGCTCGAACCAGACGATCTTGCCCTTGGGCGTGCGCCGGCTGCCCCAGCGCTCGGCCAGCAGGCTGACCAGCTGGAGGCCGCGCCCGCCCTCGTCGGTCTCCTGGGCGCGCCGCTGCCGGGGCTGCGCGTAGCCGTCGTCCCAGACCTCGCAGACCAGGGCGCGCTCGCGCAGCAGCCGCAGCCGGATCTCGCCCCGGCCGTGCTTGAGCGCGTTGGTGACCAGCTCGCTGACCAGCAGCTCGGTGGTGTCGACCAGTTCCTCCAGGCCGCGGGAGAGCAGCCAGCTACAGGCCAGCTCGCGGGCCTTGGCCACCGAGGTCGGCTCGGGCGGCAGGAACCAGTTGCCGACGGCGTCCTCGGGGAAGGCGTGCACCTTGGCCATCAGCAGGGCGATGTCGTCCTCGCCGTGGTGCGGGTTGAGCTCGCCGAGCACGTGGTCGCAGAGGTCCTCCAGGCCCTTGCCCTCGTCGGAGAGCGCGGAGCGGAAGGCGCGCAGCCCCTCGTCCAGCTGGTGCTTGCGGCTCTCCACCAGGCCGTCGGTGTAGAGGGCGAGCACGGCGCCGTCCGGGAGGGTCAGCTCGACCTCCTCGAAGGGCTCGCCGCCGACGCCGAGCGGCAGCCCGGGCGGCACGTCGAGCATCCGGGCGCTCTCGCCGGGGCTGAGCAGGACGGGCGGCAGGTGGCCCGCGTTGGCGAAGACGCAACGGCGGGTGACGGCGTCGTAGACCGCGTAGACGCAGGTGGCCAGGTAGACCTCGCGGGCCTCCTCGTCGGCCGTCGAGGTGAGCCGCCCGTACGGGGTGGGCGGGCCGGCCGGCACGGAGTCGCCGCCGAGGCCTCGGGCGATCTCGTCGAGGGCGGTGAGCACCTCGGCGGGATCGAGGTCGAGCATCGCCAGGGTGCGGACGGCGGTGCGCAGCTGGCCCATCGCGACGGCGGCGCGCAGGCCCCGGCCCATCACGTCGCCGATGACCAGCGCGGTGCGGTTGCCGGGCAGCGGGATGACGTCGAACCAGTCGCCGCCGACCTCGGTGTTGTTGTTGCTGGGCAGGTAGCGGCAGGCGATCTCCAGGCCGCTGGCGGCCGGGTTGCCCGGGGGCAGCAGGCTGCGCTGGAGGATCAGCGCGCGCTCGTGCTCGCGCCGGTAGAGCCGGGCGTTGTCGATGCAGACGGCGGCGCGGGCGACCAGTTCCTCGGCGATCGCGACGTCGCGGGCGTCGAAGGGCTCGCTGCCGATCGCCCGGGAGAGCTGGACGAGGCCGAGCACCTGGTCGCGGGCGACCAGCGGGACGATCAGGGTGGAGCGCAGCAGCGGGTCCGGCCCGGGCTCGGGGACGACGCTGCGCCCGGTGCGCAGCGCCCGCGCGTGCGGGGAGCGGCGCGGGTAACAGAGGGTGCCGCCGGCCTCGGCGATCGGCAGTCCGGTGACCGAGCCGAGCACCGAGGAGGCACCGCCGACCACGCTGGAGACGGCGACCCGGCGCAGTTCGCCGCTGCCGTCGGTGAGCACGGTGTCGCCGAGCCGCCCGGCGCTGGGCACCGTCTCGCCGGAGAGCAGCGCGGTGTAGAGGTCCACGGTGGCGAGGTCGCAGAACGGCGGGACGACGACGTCCAGCAGTTCCTTGGCGGTGGTCTCCAGGTCGAGCGTGGAGCCGATGTGGGCGCTGGCCTCGTTGAGCAGCGCGAGGTTGCGGCGCACGCCGTCGGCCTCGCGCTCGGCGACGTGCCGGCTGGTGACGTCGGAGACCTGCCCGGCCACGCCCATGGTCTGCCCGGCGGCGCCGTTCAGCCGGTACAGCGAGACGGCCCAGAGCCGGTTGCCCTCACGGGTCGGGACGGCGCCGTGGAAGCGCAGGTCGAAGACGGGCTCGCCGGTGGCCAGGACCTTGCGCAGGGCGGCGCTGAGCCGGTCGGCCTCGGACGGCGGGAAGAGGTCGTGGGGGGTGAGGCCCTCCAGGTCGGTGGGGGCGAGTCCCATGCCGGAGGCGAAGGCGTCGTTGACCCGCTGCAGCCGGAGCCGGTCGTCGAACAGCACGAAGCCGGTGGGCGTCTGCCCGAAGACGGCCTCGGAGGCGGCCAGGTCGGTCTCGATCCGGCGCAGCCGGCCGAGGTCGACGGCCAGGCAGGTGGCGCCCGCGGTGGGCAGCGAGCTGTCGGGCATCAGGAAGAGCTCGGCGAGGCCCTCGCCGCCGGTGGCGTCCCGGTACGGGGTGGTGCCGACCCACTCCTCGCCCGCCAGGGTGCGCTCCAGCCGGGACCGGCCGCGCCGCCAGAGCTCCCGGGGCACGAAGGTGGTGATCGGGTCGGCGCCGACGGCCTCGGCGGCCGGGATGCCGAAGAAGTCGGCGGCGCGCTCGCTCCACTGGCTGATCCGCCCGTCGGGGCCGATCGCGAAGGTGGCGACCCGGATGTAGTCGTAGATCGTGCCGGGGTCGCCGCCGCCCCACGAGCGGCGCTCGGCGGCGGGGTGGCGGCCGCGGCTGCCGGCCCCGCCGTCCCGTACCGGCAGCTGCGAGGAACCGGCCTGCCCGGGCACGGCGGCATGACCGCTGCTGCTGCGCGCGCTCCGCGCCGGAGTGCTGTTCAACGGACCGACCCCTCCAACCCGCGACCGTCCGGATGTCGAGAAGACCGAGTATTCATCATCGAGGGGTACGTTCACACGCCCTCAACATCACAACATCAGATCGGGCGAAGGTTTTTGTCCTACCGCCCGCGCAACCACAATGCCACGCTCGCGCCCCCTGCTGGAGCGCGCGCTCCCCTTGAGCGCCTGGCGGCATGTGCGGCCCCGCTCTCCCGTCGGTCGCTTTGATCACGATTCGTCGGGCTCATTACCCGGCAGTGCCTGCTCGAACCAGACGACTTTGCCGATGCCCTCGGCCCGGGCGCCCCAGTGCAGCGCCAGCCGGTGGACCAGTTCCAGTCCGCGGCCACCCTCGTCGGCCTCGGCCGCGTGCCGTTCCCGGGGCGGGTCGGGCAGCGGGTCGGAGATCTCCACCAGCAGCGTCTCACCGAGCGTCAGCCGGACCCCGATGGGGGCGCTCGCGTACCGGACGGCGTTCGTGACCAGCTCGCTGACCAGCAGCTCGGCGGTGTCGGTGAGCTCCTCGACGCCCCACTCGACGAGCGTGGCGCGGACCAGTCGGCGGGCCCGGGAGACGGCGGTGGGCTCGGCCGGCAGGGTCCACCCCGCCGTCGGGGTGCCGGCCCGGCCGTGGCCGAGCCGGGCCAGCAACAGGGCGACGTCGTCCGGCTCCCGGCCCTGTTCCATGGTGTCCAGCACCGCCTCGCAGGCGGCCTGGATGGAGGCGTGCGGCTCCTGGAGCACGCTGACCAGCCGGCCGAGGCCGACGTCCAGGTCCTTGTCCCGGGACTCGACCAGGCCGTCGGTGCACAGCGCCAGCAGGCTGCCCTCCGGGATCTTCAGCTCGACCGATTCGAACGGGACCCCGCCCACGCCGAGCGGGGCGCCGGAGGGCAGGTCGAGGATCCGGCCGGAGCCGCCGGGCAACGGGCCGCCCTCGTGGGTGGGCTCCGCGGACTGCGCTCCCGGCACCACCAGCACCGGCGGGATGTGCCCGGCCTTGGCGACGGTCAGCCGGGCCGTCCCCGGATCGAACACCGCGTAGACGCAGGTGGCGAGCAGCGCCTCGTCCGGCCCCTGGGCGAGGTCGTCGGCCAGTTCGTGGACGTGCCGCAGCAGGACGTCCGGGGGCAGGTCGAGGGCGGCGAGCACCCGGACGGCGGTGCGCAGCCGTCCCATCGTGGCGGCGGCCCGCAGGCCGTGGCCCATCACGTCGCCGACCACCAGCGCGGTGCGGTCGCCGGGCAGCGGGATGACGTCGAACCAGTCGCCGCCGACCTCGGTGCCGCTGCTGCCCGGCACGTACCGGTAGGCGACCTCGACGCCGGTGGGCTGCGGGACCTGCTGCGGGAGCAGGGTGCGCTGGAGGGTGAGCGCGGCGGTGCGCTCGCGGGCGTAGAGGCGGGCGTTGTCCAGCGAGCTGCCCGCCCGGTCGGCCAGCTCGACGGTGAAGGCCTGGTCGTCCCGGTCGAAGCCCTCGCGGTAGCCGGCCCGGCTGACCAGCAGCAGGCCGATCACGATGCCGCGGGCGCGCAACGGCACCACCAGCAGCGAGTGCACGCCGAGGTCCCGGGCGGCCTGCATCTTCGGGTCGCCGGGGTAGGTGACGTCGTCCAGCTGGTCGGCGCCGGAGAGCAGCTCGGGCACGCCGGTGCGCAGCACCCGGCCGCAGGTGGAGTCCTCGGCGAAGGTGATCCGGGCGCCGCGGCGCAGCATCACCTCCACCTCGGGGCCGTCCTGGACGGAGGCGGTGCCGAGCTGGAGCAGCGAGGTGCGCCGGTCGTGGCCGTGCCGGGGCAGGTCGTCGCCGTGGGCGACCGCCTGGAGGAGGATCACCGCCGAGTGGTCGGCCAGCCGGGGGACGACGGAGCTGGCGAGTTCCTGGGCGATCCGGGAGGCGTCGAGCAGGTCGCCGACCCGAGAGCCGAACTCGTTGAGCAGCGAGAGCCGGCGCCGGGCGTGCTCGACCTTGGCGACCGCCCGGTAGCGCTCGGTCACGTCCATCACGGTGCCGGAGATGCCCAGCACCCGGCCGGAGCGGTCGGTCATCCGGCTGTACGAGATGGAGCGGTAGCCGGCCCGGGTGGTGACCGGCGAGGCCAGGGTGACGTCGATGACCGGCTCGCCGGTGGCCAGCACCTGGCGCTGGATGGCGGTGATCTCGTCGGCGGCCCGCTCCGGCAGGGTCTCGCCGGTGGTGCGGCCGACGTGGTCCTCCAGGGCGACGCCGTTCATCTCGGCGAGGGTCTGGTTGACGGCGGTGTAGCGCAGGTCGGTGTCCATGATGGCGATGCCCAGCGGGGACTGCTCGAACAGCGCGTCGCGCACCGCGAGGTCCCGCTCGACGGCCCGGACGGCGGCCGCCTCTGCCATGTTGACCTGGAGGAAGGGGGTGCCGTCACCGTCCACCAGGAGGGAGATCCGGGCGTCCACCGAGACCGGCGCGCCGTCGCGGTCGAGCAGCTGGGCGGGGCCGGCCCAGCGGCCGTGCCGCAGGGTGTCCTGGATGGCGGCCCGGATCCGGGCGACCTCGTCCGGGCCGGGGAGCAGTTCGTCGATCCGGCGGCCGACCAGCAGCTCGTTCGGCCAGCCGAGCAGTTCCTCGGCGGCCGGGCTCCAGAGCACCACCCGGCCCGCGGTGTCCAGGATCGCGATGGCGACCTTGAGCAGGTCCAGCAGGCTGCCGCCGGCGGGCCCGTCGGGGCCTTCGGGGACGTCGGCGGGCCCGCCGGGGAACGGTCTGCCGGGGCGGGCGCGCATACCGGCGCCCGCCTCCGCCCGGTGCCCCGGTGCCGGAGGGGGGCCCGCGTCGGACCGGGGCTCCTGCCCGGACACCGCCAGGGTGGGGGCGGGCTCGGCGGGCCGTACGGCGTCGGGGGCCTCGACGGCGTCGCCGCGGCGGCGGCCGGCCGGCGGCTGGGGGGCGGCCGGACGGGAGGCGTGGCGCAGTCGGGCGCGGGCGGCGGCGCTCCCCGCGGAGCCTGCCCGCCGCTCTCCCCCGCCGCCGTTCCCGGTACTCGACACCGACTGGGCCTCCGGCTCTGGTCGGGATCGGCGTCGCCGGCTGGGGGCGGCTCACCGATGGTGACGAATAGTGCCGAAAAGTGACATACCCAGCAGCATCCAGGCTATCCCGGCGGCCGGGTCGTCTTGTCCTATTGACCTACTCGGCGGATGGCGCGTCGCCCGGGAGGGGTGTGTCGCCGGAGGCCGGCGCGTCCTCGGCGGGCTCCGGCCGCTCGGCCGTCAGCAGCAGCCGGGCGACGTGGGGCAGCACGTCACGGTCGTGGTCGATCCAGTCCACCGCGTCCAGCTCGTCCGGGCCCAGCCAGCGCAGCGCGTCGTGGTCCTGGAGTGCGCGCGGCTCACCGGCCAGCAATTCGGCGGCCCAGAAGTGCAGCTCCAGGCCGGGGCGCACGGCCCACGCGCCCGGCAGCCGGGTCAGCGCGCGCGCCCGTACGCCGAGTTCCTCCAGCAGCTCCCGCTCCAGTGCCCGCGCCTCGGTCTCGCCGGGCTCGGCCTTCCCACCGGGGAACTCCCAGCGCCCGGCCACCGACTCGGGCGCGTTGCGCCGGGCGGCGAGCACCCGGCCGCGGCGGACCAGGGCGCCGCCGACGACGATCCGGGGGGCGGCGTCGGAGGCGGCGGGCCCGGGGCGGGCGGCGGCGGGTGCGTGGGCGGCGGGGGTGTGGGCGGCGGGGGTGGCGTCGGTCGCGTCCATGGGCCCGACCCTACGGGCTCAGGCGTTGCGGACCGTTCCGTCCGCCGCCTCCGGGCGGACCGTCCCGTCCGCTTCCACCCAGTACATCTGCTTGTGGCCGCGGGCCTCGAACTCGGCGGCCAGCCGTCGGGCCTCGGCCCGGTCGAGGTCCCTGGCGACCACGAAGCGGTTGCCGTTGTCGTCCTGCCGCATCACCCGGTAGGTGCCCATGGCCGGAGGGTACCGGGGGCTCGCGCGGGCTGTCGCGCGCCTGGGCGGCGGGCGGTCGGTCCCCGGCTCGCGTGGGGCTGGGGTGGTCGGTCCCCGGCTCGCGTGGGGCTGGGGTGGTCGGTCCCCGGCTCGCGTGGGGGTCGGGCCGGGGACGCGTGCCCGTCACCGTACGGTCGGTGGGTTACCGGCGGGTGTGGGCGCGGTCAACGTCCGGTAACCGTCCGCGCGGCCGCTCAGACCCGCAGGTCGGGGGCCTGCTCGCCGGTGGACAGGCTCAGTCCGCGGCGGATCTCCAGGATCACCGGCCCCGACTTGGCCTCCAGTACGTCGGCGCGGCGGTAGTCCCCCGCCACGTCGCCGCCGGAGGCCATGGCGTCCCAGGCGGCGGCCGCCTGGGTCTTGGCCTCGACCAGCTTGGCGATCTTCGGCCGGACGTCGGCGGGCCAGGGCACCGACGGCGCGCCCAGCGCCGCCGCCTCGGCCCGGGAGGCCGCGGCCACCTGGCGGGCCCACCCCCGGTACTCGGCCTCGGCGGCGGAGACGTCCCCGGCCGGCGGCTCCAGGTACACGTCGTTGAAGCCCCGGGCGGCCTCCAGGTAGGCCAGCTGGGGCGCGGTCAGCCGGCTACGGTCGGTGCGGACCGTGCCCTGGTGCCGGTCCTCGCGGTCCTCGAAGGCGCAGGTCACGTACCGGTCGCCGGACGCCCAGTTCTTCGCCGTCGGGTAGAGGTAGACGTCGTCCATGCCGTCCGGGAGGGCCCACTGGTCGAGCGCGTAGTCGCCCAGCACCTTGTGGCACAGCCGGGCGGCCGTCGCGCGGACCTCGGTCTCGCCCGGGTACGGGCCGTCGGCGTTCGGGAGGCCGGCGGTGCCCGCCACCTCGCCGTGGTGGGGGTCGGCGCAGGCCAGCCGGTGCACCCAGTACACCGTCGTGTCGCCGTCCCCGCCCTCCGTCGTCCCGTCACGGGGGGAGTCGTAGCAGTCGCCGACCTTGAGGTCGGACCAGGACACCGCGCCGGCCGGCGCCTTCGGGGGCTGGCCGAAGCGGCCGGCCCGCGCCGGGCTGAAGTCGGCGGCGCCGAGCCCGAGGGCGAGCAGCAGCGTGCCGATCGTGCCGAGCACCAGGCCGGTCACCGCCAGGCCGGAGCCGCGCTCCTTGCGGCGGTTGATCTGGACCAGCGCGACGATCCCGAGCACCAGGGCCACCGGAGCCACCAGGAGCAGGCCGGTGACCAGGGAGGCGACGGCCAGACCGTTGGTGGGGGCGGGGCCGGGGGCGGCGAAGGGCATGCCCGGGGCCGGCGCCGGGCCGTAGGGGTGGCCCGGCGGGAAGCCGGGCTGGGCGGCGGGGGCGGTGGGGGCCGCCGAGGCCCAGCCGCCGGCGGGCAGCGGGTGCGGCGGCTGGGGCGGGGCCGCCGACGGCGGGACGGACTGGGGGGCCGTCGCGGCGGGCGGGGCCGTCGCGGCGGGCGGGGCGGCGAACGGGCCGGCGGTGACGTCGGGTGCGGCCCAGGGGTCCGCCGGGGCCGGCGGCTCGGGCGCGGCGGGCTCTGCGGGCGCGGCAGGCCTTCCGGGCTCTGCGGGCCCCTCGGACTCGACCGCGTCCCTGCGGAAGCCCACCCTTGGGTCCTGACCGGCCGCCGGAGCCTTCGTCGCCGCTTCCGCCTCCGGTGCCGACGGCGCCGCCACCGCCCCCGTACCCGTGCCCGCATCCGCACCGGCCCCCGTAGCCGCGGGCGACTGCGGCCCCGAGACGGGCCGCTCGGACTCAGGCGTGGACACGTGGACTCCCCCAACCCGCCGGATCGGGCATCGGCCCGGCCCCCGGCACCATGGCTCGGACCCGAACGGGCCCGATCTGAACGGTCGCGCGACTTTACCCGATCTTTCCGAACACCTGCCCGCCTTTCCCCGGCCGCCGCCCGGGCCCGCTCAGCCCCGGGCCAGGACCTCGCCGTGCAGCATCGAGAACCAGCCGTCCCCGGCGGCGCTCCACTCCCGCCAGCCGTCCGCGATCCGCTCCAGTTCGTCCGGCTCCGCGAAGCCCCGCTCGACCGCCGTACGGCCCAGCGCGGTGCCCGTCACCCGGTCCGCCCACATCCCGCCCCACCAGGCACGCTGCTCGGGCGTCGCGAACGTCCAGGTGGTGGCGCTCGCGGTGACCTCGGCGAAGCCGGCCTCGCGGGCCCAGGACAGCAGCCGCCGTCCGGCGTCCGGCTCGCCGCCGTTGGCGCGGGCGGTGCGCCGGTACAGCTCCAGCCAGCGGTCCAGCGCGGGCACCTCCGGGAACCAGGTCATCGAGGCGTAGTCGACGTCCCGCACCGCGACCACGCCGCCCGGCGCCGTCACCCGCCGCAGCTCGCGCAGCGCGGCCACCGGGTCGGCCACGTGCTGGAGCACCTGGTGGGCGTGCACCACGTCGAACTCCCCGTCCCCGTACGGCAGCCGGTGCACGTCGGCGCACTCGAAGGCGACGTTGGACAGGCCCCGCCCGGCGGCGTACCTGGCCGCCTGCTCCAGCACCTCGGCGGAGCTGTCCACGGCGACCACCCGGCCCTCGGGGCCGACCAGTCCGGCCAGGTCCGCGGTGATCGTGCCCGGCCCGCAGCCGACGTCCAGCACGGACTGCCCGGGCCGCAGTTCGGACAGCAGGTAACCGGCCGAGTCGGCGGCGGTGCGGGAGCGGTGCGAGCGCAGCACGGCCTCCTGGTGGCCGTGGGTGTAGACGGCGGCGGGCTGCGGTGCGGTCATGGCGTCCCCCTTGGACGTGGTCGGCTCCGGCACTCCGTGACGCTACTCCGATGTCCGCATCCCGAGCAGATCCGTCTCACATTCCGGAGGATCGGCCGATGCGGGCCCGGACCGCGCCTGGCCGCCGTACCGTGGAGGCGCCCCCGACAGAACGGTCCCCGCCCATGCCCGGCTCGCGCCCCTTCGTCCTGCTCAGCGCCGCCGTCTCGCTCGACGGCCACCTCGACGACGCCTCCGCCGAACGGCTGCTGCTCTCCAACGCCGCCGACTTCGACCGGGTCGACGAGGAGCGCGCGGCCGCCGACGCGATCCTGGTCGGCGGCAACACGCTGCGCGCGGACAACCCCCGGCTGCTGGTCAACGACCCCGGGCGCCGGGCCGCCCGACTGGCGGCCGGCCGGCCCGAACACCCGCTGAAGGTGACCCTCAGCGCGAGCGGCGCGCTCGACGCCGGCCTGCGGTTCTGGCACACCGGCGGCGCCAAGCTCGTCTACAGCACGGACGCCGGGGCGGCGGTGCTGCGCCCGGGGCTGGACGGGTCGGCCGAGGTGGTCGCGCTGGGCGACGCGGTGGACCTCGGCGCGGTGCTGGACGACCTGGGCGCGCGCGGAGTGCGCCGGCTGATGGTCGAGGGCGGCGGCGGCGTGCACACCCAGTTCCTGTCCCAGGGGCTGGCGGACGAGCTCCAACTGGCCGTCGCCCCCCTGCTGGTCGGCCAGGCCGAGGCACCCCGGTTCGTCGGCCCGGCCGCGTTCCCGGGCGGCCCGACCCGGCGGATGCGGCTGCTGGAGGCACGTACCGTGGGCGATGTCGTCCTGCTCAGGTACGCCCCGAAGGAGCCCGCGCCGTGACCGAGCCCGCCACCGCCGCCGACCTGGACCACCTGCGCCGGGCCGTCGAGCTCTCCCGCCGCTGCCCGCCGTCCGAGACGGCCTTCTCGGTCGGTGCGGTGATCGTCGGCGCCGACGGCACCGTCCTGGCGGAGGGCTACAGCCGGGAGTCGGACCCGCACGACCACGCCGAGGAGGCGGCGTTGGCCAAGCTCCCGGCGGGCGACCCCCGGCTGCGCGGCGCGACCGTCTACAGCTCGCTGGAGCCCTGCGGGCAGCGCGCCTCCCGGCCGACGCCGTGCGCCCGGCTGCTCCTCGCGGCGGGCGTCCCGCGCGTGGTCGTCGCCTGGCGCGAGCCGGACCTGTTCGTCACCGACTGCCAGGGCACCGCCCTGCTGACGGCGGCCGGCGTCGAGGTGCTGGAGCTGCCGGAGCTGGCCGAGGAGGCCCGGGCGGTCAACGCCCACCTGCTCGGCTGACCCCTCCCACCGCCCCCTCCACGTCCACCGCCCTTCCACCGAGGAGCTTCCCCGTGCCCACCACCCCCGTACGGCTGACCGCCCGCGCCCTCCTCCTGGACATGGACGGCACCCTGGTCGACTCCGACGCCGTGGTCGAACGCTGCTGGAGCCGCTGGGCCGAGCGGCACGGCCTGGATCCGGCCGAGGTGCTGGCCGTCGCCCACGGACGCCAGGGCCACACGACCATGGCCGCCTTGCTGCCCGAGCGCCCGGTCGAGGCCAACCTCGCCGACAACGAGCGGATGCTCGCCGAGGAGCGCGCCGACACCGAGGGCGTCGTGCCGGTGCCCGGGGCGCCCGCCTTCCTCGCCTCGCTGGCAGGCCTCCCGCACGCCCTGGTCACCTCCGCCGACGAACCGCTCGCCCGGGTCCGGATGGCCGCCGCCGGCCTCCCGCTGCCGCCCGTCCTGATCACTGCCGAGTCCGTCGGCGCCGGCAAGCCCGACCCCGAGGGCTTCCTCAAGGGCGCCGCCGCCCTCGGCTTCGCCCCCGCCGACTGCCTCGCCTTCGAGGACTCCGGCGCCGGCATCGCCGCCGCCAAGGCCGCCGGCACCCGCGTCGTCGGCGTCGGCCCCCGCGCCCTCCCCCACCACCCGGACGCCCACGCGGCCACCCTCACCACCATCACCGTCACCCCCACCCCGGACGGCTTCCTCACCGTCACCGTGGCCTGACCCCCGAAAACCACGACCGCCCGGCCCCACGCACGCGGGGCCGGGCGGTCCGGTGTTCGGCGATCACACGTTGAAGCGGAACTTCCATCACGACGCTGTGACCTGCGGAAACGTCAACCCTGGCGGCCCAGGTCAGCATGGAATCAGCACAGTGATTCGAACTCGCGGCCAGCCATCAGTAGTGGTACCGGGCGGCCAGAACGATGATCTCCCGGTCCGTCACCAAGTAGACGAGGCGGTGCTCGTCGTCGATCCTCCGCGACCAGGCCCCGGGCAAGTGGTACTTCAGCGGCTCGGGCTTGCCGATGCCAGTGAACGGATCGCGCAGCACGTCCTCAATGAGCCTGTTGATCCGGGCGAGCATCTTGCGGTCGCTCTTGAGCCAGGACGTGTAGTCCTCCCAGCCCTGCTCCTCGAAGACGAGCCTCACTCGGCAGCCCGCCCGGCATCAGCCGAGTCGGGGTCGACGAGTGCGCGCTCGGAGAGCCCTGTGCCGTTCAGTGCGTTGTCGTACGCCTTGAGCAGACGACGCGCGTTCGCCGGCGAACGCAGGAGGTACGAGCCCTCACGCAGGGCAGCGTAGTCCTCGGCGGAGACGAGCACGGCATTTCCGTGCTTGGAGACGATCTCGATGGCATCGTGATCCTCGTTGACCTTCTTGATCAACGGGAAGAGATCCCTGCGGGCCTCGCTCGCGGTGATGGACATGAGGCGTACCCCCTTCGGCGAGTGGTACCGGATAACGTACCACTCAAGTGGGTGCGACCGGCCGAAGAAGTCAGCACCAAGTCAGCACGGAAACCGGACCGGGGCCCGCCCCAAGAGAAGCGGACCCCGTCCGACCTGCGCATTCGACAGATCGAGCTATCCCCGAGCAATCAGACGATCACACGTTGAAGCGGAACTCCACGACGTCGCCGTCCTGCATGACGTAGTCCTTGCCCTCGATGCGGGCCTTGCCCTTGGCACGGGCGTCGGCGATGGAGCCGGCCTCGACCAGGTCGGCGAAGGAGATCACCTCGGCCTTGATGAAGCCCTTCTGGAAGTCGGTGTGGATGACTCCGGCGGCCTCGGGGGCGGTGGCGCCCTTCTTGATGGTCCAGGCGCGGGTCTCCTTGGGGCCGGCCGTCAGGTAGGTCTGGAGGCCGAGGGTGTTGAAGCCGACCCGGGCGAGGGTGGCCAGGCCGGGCTCCTCCTGGCCCATGGACTGGAGGAGCTCCAGGGCCTCGGCGTCGTCCAGCTCGATCAGCTCGGACTCGATCTTGGCGTTCAGGAAGATCGCCTCGGCCGGGGCGACCAGCTCGCGCTGGGCGTTCTTGAAGTCCTCGTCGGCCAGCTCGGCCTCGTCCACGTTGAAGACGTAGAGGAAGGGCTTGGCGGTCAGCAGGTGGAGGTCGCGGATCGGGGCGGTGTCGAAACCGGCCTCGAAGAGGGTCTTGCCGGTCTCCAGGATCGCCTGCGCGGCCTCGGCGGCGGCCAGCACGGGGGCGGTGTCCTTCTTGAGGCGCGCCTCCTTCTGGAGCCGCGGCAGGACCTTCTCGATGGTCTGGAGGTCGGCCAGGATCAGCTCGGTGTGGATGGTGTCGATGTCGTCCTTGGGCGACACCTTGCCGTCCACGTGCACCACGTCCGGGTCGGTGAAGGCGCGCACGACCTGGCAGATCGCGTCCGACTCGCGGATGTTGGCGAGGAACTTGTTGCCCAGGCCCTCGCCCTCGCTGGCGCCGCGCACGATGCCCGCGATGTCGACGAAGTCGACGGTGGCCGGGAGGATGCGCTGGGAGCCGAAGATCTCGGCGAGCTTGGCCAGGCGCTCGTCCGGGACGCCGACGACGCCGACGTTCGGCTCGATGGTGGCGAACGGGTAGTTGGCCGCCAGCACGTCGTTCTTGGTCAGGGCGTTGAACAGGGTCGACTTGCCGACGTTCGGCAGGCCGACGATTCCGATCGTGAGCGACATGAAGCGCAGTCCCGTGGGCTTGGAGGAGTTGGGTCGGCACCGTACGGGCCGACCCCCAAGTCTACGGGCAGGCCCCGCCCCGGCTCACGCCTCGGTCGCCACCCCGGCGCCCCCGTCCGCGCCGCACGAACGTGACATCGGTCATGTCGCTCCCCCATCGAAGGGCGCGCGAACGGACCCGGTGATCACCGAGCGTCGGTGCTGCCACGCAGGTCAGCACGCCTGAATGCCCATCACTTCGCTACTCCGCCCGGAGACACGGGGCGAGGCCGGAACGGTGCATTACACAGTGTGGCGATGATCGGACCGTACGTTGGGCGGGTGGAGCAGAGCATCCGTACCCAGCCGCCAGGGCCCAGACGCCGTCCGCCGACCGGCTCGTCCGCAGCCGCCGTCCCCGGGCCAGGCCGGGCTCCGGGGGCCGCCGGGACCCCCGCCGCGCCCTCCTCCCGGCTGCGCCCGGCGGCAGCCCCGTCCGCCGCCCGCCCGGCCGGTCCGCGGCTGCGCCTGCCGCTGCGCGGCCGCGGGCGCGGCGAGGAGCCGTCGTACGGCGGGCGGCGCGCCGGCCGGCCGACCCGGCTGACGGCCGTCGGCACCGGCGTGCTCGCCGTGCTCGCGACGCTCGCGGTGGCGGGCCTGGACCGGGTGCTGTTCGACGGCCTGGGCTGGCTGTTCGGCCTCGGCTACCTGGTGGTCTGCTTCCAGCTGGCCGTCCGGGTGCGCTACGCCGACCTGCTGGCCGCGCCGATCAGCGGGCCGATCGCCTTCGCCCTCGCGCTGCTGCTGCTCGAACCGGTGAAGTCCTCGGGCGTCACCGCCCAGGTGGTCTCGCTCGCGACCGGGCTGGCGCTGCGCGCCGACTGGCTGTTCACCGGCACCGGGCTGGCGGCGCTGATCGTGCTCGCCCGGTTCGTCGCCCAGCGCCGGTTCCACCGCTCCCGCTGAGACCGGCCCGGCTCACCGGCCCGGCCCACCAGCCCGGGACCGGCCCGGCCCCCTCAGCCGCCCGCCCGGGCCGCCGCCATGGCGGCCCCGACGATGCCCGCGTCGTTGCGCAGCGCCGCCGGCACCACCCGCGCCTCGCGGGCCTTCAGCAGCGGCAGGAACTTCTCGTGCTTGCGGCTCACCCCGCCGCCGACCACGATCAGCCGCGGCGAGAACAGCTTCTCCACCAGGTCCAGGTACTCGTCGACCCGCCCGGCCCACTGCTCCCAGCTCAGCTCGTGCCGCTCCTTGGCGGCCGAGGAGGCCCGGCGCTCGGCGTCCTTGCCGCGCAGCTCCAGGTGGCCCAGCTCGGTGTTGGGCACCAGCGCGCCGTCCACGAAGAGCGCGCTGCCGATGCCGGTGCCGAAGGTGAGCACCAGGACCACGCCCGTCTCGCCCCGGCCGGCGCCGTGCGCCAGCTCGGCCACCCCGGCCGCGTCCGCGTCGTTCAGGACGGTCGCGGGCATCCCCAGCGCCTGGCTGAAGAGGCCCGCCGCGTCGAGGCCGATCCAGCCCTGGTCCATGTTGGCCGCCGTTCTCGTACGGCCGTCGACGACCACGCCGGGGAAGGTCAGCCCGACCGGTCCCTGGTGGTCGAACCGGCGGACGACCTCGCAGACGGCGGCGACCACGGCCTCGGGGGCGGACGGCTGCGGGGTGAGCACCTTGTGGCGCTCCTCGGTGAGCGCGCCCCGGGCGAGGTCGACGGGCGCGCCCTTGATCCCCGAGCCGCCGATGTCCACGCCGAATACCGCCGTCATCACGTCCACCCTCCGCCGTCGGCCGCGGACCCGTTCGTCCCCGGCCGGTGAATTGTCCACAGCCTGTGCACAAAGCTACGAGAGGCCGGGCGGGGCCGCACCGCAAGGCGGCGGCACGACGACGAACCGATCCGACGGAGACCCGGTCCGACGGAGAACCCACCCGCCGGGAACCCGCCCGCCGGAGGACCCGCACAGAACGCACGACACGGCACCCCCGTCGAAGGAGCACCCCGCACAGCAGGGAACCCGGCACCCCGCACGGGGCACCGGGTTCCTCACGACCGGCTCAGAGCTTGCCCGCCGCCTCGGCGCGCAGGTCGCGGCGCAGTTCCTTGGGCAGCGAGAAGGTCAGGTGCTCCTCGGCGGTCTTGACCGTCTCGACGGTGTCGAAGCCGCGCGCGGCCAGCAGGTCCAGCACGCCCTCGACCAGGATCTCCGGCACCGAGGCGCCGCTGGTCAGGCCGACCGTCTCGACGCCCTCCAGCCACTCCTCCCGGATCTCCTCGGCGAAGTCCACCAGGTGGGCGGCCTTGGCGCCGTACTCCAGGCCGACCTCGACCAGGCGGACGGAGTTGGAGGAGTTCTTGGAGCCGACCACGATCAGCAGGTCGGTCTCCGGGGCCATCTTCTTGACCGCGACCTGGCGGTTCTGGGTGGCGTAGCAGATGTCGTCGCTGGGCGGGCTGACCAGCGCCGGGAAGCGCTTCTTCAGCTCACCGACGGTGGCCATGGTCTCGTCCACGGACAGGGTGGTCTGGGACAGCCAGACGACCTTGGACTCGTCCCGGACCTGGACGGCCGCGACGTCCTCGGCGCCGTCCACCAGGTGGATCCGGTCCGGGGCCTCGCCCATGGTGCCGATGACCTCCTCGTGGCCCTCGTGGCCCACCAGCAGGATGTCGAAGCCCTCGTCCGCGAAGCGCACGGCCTCCTTGTGCACCTTGGTGACCAGCGGGCAGGTGGCGTCGACGGTGGCGAGCTTGCCGGCCCGCGCCTCGTCGTGGACGGACGGGGCGACGCCGTGCGCGGAGAAGACGACGATCGAGCCCTCGGGCACCTCCTCCGTCTCGTCGACGAAGATCGCGCCCTTCTTCTCCAGGGTCTGCACCACGTACTTGTTGTGGACGATCTGCTTGCGGACGTAGATGGGGGCCCCGTACTGCTCCAGGGCCTTCTCCACGGCGATCACGGCGCGGTCGACTCCCGCGCAGTAGCCCCGGGGGGCGGCGAGCAGGACACGGCGCTGCGCGGTCTTGGACATGGCCCCATCGTACGGGCGGCGGCAAGCGGTGTCTGCCCGTCCGCTCTCCGGCGGGGAGCCACACCGGCGTCCGGCAGGAAGCCACGCCGGCCTCCGACGGGAAGCCGCGCCGACATCACGTGATTTCCGCGCAGACCCGGTCAATGGCGCTCAAAATATGGTCTTTATGAGCCCTGTGAGCGAGCAGGAGACGTCCGGCGGCCTGCGCCGCAGCCTGGGCGTCCGCGATCTGATGGTCTACGGACTGCTGTTCATCGCGCCGATGGCCCCGGTCGGCGTCTTCGGCGTGCTGGACGCCAAGAGCCACGGCGCCGTCGCCACGGTGTACCTGGCCGCGACGGTGGCGATGGGCTTCACCGCCCTGTCCTACGCCCAGATGGTGCGCGCGGTGCCGCAGACCGGCTCGGTGTTCGCCTACGCGCGGGCCGGGCTGGGCGAGGGGCCGGGCTTCATCGCCGGCTGGATGGCGATGCTCGACTACCTCCTGATCCCGGCCGTGGCCTACCTCTTCTCCGGGATCGCGCTGAACTCGCTGGTGCCGGGCGTCTCGCGCTGGGTGTGGACGGCGCTCGCGGTGGTGGTGACCACCGCGCTCAACCTGATCGGGGTGCGGACGGCGGCGGTGGTCGGCTTCGCGGTGCTCGCGATGGAGATCGCGGTGCTGGCGGTGTTCGTGGTGGCGGCCGTGGTGGTGCTGACCCAGGACGGCGCCCGGCGCGGCTGGGACACCCCGTTCACCGCCGTGGGCGGCTTCTCGCTGACCGCGGTGATCTCGGCGGTGTCCGTCGCGGTGCTCTCGTACCTGGGCTTCGACGCGATCGCCACCTTCGTGGAGGAGGCGGTCGGGGCCTCGGCGGCGGTCGCCCGGGCGGTGCTCTGGTGCCTGGCACTGGCCGGTCTGCTGTTCGTCGCCCAGACCTACCTGGCGGCACTGCTGGAGCCGCTGGGCCCGGAGCAGCTGGCCGCCGATCCGGCGGCGCAGGGCTCGGCCTTCTACGACACGGTGGAGAGCGGCGTCGGGCACTGGCTGCACGTGCTGGTGGCGGCCAGCAAGGCGATCGGCGCGGCCTTCGCGGCCCTGGCCGGGCAGGCGGCGGCCGGGCGGCTGGTCTTCGCGATGGGGCGGGCCGGACGGCTGCCGCGCTTCCTCGGCTCGGTCGACCCGGCCAGCGCGGTGCCGCGCCGGGCGCTGCTGGTGGCCGCGGCGATCACCATGGCGGCGGCGGTGTGGGCGGCGAACCGGGACGACGGGCTGGACCAGCTGACCTCGGTGGTGAACGTGGGCGCGCTGACCGCCTTCGCGCTGCTGCACGCCTCGGTGGTCGGCTGGTACACCGTCCGGCACGGCTCGCGGGACCGGCTGCGGCACCTGGTCGTCCCGGTGCTCGGGATCGCGGTGATCGGGGCGGTGGTCTACGAGGCCTCGACGACGGCGCAGACCGTCGGGGCGGTCTGGCTGGCGGTCGGCCTGGCGGTGCTCGCCGTCCAGGGCGCCGCCGCCGGGGGTGTCGGCGAACGCCGCTAGGGTCGTCCGCATGGCCAACACCAGCTCCCCCGAAGCGCCGCTCCCGGTCGGCAAGGTCTCCGCGCTGATCGGCGGCTGGATCGACCGGCTCGGCGCGGTCTGGGTGGAGGGGCAGATCACCCAGCTCAGCCGCCGCCCCGGGGCGGGCGTGGTGTTCCTGACCCTGCGCGACCCGCAGGCCGACGTGTCCCTCACGGTGACCTGCTTCCGCTCCGTCTTCGACCAGGTCGCGGACGTGGTGCAGGAGGGCGCGCGGGTCGTCGTGCACGCCAAGCCGGAGTGGTACGCGGCGCGCGGGCAGCTGTCGATGCGCGCCTCGGAGATCCGGCCGGTGGGTCTGGGCGAGCTGCTGGCCCGGCTGGAGCAGCTGAAGCGGCGGCTCGCCGGGGAGGGCCTGTTCGCCGCCGAGCGCAAGAAGCCGCTGCCCTTCCTGCCGCAGTGCGTCGGGCTGGTCACCGGGCGGGGCTCGGCCGCCGAGCGGGACGTCCTGGAGAACGCCCGGCGGCGCTGGCCGGCCGTCCGCTTCGAGGTGCGCAACGTCCCGGTGCAGGGGGTCAGCGCGGTGGAACGGGTGAGCGCGGCCGTGCGGGAGCTGGACGAGCACCCCGAGGTGGACGTGATCGTCGTGGCGCGCGGCGGCGGCAGCGTGGAGGACCTCCTGCCGTTCTCGGACGAGTCCCTGGTGCGGCTGGTCGCGGCCGCCCGTACGCCGGTGGTGAGCGCGATCGGGCACGAGCCGGACCAGCCGCTGCTGGACTTCGTCGCGGACCTGCGCGCCTCCACCCCGACCGATGCCGCCAAACGGGTGGTTCCGGACGTCGGCGAGGAGCTGGCCAAGGTCCGCCAGCTGCGCGACCGCGCCCGCCGGCACGTGCTGTCCCGGGTCGAGCGCGAGCAGCACGGACTGGACGGGCTGCGCAGCCGCCCGGCGCTGGCCGCCCCGCACCGGATGCTGGACGGGCGCGGCCAGGAGGTGGACGGCCTGCTGGAGCGGGCCCGGCGCACCCTGCGGCACCGGCTGGACCACGCGCAGAGCGACCTCGGGCACACCCTGGCCCGGGTGGTGGCGCTCTCCCCGGCGGCCACCCTGGAGCGCGGCTACGCGGTGCTCCAGCGGGCGGACGGCACCGTGGTGACCGATCCGGCGCAGGTCGAGGCCGGGGAGGAGCTGCACGCCCGGGTGGCGGGCGGCGGCTTCGACGTCACGGTGCGGCCCGGCGGGGAAGGCCGGTAGGAGCCCCGGCCCGGAAGGGGCCCGGCCAGGAGACCCCCGACCCGGAAGGGGACCGGCCCAGGAGACCACCGACCCCGAAGACCCGCGCCCCCGTGAAGAGCCCCCGGCCCGGCAGGAGACCGGCCCCAGGAGACCACCGACCCCGAAGACCCGCGCCCCCGTGAAGAGCCCCCGGCCCGGCAGGAGACCGGCCCCAGGAGACCACCGCCCCCGAAGACCCGCGCCCCCGTGAAGAGCCCCCGGCCCGGCAGGAGCCGCGCGTCCGGGCTCAGTGGGAGCGCTGCCGGGAGAGCGCCACGGAGTGCTCGCCGAAGCCGAGGCTGCGGTAGAGCGCCTCGCCGCCGCTGGTGGCGTGCAGGTCGATCCGGCCGACCCGACGGCTGTCGAACCAGTCGAGCAGCGTCTGGGTGCAGGCCCGGGCGTACCCCCGCAGCCGGTGGCCGGGGTCGGTGCAGATGTTGAAGACGAAGCCGAACAGGCCCTCCGGGTTGCCGGGTGCGGGCAGCCGTTGTTCCAGGGTGCCGACGGCGCAGGCGGCGAGCCGGCCGGGCCGGTCGGGGTCGTCCACCACGAAGGACGGCATGGTCAGCTCCTCGGCCGGAACGGCCAGGCGCTCCCTCAGGATCCGCTCGGCGGTGGCCTGCCAGGGCCCCGGACCGGCCACGGCGGCCATGCTGGGCATCGCCTCGAACATCAGGTTGCGCAGCCGGACGAGTTCGGCCGCGTCGGCCGGGACGGCGGGTCGTACGGTGATCATGCGGCGGAGGCTAGCGCCGCGGCCGAGCGGGCGCACCCGGGTTTCCGCCCCGCCGGAGCCGTCCCTGTCGCCCCCAGCCCCTACGCTGGCACGCATGGCAGAGCAGCAGGAACAGCGGCAGGACGCGACGGCACCGAACCCGGACGACTCGCTGGGCTACGAGCACGCCCGGGACGCGCTGCTGGACGTGGTCCGGCAGCTGGAGAACGGCGGGACGTCGCTGGAGGAGTCGCTGGCGCTGTGGGAGCGCGGCGAGCAGCTGGCGAAGGTGTGCCAGCGCTGGCTGGACGGCGCCCGGGCCCGGCTGGACGCCGCGCTGGCCGCCGAGGAGGGGCAGGCCGCGGGCGGGGAGTGAACCGGGCCGGAACGTGAGCCAGGTCACACCCGCTTGGGGAATCGTTGAATCTTCACCTATGTTGGTGGAAGTGACCGGCCGCGGCCGATCACACCGACGAAACCCATTTCCGCATGAGGTGCAGAAGCATGACCACCGACGCCCTGGTACTCGACGCCGCCGCCCAGGACCTGCTGTTCCGCGAGGCCCGCACCGCGAACACCTTCACCGACGAGCCGGTCACCGAGGAGCAGGTCCGGGCCATCTACGACCTGGTCAAGTACGGTCCGACCGCCTTCAACCAGCAGCCGCTGCGCGTCGTCCTGGTCCGCTCGGCCGAGGGCCGCGAGCGCCTCGTCCAGCACCTCGCGGACGGCAACAAGGCCAAGACCGCCGCCGCCCCGCTGGTCGCCATCCTCGCCGCGGACAACGAGTTCCACGAGGAGCTGCCGACCCAGTTCCCGCACTTCCCGCAGGCCAAGGACGTCTTCTTCTCGGAGCGCAGCGTCCGTGAGCAGTCCGCCACGCTGAACGGCGCCCTCCAGGCCGCCTACTTCATCATCGGCGTGCGCGCCGCCGGCCTGGCCGCCGGCCCGATGACCGGCTACGACGCCGAGGGCATCAACAAGGAGTTCTTCGCCGAGGGCGACCACTCGGTGCTGGCCGTCGTCAACATCGGCAAGCCGGGCGAGGACGCCTGGTTCCCGCGTTCGCCGCGCCTGGCCTACGACGAGGTCGTCACCACCGTCTGATCGGCGCCCCGCGCGGAAGGGCCCCGCACCGGTTCGTCCGGTGCGGGGCCCTTCCGCGTGCGCGGGGCGGTGCGGGGTGGCGCGAGCCCTGCCCGGGGAGACGCGAGCGCGGGCGCGGGGCCCGCGCGCGGCGCGAGCGGCGGGTTCGCTACTTGAGCGCCTGCGCCAGCTCGGCCAGTTCCTCGTAGGAGGCGGTGCCGGTGAGCAGGGTGGTGCCGGAGCCGGTCTGGGCGGTCAGCGCGCGGTCCTTCTCGCCCTGCACCCGCTCCCAGGAGCGGCCGGCCACCTCGGCGGTGCCGTCCGGCTGGGCGCCCTTCACGTGGTCGGCCAGCAGCGAGTCGCGCGGCGCGTCGCTCTGCTCGATCGCCGCGTACTGGCCGGAGGGCGTCACGAAGCCCAGGTGCCAGGCGTTGCCCTTGCCGTTGTTCTCGGAGGCCGGCCGGTAGCTGACCGAGTTGGCCCGCCACTTGTCCGACAGCCCCTCCGGGGCGAGCAGCGGGTACGGCGCGGCCCGCTTGGCGGAGGCCGCCTCCACCTGGTACCCGACCACGCGCACCGGGTCGCCGCCGTTGCCGTGCGGGAGGAACAGGTACCCGATCCAGACGACGAAACCGACGGCCAGCATCGACAGGACCATGTCCCGTACGGTCTGCCGACCCCTCATGCCCTTGCTGTCTGCTGCCACCCCCACATGGTGACTCATCCACATCCCGCGGCGGCCACCAGGGGTGTCCACGAACGGGTGATACGGGACGAACCGGTCGTTTCCACCACAGAGCAGCGACCCGCGCCACAGACAGTCATCTCATGGGCAGATACGATCGCAATACCCTCACCACGGCGTTCGACCTGGCAGTAGTCGGGCGCTCACTGGTCGTCGCGTACAGAGAGGTAACGACGATGTCCACGCAGTACCCGCACCACCTTCCCAGTGCCCTGGAGGTCGCGCCCGAGGCTCCGGACCGGAACCTCGCGCTCGAACTCGTCCGGGTCACCGAGGCGGCGGCGATGGCCGCCGGCCGGTGGGTCGGCCGCGGTGACAAGAACGGCGCGGACGGCGCCGCCGTGAAGGCGATGCGCACCCTCGTCTCGACCGTGTCGATGAACGGCATCGTCGTCATCGGCGAGGGCGAGAAGGACGAAGCCCCGATGCTCTACAACGGCGAGCGGGTCGGCGACGGCACCGGCGCCGAGTGCGACGTCGCCGTCGACCCGGTGGACGGCACCACGCTGACCGCCAAGGGCATGAACAACGCGGTGGCCGTGCTGGCCGTCGCCGACCGCGGCACCATGTTCGACCCCAGCGCCGTGTTCTACATGGACAAGCTGGTGGCCGGCCCGGAGGCGGCCGAGTTCGTCGACATCACCGCCCCGCCGACGGTCAACATCCGCCGGGTCGCCAAGGCCAAGGGCAGCGCCGTCGAGGACGTCACCGTCGTCGTGCTCGACCGCCCGCGTCACGACGGCCTGGTCCGGGAGATCCGCGAGGCGGGCGCCCGGATCAAGTTCATCTCGGACGGCGACGTGGCCGGCGCCATCATGGCCGCCCGCGAGGGCACCGGCGTCGACCTGCTGATGGGCGTCGGCGGCACCCCGGAGGGCATCATCGCGGCCTGCGCCATGAAGTGCATGGGCGGCGTGATCCAGGGCCGGCTGTGGCCCAAGGACGACGCCGAGCGCCAGAAGGCCCTGGACGCGGGCCACGACCTGGACCGGGTGCTCACCACCAACGACCTGGTCAGCGGCGAGAACGTGTTCTTCGTCGCCACCGGCATCACCGATGGCGAGCTGCTGCGCGGGGTGCACTACCGCTCGGAGACCGCCACCACCAGCTCGCTGGTGATGCGCTCCAGGAGCGGCACCATCCGCGAGATCAACTCCACCCACAAGCTCTCGAAGCTGCGGGCGTACAGCGCGATCGACTTCGACCGCGCCAACTGAGGCCCGGGAGAACGCACTGGCGGCCCCGGCGGAATCCACTTCCGCCGGGGCCGTGGCGTGTCCGGCCGGCTCTGCGGCCCGCCGTCACCCGGCTATCCGGCGCCGCGCGGCCGCCGTCGCCCGGGCCGCCTCGCGCAGCTCCGCCTCCCGGCGGCGGCGCCGGGCCAGCACCACCCGCCGCTCGGCGGCCGTCAGCCCGCCCCAGACCCCGTAGGGCTCGGGCTGCGCCAGCGCGTGCTCACGGCACTCCAGCAGCACCGGACAGCGGGCGCACACCTGCTTGGCCTGCTCCTCGCGCGACAGCCGGGCCGCCGTCGGCTCCTTGGAGGGGGCGAAGAACAGCCCCACCTCGTCCCGCCGGCACGCCGCGCCGGTGTGCCAGGGGTTGTCCTCCCCCGCGGGGACACCCGCCGGGCCGCCCGGGGGCTGCGGCTGCGGCCGGACGCCGGGGCGGCGCTCCAGGACCTGCGCGGCTGGCGAGGTGGTGCGGGACTCGATCGGATGCAGCACGGCCGTACTCCTGACGAGGCTCTCGGACACGGGGAACCCTCGCTCCCGTGCCGGCTGCGAGCCCCCGCTGTCGAACGCCGGCACGGCCGCTCGGCCGCCTCCGGTGCGCAGCCGTACAAGAAGCGATGTGCGGAAGGAACTACCCCACCCGGCCGCGATTCATGCACACTGCACGCAATCGACTACACAGCGCACCCGCCACAACGCCGAGCGCCCGACCGGGAGTTGGTTCCCGGTCGGGCGCCGCGCAGGTCAACGGCGGTCAGTCGGTGCCCAGTTGGCGGCGCACCCACTCCTTCAGCTTCTTGCCCCGGCGCGGCTTGGCCTCGCAACCGCCGAACAGCGCAAGGCCCTTGACCCGGACAACCGGAGCGTACGGGTCCGCCGCGGTCGCCTCGCGGACGTCGAAGCCGCCGAAGATGCCGATGCCGGAGCCCTGGAGGCTGACGTTCTCCGGCACCCGGACCTGGACCCCGCCGAAGATCGCCGTCACCGTGATCTCCACCTCGGGGGACTCGAACACGGCGTCGGTCAGGTCGATCTCCACCCCGCCGAACGCGGCGAAGGCGCTCAGGTGCGAGCCCACCCGCCAGCGGCCCTTGCGGGCGGCGCCGCCGAAGACGGCCACCACCATCGGGGACTCCTGGCGCGCGGGCGGCTGCGGCGGGTGCGCGGGCCGCGCGGCGTCCAGCGGCGGCTTCTCGAAGGACAGCGGGCGGGCCGGCAGGTCCCTGGTCAGCGGCGCGAGGTCGCCGACGGTCTTCGCGGCGTAGGCGGCCTCGATCCGGTCCGCGTGCTCGTCCGCGTCCAGGCGGCCCTCGGCGTAGGCGTCCCGCAGCAGCTCCGCGACCTTCTCGCGGTCGGCGTCGGAGACCCGCAGCTGCGCCTCCGCCACCGGCGCGTGCGGCCGTGGCGCGGCCTCGGGCTTGGGTTCGGGCTTGAGTTCGGGCTTGGTCATCGGTACGGGCGCCGGCACCGGCGGCTGCCCCGAGTCATCGTGCGACGGCGAGTTGTCCACGGGGTCAGCCTAGTCGCTCGCACTCCTGCGCGAGTGAGCCCGGTCACGCAAGGCTGCCCTGTCCGCAGGACGGCTCCCGCCGGGTCCTACCCTGGATGGTGCTTCGCCGACGCAGCCGGACCAACTGGATAGCTAAGGACCGCCCCCATGGCTCCCACGCCAGACTTCGAGTACAGCGACCTGCTCCCCCTGGGCGCTGACCCGACCCCGTACCGCAAGCTCACCTCCGAGGGTGTCTCCACCGTCGAGGCCGGCGGTCGCACCTTCCTCCAGGTCGAGCCCGAGGCGCTGCGGCTGCTGACGGCCGAGGCGATGCACGACATCTCGCACTACCTGCGCCCGGCCCACCTCGCCCAGCTGCGCCGCATCCTGGACGACCCGGAGGCCAGCCCCAACGACCGCTTCGTCGCGCTCGACCTGCTGAAGAACGTCAACATCTCGGCCGGCGGCATCCTGCCGATGTGTCAGGACACCGGCACCGCGATCGTCATGGGCAAGCGCGGCCAGAACGTGCTGACCCAGGGCGGCGACGAGTCCGCGATCGCCCGCGGCGTGTACGACGCGTACACCAAGCTCAACCTGCGCTACTCCCAGATGGCCCCGGTGACCACGTGGGACGAGAAGAACACCGGCAACAACCTGCCGGCCCAGATCGAGCTGTACGCCACCGACGGCGACGCGTACAAGTTCCTGTTCATGGCCAAGGGCGGCGGCTCCGCCAACAAGTCGTACCTGTACCAGGAGACCAAGGCGATCCTGAACGAGGCGAGCATGCTCTCGTTCCTCGAGCAGAAGATCCGCTCGCTGGGCACTGCGGCCTGCCCGCCGTACCACCTGGCCATCGTGATCGGCGGCACCAGCGCCGAGTTCGCGCTGAAGACCGCCAAGTACGCCTCGGCGCACTACCTGGACAACCTGCCGACCTCCGGCAACGCCAGGACCGGCCACGGCTTCCGCGACCTGGAGCTGGAGGCCAAGGTCACCGAGCTGACCCAGAAGATCGGCATCGGCGCCCAGTTCGGCGGCAAGTACTTCTGCCACGACGTGCGCGTGGTGCGCCTGCCGCGGCACGGCGCCTCGCTGCCGGTCGCGATGGCCGTCTCCTGCTCCGCCGACCGCCAGGCGCTCGGCAAGATCACCGCCGAGGGCGTGTTCCTGGAGCAGCTGGAGACCGACCCGGCGAAGTACCTGCCGGACACCACCGACGAGGCCCTGCTGGTCAGCGGCTCCGCCGGGGGCGACGACGGCGTGGTGCGCGTCGACCTCAACCAGCCGATGTCCGCGATCCGCGCCGAGCTGTCCAAGTACCCGGTGAAGACCCGGCTCTCGCTCACCGGCACCCTGGTCGTCGCCCGCGACATCGCCCACGCCAAGATCAAGGAGCGCCTGGACGCCGGCGAGGGCATGCCCAAGTACCTCCAGGACCACCCGGTCTACTACGCGGGCCCGGCCAAGACCCCGGAGGGCTTCGCCTCCGGCTCCTTCGGCCCGACCACGGCCGGCCGGATGGACTCCTACGTGGACCAGTTCCAGGCGGCCGGCGGCTCGATGGTCATGCTCGCCAAGGGCAACCGCAGCAAGCAGGTCACCGACGCGTGCGCCCGGCACGGCGGCTTCTACCTCGGCTCGATCGGCGGCCCGGCCGCCCGTCTCGCCCAGGACTGCATCAAGAAGGTCGAGGTGCTGGAGTACGCCGAGCTCGGCATGGAGGCGGTCTGGCGCATCGAGGTCGAGGACTTCCCGGCCTTCATCGTCGTCGACGACAAGGGCAACGACTTCTTCCGCGAGACCACCGAGGGCCCGCTGATCACCAACCTGCGGGTCCGCTCCAAGGAGTAGGGCGCGCGAGCAGACCCACGCGCCTCACCACCGCCCCGGCCGCCCCTGCGGCCGGGGCGGTTCGCTCGCCGGTCGCCTCGCCCCGGCGATCCGGCCGGCCACCGGTCGCGCCGGACCGACGACGGGCACCGACCCGCGCCCTGGGCGGACGAGAAGGAGGCGAAGATCCTCGGGCCCGCTACCTCCGTCGGTAGCGGGTGCCACGCCGAGCCCGGGCTCACGCGTCGAAGTCGTACTCCAGGACGTAGGAGGCGGCGTCGAGGATCATCTCGTTGAGCTCGACGACCTGGCCGTCGTCGGCGAAGGCGGTGCGGCAGATCAGGATGACCGGAGTGCCGGCGGAGAGCTCCAGGCGGGCCGACTCCTCCGCGCCGGGCATCCGGGAGCGGACCTCCTCGCGGAAGTGCACGGGCTTGGCGCCGATCTCGGCCAGCCGGGCGTAGGTGCCGCCCGGGCCCGTGTCCTCCCGGGTGATGGCGGTGCCCGCGACGAGGACGGCGGGCAGGTAGGAGGTCGAGAGCAGCACCGGCTTGCCGTCCAGCACGAAGCGGCGGTGCCGCACGCACATCGGGGCGCCGGGCTCGACCCCGAGCACCCGCGCCACGTGCTCGGGCGCGCCCTGCTCGGTGACGGACACCTGGTCAACCACCAGGCTGCGGTTGTCGATGTCCGCCGACCATATCGACCGGCCGGACCCCCACTGCCCCTGTGCCAGCCGCTGGATGCCCCGCCGGCGCAGCGGCCGGAAGTCCCGGACGAACACCCCGGCCCCGCGGCGCGCCTCGGCGATGCCCTCGCTCTGCAGCACGCCCAGCGCCTGGCGGGCGGTCATCCGGGCCACGCCGTACTCGTCCATGAGGTCGTTCTCACCGGGCAGGCGGTCCCCCGCGCGGTACCGGCCGGCGTCGATGGCCGCCTTCAGGGCTTCGGCGATCCGCTGGTACTTGGGCTGCTTGTCGCCACTGCTGCCGGTCATCGCCGCTCCCTCTGCCTGGGACAAATCGTAGGCGTGCCCCCGGGTCGCCGGTAAGGAGATACGACGGACCGTTGACATCTCTAGAGATATTAGCTTCTCTAGAGATGCTGGGACACGCCGAAAGGAGCAGGCGGTGAGCACCCGACAGCGCGACACCTCGACCTACCGGCCACACGCGGGTGAACTCGTCCTCGACCGGAGGACCGGACGCACCGGCATCTACATGGACACCCTCGGGGGCGAGCTCTACCTGCGACCCGAAGGCGGCGGCCGGGAATGGACCGCCGAACCGCACCAGGTCTCGCCCGTTCCCCGGCCCCGCGATTCGACTGAATGGGATCATTCGCGGTAATAGCGGCAAAATCCACGCAAACCGCAGCATTCAGGACTCGGCAATCCCCCCGGTGAATCCGGAATTCCGGAACGCCCCACACTCGCCGTCGGGCACGTTACGGAGGCTGCCGGTCACCATGCGTGCACCAGGAGCGAGAATCGGCCACCAATCGGCCGCCCCGATGGGCCCGCACACGAATTGGCGCGCGCATAACCAGCGGCGCCCCCGTGCCCGGGCGGGGGCACGGGGGCACTCGGCCAGAACGGCTTACGGGTTGCCGCCGACCGCGTTCTCCGGCCGGTACGGGCCGCCCGGCTCGCCGGTGGCCGGCCCGACGGGCTCCTTGATGTACTGGCTCTCGTCCCCGAACGAGCCGTTCTCGAACGCGTTCTTCTCCGCGTCGGTCGGCGCGGTGTACTCGGTCGGGTTCGAGGCCGCGATCACTGCGTCCTCCACAGCCTTGCCCGCCTCCACAGCAACGGCCGGGGTGCCGGTCGGCGCCGTGTTCTCGGGCGTCGACAGCACCGGGGTCTCGCTCTGGTCATTGGCCATTGGGCGGCCGCCTTTCGGTCATCAAATGTGTTCAGCCCGACCTCTGTGGCGCGGGCGCGCGGACAGTATCGTAGGGTTGATTAAATGTCCGATAAACATCGTGCGGCTTGCGGCGCCGTCCGGCAGAGTCGGGCGTCCGCCTAAGGTGAAGCACCACGGCGGACCGCCGAGCGCCCGTTCACGGAATCGACACCACAGGCCATCGGGGGACTTCATGGAGTTTCGGGAGACGCCGCAGACCCCTGCGCTGCGCTTCCAAGTCCTCGGTCCGGTCCAGGCCTGGCTCGACGGCGCCCCCCTCTCCCTCGGTTCCCCCCAGCAACAGGCCGTCCTGACCACCCTTCTGCTGCACTCCGGACGCCCGGTCGCCACCCAGGACCTGGTCGACGCGCTCTGGGGCGACCGGCCCCCGGCCCAGGCGGTCGCCGCGCTGCGCACCTACGTCTCCCGGCTGCGCTCCGTCATCGAGCCCCGGCGCGAGGTGCGCCGTCCCGCCGAACTGCTGGTCTCGGTCGCCGACGGCTACGCGCTGCGCATCCCGGGCGAGGCCCTCGACCTGACGGTCTTCGAACGGCTCTGCGCCGAGGCCGCGACCGCCCGCGCCGCGGGCGACAAACACGAGGCGCACCGGCTGCTGGCCGAGGCACTGGCGCTGTTCAGCGGACGCCCGCTCACCGGCGTCCCCGGCCCCTACGCCGACACCCAGCGGCTGCGGCTGGCCGAGCGCCAGGTGGCCGCCACCGAGGAGCTGTGCGCCGCCGCACTCGACATCGGCCTGCACGCGGAAATCGTCGGAGAGCTCAACAACCTGACGACGGAACACCCGCTGCGCGAGCGGCTGCGGGAGCTGCTGATGCTGGCGCTGTACCGCTGCGGCCGTCAGGCCGAGGCCCTCGGCGTCTACACCGACACGCGCAAGCTGCTGATCGAGGAGCTCGGGGTCGAGCCGGGCGTCGGCCTGTCCACGATGCACACCCGCATCCTGGCGGCAGACCCGACGCTCGCCCTCCCGGCCCTGCCGGAGGTGGTGGCCAAGGACCGCCCGACCGTCCCGGCACCCGCGCAGCTCCCGGCCGACGTCCTGGACTTCAGCGGCCGGACCGAGCTGGTGACCGACCTCTCGGCGGTCCTGAAGAACGCCACCGGCCAGGCCGTGGTGGTCACCTCGCTGGCCGGCATCGGCGGCGTCGGCAAGACCACCCTCGCGGTGCACGTCGCCCACCGGGTCCGCACCGAGTTCCCGGACGGACAGCTGTACGTCGACCTGCGGGGCGCCGGAGCCTCACCGGCCGATCCGGCCGTCGTCCTCGGCGACTTCCTGCACGCGCTCGGCGTCACCGAGAACCCGGAGTCCCTGGAACAGCGCTCGGCCCTCTACCGCTCCCTGCTCGCCAACCGGCGGATGCTGATCCTGCTGGACAACGCGCGGGACGCCGACCAGATCCGGCCGCTGATCCCGGGCGTCTCCGGCAGCGCAGTGCTCGCCACCAGTCGCTCCAGGCTCGCCGGCATCCCCGGCGCACAGCTGTTCGACGTCGAGGAGCTGACCCCGCAGGAGGCGCTGGCGCTGTTCTCGACCATCGTCGGCGAGCAGCGGGTCGCCGCCGAGCCGGAGGCGGCCATGGCGGTCGTCACCGCCTGCGGCTTCCTGCCGCTGGCCGTCCGCATCGCCGCCGCCCGGCTGGCCAGCCGACCCCGGTGGAGCGTCTCCGACCTGGCCCGTCGGTTAGCGGACCAGCGCCGCCGGCTGGACGAGCTCCAGCTCGGCAACCTCGCCGTGGAGACCACCATCGGACTCGGCTACGGACAGCTGTCCGAGGCCGAGGCCCGGGCCTTTCGGCTGCTCGCCCTGATCGACTCCCCCGACATCCCGCTGGCGGCCGCCGCGGCGCTGCTCGGCGTGGACGAGTACACCGCCGAGGACCTCGCCGAGGCGCTGGTCGAGGCGAACATGCTGGAGTGCTTCACCCCCGGCCGGTACCGGTACCACGACCTGCTCCGGCTCTACGCCCAGCGGCAGAACGAGCGGATCGGCGACGCCGGGGAACAGGAACAGGCCGTCCACCGGCTGCTCGACCTGCTGATCCCGACCGTGCGGAACGCGGCCCAGGTGATCGAGCCGGACGAACCCGTGATCGAACAGCTGACCGCACTCACGTCGCCGGGGCTCGACCTGCCCACGAGTCATGCCGCACAGGACTGGCTGCGTACCGAGGGCGGTCTGTTGCTCAGCACCATCGAGGCCGCCGCGAGCGGCCCCGGCGCCCTGCAGCGCGCAGCCATCGACCTGTTGAACTACCTGATCAGCATCGACCCGGACCCTACCCGCGGCCCCCGAGCGCTCCGGTCCCTGGAGACCATCGGTGCGGACGCGCGTCGTCGTGACGACTCGGCTGCGCTCGCCCGGGTGCACTTCGCCCGCGGCACCCTCCAGTCCGACACCAGCGACTTCCAGGGGGCCGAACGGTCCTTCCGCCGGAGTCTGGACCACCAGGCGCCGGACGACGCGACCTTCCTGCTCCTCGCCACGGCCAACATGCTGGGCGTGATGCTGAACGTCGGCAACCGTCCGGCCGAGGCCCTGTTGTTCTACGAACAGGCCCGTGCCACCAGCCAGGCCGTCGGCGCACCGACGGCCGAGGCGCGGGTGGTCAGCAACATGGCCCGGGCGCAGCACCGGCTCGGCATGACGGAGACGGCGATCCAGTACGCCGGCGAGGGTGTCGCCGCCGCCCGGGAGTCCAAGAACGGCCCGCTGCTCGCGCAGACGCTCTACCAGCTCGGTGTGGTGCTATCCGGCGCCGAGGCCCTCCCGCACCTGAGGGAGGCGCACGAGCTGTACCAGTCGCAGCAGAACCCCCTGTGGAGGGGTTACACCCTGGCCCGCCTCGCCACCGCCCTGCTCGCGGCCGGGCAGCCCGCCGAGGCCGCCGAAGCGGCCGGCGAGTCCCTGGCGATCGCCCAGGAGCTGGACACCGCCTACGGCCAGGGCCTGGCGAACGCCGCGCTCGGCGAGGCGCTGCTGGCGCTCGCCCAGCCGGCCCGTGGACTCGCGTGCCTCCAGGAAGCGCACGCGATCTTCACCCGGCTCGGTGTGCCGGAGGCCTCCCCCGTGGCGGACCTCATCTCCCAGCAGCACACCGAGCCCTTCCCTCCCCCCGCGCCGTGAGGTCTCCGCTCCCCCCGTGGAGACCCCTCCCCCCGTTCGGCGCGTCGACGCTCCCGCAGCCCCCCGGCTGCGGGAGCGCCCTCAACGCTTCCCCGGCGCTGGACACCACTGTGCCCCGCGCCGATTGACGTTCGATAAACGCCGGATAGTCAGCCTTCGGGTCGGCGAAACCGCAGCTCATCGACTCTGCGATGGCGCATCGTCCGGCGCGCGCGGCCCGGCGCACAACCCGGCCCACACCCCCGTGCTTCCGCAACCCCGGTCACATCCGCCCAAGCACGGCGAGTTGGCCGGAAAGGGACCCCATGGCGCAGAGATCACGCATATTCTCAGATGCCAGTACGCACACGAGTGTCTGCCGGAAACGCATCGGGGTGCGATCCGGCCGTGTGGTGAGGCGTGCGTGACGTACCGCCGCCGGCAGCGGCCCCCCGGGCCGTGGAGGACCCACCGGAGGCCACGGGTGGAAGGGTGCCTCACAACGTGACGACCGGACAGATATCCGACCCGTTCCCCGTCGGCGAGGACGCCGGGGACGACGAGCCCGAGGTACGGCGCCGCCGGGCGGCCCGGGCGCTCCAGGCAGTCGCCTTCGACACCATCGGCGCCGGGTACGGCGAGGCCTTCCCCGCCAAGGACGGCCAGCTGGCCTGCGGCCGCCGGCTGCTCGCCGGGCTGGAGCCCGGCGACCGGGTGCTGGACGTGGGCTGCGGCACCGGCGACCCGACCGTCCGCCAGCTGGCGGCGGCCGGCCTGCGGGTGACCGGCGCGGACCTCTCCGACGGGATGCTCTCACTGGCCCGGCGGGCCGCCTTCCCCGGCGACTTCCCGCCGGTCTTCCACCGGATCGACCTGTACGATCTGGCCACCGAGCGCGCCGACCGGGTCTGGAACGCCCCCGGACTGGGGCCGGACGGCCGGGGCCGGTTCGCCGCCGTGACGGCGTTCTTCTCGCTCATCCTGCTCCCGCAGGACGAGATCCCGACCGTGCTCGGGCAGCTGCGCGAACTCCTGCGTCCGGGAGGGCTGCTGGCGCTCGGTATGGTCGAGGCGGACCTGGATCACGTTCCGCTTCCGTTCCTTGGCAGAGAGCTGCGGATCAGTGGGTATCTGAGGGAGGATCTGGAGCGGGTTCTGGTCTCGGCCGGCTTCGCCGTCGAGGAGTGTTCGGGGCATCCGTACGCGCCGGCCAGTACCTCGCTGCCGCCGGAGGAACAGCTGTTCCTGTGCTGTCGACGCGTCGGCTGATCGAAGCGGGACCGCACCGGCCGCACCCGCGGCCGGTGCAGCAGAACAGCACACCGACCACACCGAATCCAGGACAGGCAGCCGTGCGCGACCAGCTCAAGACCGAGGCGGAGCAGCCGCCCGCCGTCCCGGGTCAGCGCCGCCAGGTCCCGGCCCTGACCACGGCCCCGGCACCGGCGGCGACAGCGGCCCTGCCGAACGCCCTGCCGACGCCCCAGGCCGCGACGCCGCCCACCGGCCCGGCGGCCCCGGCGAGGCGGTCGGCCGGGCGCCCGGAGCGCGCCGAGATGGCGGACCGCCTCGGGTACCTCGACTCGGCGACCCGGCGGATCAACAGCGCCCTCGACCTCGCCGCGACGCTGCGCAACATCGGCCGGGTGCTGGTCCCGACGCTCGCCGACGCCGCCGTCGTCCACCTGCGCGACCCGCTGCCCAACGTCGAACGCGAACCCGGCTTCCCCGAGGAGCTGCGGATACACCACAGCACCGGCACCCGGATCGGGCGCCGCGGCCGCCCCAGCGGCGTGGACGACCGGCGGCGCCCCCGCTACGGCGCCCGCTCGACGGCCGACGGCGGTCCGGCCACCCCGGTGACCCGCGGCGGGGCGCTCGCCCACGCCCTGCTCAGCCGTCGCCCCGCCGAGGCGGCCGTCCTCGGTGCGCCCGGCGCCGAGCGCACCGAGACGCTGCTGCGCGAGCTGTACGGCACCCGAGGGGTGGCCCGGCTGGCCACCGGCACCTCCGTCCTCGCCCTGCCGCTGCGCGGCCGCAAGGCCGTCCTCGGGCTGCTGATACTGATCCGCCGCCCTCCCGAACGCACCGGCCGCCCGGTCTTCGACGCCGCGGACACCGCGACCGCCGCGCACCTCGCCACCCAGGCCGGACTGGCCGTCGACACCGCGCTGCGCTACGCCCGCGAGTGGGAGATCGCCAACGAGCTCCAGCGCAGCATGCTGCCGCTGCGGCTGCCGCAGTCGCACGGCGTCCGGATCGCCCAGCGCTACCTGCCCGGTGAGCGCGGCGCGCAGGTCGGCGGCGACTGGTACGACGCCGTCCCGCTGCCCGGAAACCGGGTCGCCCTGATCGTGGGCGACGTGATGGGCCACTCGCTCACCTCGGCCGCCATCATGGGCCAGCTGCGCACCAGCGCCCAGACCCTGGCCGCCCTGGACCTGCCGCCCCACGAGGTGCTGTACCACCTGGACGAGCAGGCCCAGCGGCTCGGCCGCGAACAGCACCTGGCCACCTGCGTCTACGCGGTGTACGACCCGATCGCCAACCGGGTGGTGATGGCCAACGCCGGGCACGTCCCACCGGTGCTGGTCCGCCCGGACGGCACCGCCGAGCTGGTCGAGCTGGACTCCGGGGCCCCGATCGGCGTCGGCGGGGTGGACTTCAACTCCGTCGAGCTGCCCGCCCCGCCCGGTTCGGCGCTGCTGCTGTTCACCGACGGCCTGGTGGAGACCCGCACCCGCGCGATCAGCGACGGCCTGGAGGTGCTGCGCGCCCGGATCGCCGCCGCCCGCTGGCAGTCCCCCGAGCAGCTGTGCCAGGAGGCGCTGCGGATCCTGCCGCCCGGCGACCGCGGCGACGACATCGCCCTGCTGGGCGCCTGCTTCGACGGCATCCCGGCCGGGGACGTCGCCCACTGGTACCTCCAGCCGCGCAACGAGACGCCGGGCCGGGCCCGCCGGCTGGCCGCGCACACGCTGCGCCGCTGGGGGCTGGACGAGCTCAGCGAGGCGACCGAGCTGATGGTCAGCGAGCTGGTCACCAACGCCGTCCAGCACGCCACCCGGCCGGTCACCCTGAGCCTGGTGCGCACCACCCGGCTGCGCTGCGAGGTCGGCGACGACAGCCCGTTGCTGCCGCGCCCGCGCCGCACCGGGCCGGAGGACGAACGCGGGCGCGGGCTCCAGATAGTGGCCCGGTGCGCGGACCGCTGGGGCGCGACCCGGCTGGGCACCGGCAAGGTGGTCTGGTTCGAGCAGCGGCTGCCCGTGCGGACGTGACGGCGCCCGGCGGGAGGGGTTCCCGCCGGGCGCTGCGGGGGGGGCGGCCCGGGACCGCCGGCCTCAGACCCCGGCGGGCTCCTTCGCCGGCTCGCGCTCCAGCGCGGCGATCAGCTGCTCGCCCTCCATGTCGGCCTTCGGCACGACCTTCTCCAGCCGCTTCGGGAACCACCAGGCGGCCCGGCCGAACAGCGCCATCGCGGCCGGCACCAGCGCCATCCGCACCACGAAGGCGTCCACCAGCACGCCCACCGCGAGGGCGAAGCCGATCGGCTGGACGATCGGGTCGTCGCCGAGCACGAACGAGCCGAACACCGAGACCATGATCAGCGCGGCGGCCGTGACCACCCGGGCGCCGTCGCGGACCCCGGCCACCACGGCCTCGCGCGGCGCCGTGCCGTGGACGTGGCGCTCCTTCATCCCGGAGACCAGGAACAGCTCGTAGTCCATCGCCAGCCCGAACAGCACGCTGATCAGGAGGATCGGCAGGAAGCTCACCACCGGCCCGACCTTCGGCACGTCGATCAGGCCGTCCAGCCAGCCCCACTGGTAGACGGCGACCACCGCGCCGGTCGAGGCCAGGATGCTGAGCAGGAAGCCGGCCACCGCCTTGAGCGGGACGAGCACCGAGCGGAACGCCAGCGCGAGCAGCACCAGCGCGATGCCGACGATCACCGCGACGAACGGCGGCAGCGCCTGGCCGAGCTTGGTGGAGACGTCGATGTTGGCGGCGGTGGTGCCGGTGACGGCGATGCCGGCGCCGGTCTCGGACCTCAGCGCGTCGCGCTGGTCGCGGATCTCGTTGACCAGCGCCTTGGTGTCCTCGTGGTCCGGTCCGGTCTTCGGGATGACGGTGACCAGGGCCGTCCCGCTCGCCGGGTCGACGGTCGGCGGCAGCAGCGTCCGGACGCCCTCCAGGGTCTGGAGCCTGCCCGCCACCTCCTGGACGGCCTGCTCCGGCCGCGGCGCCCCGTGGGCGTCCACGACCACCACCAGCGGCGCGTTGAAGCCGGGCCCGAAGCTCTCGCCGATCAGGTCGTAGGCCTTGCGCGGGTCGGTCCCGGCGGCCTGCGAGCCGCCGCCCGGCAGGCCGAGGGAGAGGCTCGCGGCCGGCACCGCGAGGACGCCCAGCGCGGCCAGCCCGGTGAGCAGCACGGCCAGCGGGCGGCGGACCACGAAGCGGCCCCAGCGCTCGCCCAGGGTGGTCCGGCCGCCGGTGCGCAGCGCCCGCTTCCACACCGGCAGCCGGTCGATCGCGCGGCCGGCGAAACCGAGCAGTGCGGGCAGCAGGGTGATCGCCACCAGGACGGCCACCACGACGGCGCCGGAGGCGACCAGGCCCATGACGGTCAGGAACGGGACACCGGCGACGGCGAGCCCGGCGAGCGCCACGACCACCGTCAGGCCGGCGAAGACCACCGCGCTGCCGGCGGTCGCGGTGGCGCGGGCGGCGGCCTCCTCGGGCTCCAGGCCCTCGGCCAGGTGGCGGCGGTGCCGGGAGACGATGAACAGCGCGTAGTCGATGCCGACCGCGAGGCCGACCATCAGGGCGAGCACCGGGGCGGCGGTGAGGATCTCGAACGAGCCGGTCAGCGCCCAGATCCCGGAGAGCGCCACGCCGATCCCCACCAGGGCGGTCAGCAGCGGCATCCCGGCGGCGACCAGCGTGCCCAGGGTGATCACCAGCACCACCCCGGCGACCAGCAGGCCGATCGACTCGGAACCGCCCTCGACGTGCGCCATCCTGTTGAACGCGTCGCCGCCGGCGGCGACCTCCAGCCCGGCCGCGCGGGCCGGTTCGGCGGCGGCCTTCACGGCCTCGCGCTGCTGGTCGGTGATGTCGGCGAGCCGGTGGTCGAAGGAGACCAGGGCGATCGCGACCCTGCCGTCCGGTGAGACGGCGCCGGTGGCGTACGGGTCGGGCGCCGCGGCCACGCCCGGGACGGCGGCGATCCGGGCGACGGCCTCGCTGACCGCTTTGCCCGCCTCCGGCGCGGTGAGGCCGCCGGGGGCGGAGGCGGCGAAGACGACCTGGGCGGAGCCGTGGTCCTGCTCCGGAAAGGCGCCCTTGATCTGGTCCAGGGTGGTCTGCGCCTCGGTGCCGGGGACCCGGAACTCGTCGCTGGTCTTGTCGGCGAACGCGCCCGCGGCCCCGCCCAGCGCGATCAGCAGGGCGATCCAGACGGCCAGGACGGCGCGCCTTCGGCGGAAGGCGAAGCGGCCCAATCGGTACAGGTAGGTGGCCATCGGTGGTCCTCGTGGTCGGTCGGAGGGTTGTCGGCACCACCGTACGACCAACTTTGTCACATGACCAAGTTGGTCGACAGAATCATGCGACAAGATCGAGTGACGCAGTTGCCCGCCCGTGGCGATACCCTGACCCAATGGCTCATGTCCCCGCCTCCGAACGCCGCCCGCAACTGGTCCAGGCCGCCCTGGACCTGATGGCCAGGGAAGGCGTCGCGGCCGGCAGCACCCGCGCGATCGCGGCCGAGCTGGGCGTGGCGCAGGCGACGGTGCACTACACCTTCGGCACCAAGAAGGACCTCTACCGGGCCGTGGTGGAGCAGCTCACCGCCGACTTCGTCGACAGCGTCCGCGCCGTCGACCCCGGTGACGGCCCGTTCGGCGAACAGGTCCGCACCCTGGTCCACGCCCTGTGGGAGAACTCGACCAAGGCGGACGGGCGGTGCGAGCTGCTCAGCGAGTTCGCCGCACTGGCCATGCGCGACCCCGACCTCCAGGAGATCATGTGGGCGATGCAGCGCGGGATCGAGGCCACCGCGGCCGAGATACTCGGCGCGCTCGCCGACGCCCACGGCATCCGCCTCGCCCTGCCGGCACGGGAGGTCGCCCTCTTCTTCCTGGCCGGCTTCGACGGGCTGACCAGCCGTCACCTGGCGCAGCGCACCCCCGGCGAGCCCACCGACCCGGACACCCTGCGCGCCCTCGACCTGCTGGTGACCACCGCCGTCGGCCTGTGCCTCGACGGACCGGCGGTCAGCTGACGATCCGCACCGGCAGCTCGACCAGCACCTCGCGCAGCGCGGCGGCGAAGCGCTCGTACTCGGCGCTACGGGCCGAGCCCGGCCGCATGGCCAGCCCGATCCGGCGGCCGGGCGCCGGGGCGGCGAAGCGGACGGCGGCCAGCCGGTCGGTGCGCCCGGCCTCGACGTCCAGCGCGGTGGCCGGCAGCAGGGTCACCCCGAGGCCGCCGGCGACCAGCTGGACCAGGGTGGACAGCCCGGCCGCGCGGGTGGTCGAGCCCGCCGGGTCGGCGCCGACCTCGCGGCAGATGTCCAGCGCCTGGTCGCGCAGGCAGTGGCCCTCCTCCAGCAGCAGCACGTCCAGGTCGAGCAGCACGTCGCGCGGCACGTCGACCCGCCCGGCGAGCGGGTGGCCCGGCGGGGTGAGCAGGACGAAGTCCTCGTCGAACAGCGGGACGTCCCTGGTCGGCGAGGCCCCGCCGGCCGGCAGCGCGAGCAGCAGCACGTCCAGCCGCCCGGCGGCCAGGCCCTCCAGCAGCGAGGGGGTGCGCTCCTCGTGGACGTGCAGCTCCAGCTCCGGGAAGCGGTCGCGGACCAGCCGCAGCACGGTGGGCAGCAGGTAGGGCGCGACGGTCGGGATGACGCCCAGGTGCAGCGGCCCGGTGAACGGGCGGCGGGCGGCCTCGACCTCCTCGGTGAGGGCCTGGAGCGAGGCGAGCACCCGGCGGGCGTGCTGGTGCACCCGCTCCCCCAGCGGGGTGACGATCACCTTGCGCGTCGTACGCTCGACCAGTTGCGCGCCCAGCGACTCCTCCAGCGCCGCGACCGCCCCGGACAGCGCGGGCTGGCTGGTCCCGCTGGCGGCGGCGGCCTCGCGGAAGTGCCGGTGCTCGGCCACCGCGACGAACGCCCTGAGCTGGGCGACGGTCGGGGTGCGGGGGCTGCGGGCTGTGGCGCTCGCCACAGCCGGGTCGGTCCTGGCGGCGGCGCCCCGGCGGGCGCCCGGTCGCGACTTGGCGGGTTCGGTACTGATAGCCATCTCCGATCAGACACATCCAGTCTAGCTATTTCCCTGATCAGTCCACGATGTGGAATCGTGGGTGTCGTTCGGAATCCGGACAAACTCCCCTCATCTACTTCAGGAGAAGCGAACGTGCTCACGATCGGTGACAAGTTCCCCGAGTTCGACCTCAAGGCCTGTGTCGACCTGGACGCCGCGAACGCCTTCGCCGACATCAACCACAAGTCCTACGAGGGCAAGTGGAAGGTCGTCTTCTTCTGGCCGATGGACTTCACCTTCGTCTGCCCGACCGAGATCGCCGCGTTCGGCAAGCTGAACGACGAGTTCGCGGACCGCGACGCCCAGATCCTCGGCGTCTCCGGCGACTCCGAGTTCGTGCACCACGCCTGGCGCAAGGACCACAAGGACCTGCGCGACCTGCCCTTCCCGATGCTGGCCGACATCAAGCACGACCTGATGCGCGCCTGCGGCGTCGAGAACGAGGACGGCACCGCCCAGCGCGCCGTCTTCATCGTCGACCCGAACAACGAGATCCAGTTCGTCATGGTGACCGCCGGCTCCGTCGGCCGTAACCCCAAGGAGGTCCTGCGGGTGCTGGACGCCCTGCAGACCGACGAGCTGTGCCCGTGCAACTGGAACAAGGGCGAGGACACCCTCGACGCCCAGGCCCTGCTGGCGGGCTGACCCATGGCTCTCGACGACCTGAAGGCCGCCCTCCCGGACTACGCCAAGGACCTCAAGCTCAACCTGGGCTCGGTCATCGGCAACTCCGACCTCCCCGCCCAGCAGCTCTGGGGCACCGTGCTCTCCTGCGCGATGGCCACCCGCAGCCCCGGCCTGCTGCGCGAGCTGGAGCCCGAGGCCAAGGCCAACCTCTCCCCGGAGGCGTACAACGCCGCCAAGGGCGCGGCCGCGATCATGGGGATGAACAACGTCTACTACCGGACGCTGCACCTGCTCTCCGACAAGGAGTACAGCACGATGCGGGCCGGTCTGCGGATGAACATCATCGGCACCCCGGGCGTCGAGAAGGTCGACTTCGAGCTCTGGTGCTTCGCGGTCTCGGCCATCAACGGCTGCGGCCAGTGCCTCGACTCGCACGAGGCCGTCCTGCGCAAGGCCGGCGTCGAGCGCGAGGTCGTCCAGGCCTCGATGAAGATCGCCGCCGTCCTCCAGGCCGTGGCCGGCGTCCTCGACTCCGAGGCCGCCCTGGCCGGCGCCAACGGCTGACGCACCACCCGCGCTGCCGAGCGAACGGGCCCCGACCGGACACCACGTCCGGCCGGGGCCCGTTCGCGTTCCCGGCGGCTACTCCGCCGCCGGCCGCGCCTGCGCGTGCGGCTGCGCGGACGCCGGTACGGGCGCCGACACGGGCGCCGGGGCCGCCGCGGTGCGCTCGGCCGCCTCGCGAGCTGCTTCGAGCGCGGTGAACACGGCCTGACCGGCCTCGTTGCGCCGCCGCAGGTGGCCGACCACCGTGTTGATCACCGCGATCAGCGGGACGGCGACCACCGCGCCGCCGATGCCGCCGATGATGCCGCCGGCCGCGACGCCCAGCACCACGCCGAGCGGGTGCACCCGGACGGCCCGGCCGAGGATCAGCGGCTGGAGGATGTGGCTCTCCACCTGCATCACCACCACCAGCACCACCAGCACCATCAGCGCCGTCCACGGCCCCTGGGTGACCAGCGCGATCAGCACCGCGACGGTGCCGGTGACCAGCGCGCCGACCAGCGGGACGAAGGCGCCGAGGAAGATGATCACGGCCATCGGCATCGCCAGCGGCACTCCCAGCATGTCCACCCCGACGCCGATGCAGACCGCGTCGATGAACGCCACGCAGACCGTCCCGCGCACGTACGCGGTGAGCGTCACCCACGCCTTGGGGCCGGCCCCGGCCATCGCGAAGCGGGACTGCCGGGGCAGGCCGCGCAGCGCCCAGTTCCAGATCTTCGCGCCGTCGTAGAGGAAGAAGAAGGTGGTGAAGAAGGTCATCAGCAGCGCGGTCAGCACCTCGACGGCGATCTGCGCGCCGGTGATCGAGGCCGAAGTGAGCTGATCGGTGTTGGTGGTGATGGCCTTGGTGATCTGGTTGGCGAAGTCGGTGATCTGCTGCTGGGTCAGGTGGAGGGGTCCGGTGACCATCCAGTCCCGCAGCTGGTTGACGCCGGTCTTCACCTGGGTGGTGACGTCCGAAAGGTTGGTCGACACCTGCCAGACCACGAACCAGCCGACCAGCCCGATCCCGGCCAGACCGCTCAGGAACACCCCGCCGGCCGCCAGCGAGCGCGGCACCCCGCGCCGGCGCAGCCAGGAGACCGAGGGCTCCAGCAGCGCGCTGATCAGCAGCGAGGCCAGCACGGAGAAGGCGACCAGCCGCAGCATGTCGACGACGCGGAAGAGGACGTAGAGCGCGGCGCCGAGCAGCAGCAGCCGCCAGGTCGACTCGGCCGCCACCCGCAGCCCCCACGGCACCGCCTCGGCGGGGGTGGCCGGACGGCCCGGGTGGTACTCCCGTCCGAACCCGGCGTGCGCGGCCGGAGCCGCCGGAGCCGTCGGGACCGCCGAGGCCGCCTTGGCCACCGCGACGGGCGGGGGCGGCTCGGCCTCCGCACCGGTCGGCCCCGCCGGGGCCCGGTCCGGCCGCGGCCCGGGGGCCGGGCCGCTCTCCCCTGCCGGTGCCGGGACGAGCCCGTCGACGAGCGCGGGCACGTGTCCGCCCACCGGCACCGCCTCGTGCGGGTCGGCCGCCATCGCGGCGCGCCGGCGCCGTTCGATCACGGCGGCCGCGCTCGCCACCACGGCCATGCCCTTGGCCACGGCCTTGAAGGCCCTTCCGCCCCGCGCCATCCCTGCTACCACCGCTTCCCTGCCGCACCCGCCGAGCCCGGCGGTACGCCGCGGGTCCCGCCGCGGCCGTCAGGGATGACGCTACCCGGCGACGGCACGGTGAGTCCGGTCGCCGGTCCGTTCGACCGGAACCCCTCATCCCAATGAACCGGACAAAACGCCGCGTTCCATCTGGTTTCGGACAGACGTCGCGGGGGAGGAGCCGGAACGGGACCCCGGAGCGAACCACCGAGGTCGCCCCACGGCCAACCGCCGGCGGACCGGCCGGTGCGGGGAGCACCCAGGACCCCTCCCCGCGCCCCGCGTCCGCAACCGGGGCCGCACCGCCCGGGGGCCGCGCAGGTCAGCGCGGCCCGGGCGGCGCGGCCCGCCCCTTCCCCGAGCGGAGAACGCCACGGCCCCCGGCGTCCGCCCGAGGAGGACGGACGGCCGGGGGCCGTGCGAACCGCGCCGCCGGGGGCGGCAGCCGTTCCTAGTACCAGTTGTGGCCCTGCCAGAACGACCACGCGCCACACGGGCTGCCGTAGCGGCTGTTCATGTAGCTGAGGCCCCACTTGATCTGGGTCGCCGGGTTGGTGCGCCAGTCGGCACCGGCCGAGGCCATCTTGTTGCCGGGCAGCGCCTGGACCAGGCCGTACGCGCCCGAGCTCTTGTTGGTCGCGGTGTAGTCCCAGCCGCTCTCGCGCTTCACGATCTGGCTGAAGCACTGGAACTGGGTGTCGTTGCCGACGATCTGCCGGGCGAGGTCCTGGACCGAGCCGGGGCTGACCGAGACGGCCGGCGCGCTGTCGTCGACCGCGGCCATCGCCGAACGCGACTTGGAGCGGTTGGCGGCGGCCTCGTCGGCCTTGCGCTTCTCCTCCGCGGCCTTGGCGGCCTTGTCCGCGTCGGCCTTGGCCTGGGCATCGGCCTTCGCCTGGGCGTCCGCGGCGGCCTGCTGGCGCGCGGCCTCCTCGGCGGCCTTCTGCTCCGCGGCGGCCTTGGCGGCGGCGTCGGCGGAGGCCTGCTGGGCGGATGCCTGCTGGCCGATGTTGTCACTGATGGTCTGCGCCTGGGCGCCAGAGGGGACTTCGGCAAGCAGCGTCGCGCCGGCGACGTCGACCGTCTGCGTGGTCTTGCCCTCGCTGCCCGAGGCCATGCCGACGACGGCACCGACAGCGGTGACCGCGGTGGCGGAGGCCACAGCAACTCCCCGGACCGAGATCCGAGTCACATGGATTCCTTCCAGCATCGCCCACGCGTGACCGTGCGGACGCAAGATGCCCCTTGGCACGGACCTCCGTACGGTGCTTGGTCACGGGAGGTGCTGGCCCGGCGTCCGGCCGAGGTGAGGCGACCGGGCGTTGGAATCGGGCGGCGTACGGCTCAACGGTCTTCAATTGTGCGTCCACCGACCGGAGTTGGCGGACCTTCCGGGGCCTGACTTCCGGGGTCCGGAAGCCCTGCCGCGCCGTACACGGGGCCTGACAGAACCCTCACCATGCCGCACCGGGTACGGTCGACGCAATTCCCGCCCGCGTGGCGCATGTCACATCCGCCGTACGGCAGTTCCCCGGACGGAAAGCACTCGATGTGATGAAACGGACGGGGCCCGCTCCCTCAGGAACGGGCCCCCGGCCATGAGTTGACCATATTGTCCGACTATGCCCCGATCGGGGCCGGATCACGGGTTGATGTCCTCCAGCATCTCCGTGACCAGCGCCGCGATCGGCGAACGCTCCGAGCGGGTGAGCGTGATGTGGGCGAAGAGCGGATGGCCCTTCAGCTTCTCCACCACCGCCACCACGCCGTCGTAGCGGCCCACCCGGAGGTTGTCCCGCTGCGCCACGTCGTGGGTGAGCACCACCCGCGAGCCCTGGCCGATCCGGGACAGCACCGTCAGCAGGACGTTCCGCTCCAGCGACTGCGCCTCGTCCACGATCACGAAGGCGTCGTGCAGCGAGCGCCCCCGGATGTGGGTCAGCGGGAGCACCTCCAGCATCCCGCGGGCGATGACCTCCTCGATCACGTCCGGGGTGGTGACGGCGGAGAGGGTGTCGAAGACCGCCTGGGCCCAGGGGCCCATCTTCTCCGCCTCGCTGCCCGGCAGGTAGCCGAGCTCCTGGCCGCCGACCGCGTACAGCGGCCGGAAGACCATCACCTTGCGGTGCTGCCTGCGCTCCAGCACCGCCTCCAGCCCCGCGCACAGCGCGAGCGCCGACTTCCCGGTGCCGGCCCGGCCGCCCATCGAGACGATGCCGACCTCCGGGTCGAGCAGCAGGTCCAGCGCCACCCGCTGTTCGGCGCTGCGCCCGCGCAGCCCGAACGCCTCGCGCTCGCCGCGCACCAGCCGGACCCGGCCCTCGCCGGTGACCCGGCCGAGCGCCCGGCCGCGCTCCGAGGTGAGCACCAGTCCGGTGTGGACGGGCAGCTCGGCCGCCCCGTCGACGTCCACCCCGGCGTCGTGGCCGGCCGCGAACAGCGCGTCCACCTGGTCGGCCGGGACGTGCAGTTCGGACATGCCCGTCCAGCCGGAGGTGATCGCCAGCTCGGCCCGGTACTCCTCGGCGAGCAGGCCCACCGAACTGGCCTTGATCCGCAGCGGCAGGTCCTTGGACACGACGGTGACGTCGTAGCCCTCGGCCTGGAGGTTGCGGGCGACCGCGAGGATCCGGGTGTCCGCCTCGCCGCCGCCGGCCCGGTAGCCGACCGGCAGTATCGACACGTCGGAGTGGTTGAGCTCGACCCGGATGGTGCCGCCGAGCTCGCCCACCGGGATCGGCTCGTCGAGCCGGCCGTGGCGGATGCGGTAGTCGTCGAGCAGCCGCAGCGCCTGGCGGGCGAAGTACCCCAGCTCCGGATGGTGCCGCTTGGCCTCCAGCTCGGTGACGACCACCACCGGGAGGACGACCTCGTGCTCCTCGAAGCGGGTCATGGCGAGCGGGTCCGCCAGGAGCACGCTGGTGTCGAGAACGTACGTGCGCCGGTCTGGTGTCCGGCGGCTCTTGGAACTGACCACTAGGCCTCCAGAGCGGATGACCCTGCGTCATCCGCGTCCAGCCGGCCCCCGCTGCCCCGGTGGCCTCGGGGCCGGACTGACTGGACTATTCCCAGGCGGGGAACGGTGCATTCGCGCCCCCGGCGAACTGACGGATCATTGCCGGTGAACGTTTGGCCTCGCGCGGGCGCCGGGTAGGCCAGGCCTACGGCGGTCATTTCCCCGTGGGCCCGGGTGGGCCGGGGCGCCGGTCCGGCCTAGAGCCCCATCCTCCGGTTGCGCTGTTCGAAGGCCCGCAGCGCGCGCAGGAAGTCGACCTTGCGGAAGGCCGGCCAGTACGCCTCGCAGAAGTAGAACTCGCTGTGCGCGCTCTGCCAGAGCAGGAAACCGGACAGCCGCTGCTCGCCCGAGGTGCGGATGATCAGGTCCGGGTCGGGCTGGTCACGGGTGTACAGGTGCTCGGAGATGTGCTCGACGGTCAGGATCTCGGCCAGCTGCTCGATCGAGGTGCCGCGGCCGGCGTGCTCCTGGAGCAGCGAGCGGACGGCGTCGGCGATCTCGTGCCGGCCGCCGTAGCCGACCGCGACGTTGACGGTGATCCCGTCGATGTCGGAGGTCTCCTCGGCGGCCCGCTTGAGCACGTCGGCGGTGTGCTGCGGGAGCAGGTCCAGCGCGCCGACCGGGTTGACCCGCCAGCGGCGGGCGGCGGCCAGGCCGGTGACGGCGTCCTCGATGATGCCGAGCAGCGGGACGAGCTCGTCGGCCGGGCGGTCCAGGTTGTCGGTGGAGAGCATCCAGAGGGTGACGACCTTGACGTGGGTCTCGTCGCACCAGCCGAGGAACTCGCTGATCTTGTCGGCGCCGCGCTGGTGGCCGTACGCGGTGGAGCCGCCGGCCGCCTTGGCCCAGCGGCGGTTTCCGTCCAGGATCACGCCGATGTGGCGAGGGGTGCGCGCGAGGTGGACCTCGACCCGCCGGCCGTAGAGCCGGTACATCCCGCCGAGCAGGGTGCGCAGCCCCGGCGTCCGTTCGGCGACATCGCGCAGACCCATCTTTCCCGGCCCCTCCGTGCTCGTTCAACTGGTGCGTCCCCGCCCCCGGCGCAGCCTACTCCCGCCCGCAGGTGCGCGGTGAAGCCGCAGGTAGCGGTCTTGTCACGGTCCTGTACGAAGTCTGTCCCGACCGGCGCGCCGGGGCTCGTCCGGGCGGGCCGCGGGGTCGTCGCGGGGCGTCCTTGTCGCGGACACGGAACGGTCTCCGAATCCTTAACGGAACCGTAAGCCGTTCGTCCGATGCTTGACGACCCGCAATGGTCTAGTCCAGCTTTTGATCCGGGACGAAACGAATCCTCCCCTCGTCCCACGGCTCACCTCGGACGCAACAGCCCTCCCCCACACGCGGCCGCCGCGCCCCCCACCGCGGCGGCCGCTCCTCCCCCAGGAGCGTCACCCCATGGCCCGTACGCTGAACCAGCCTTCGCACAAGCGCCGACGCGGCTCCCTCCCGGCCGTCGCGGCCGGTGCCACCGCCCTCGCCCTGGCCGGCAGCGGCCTCGCCCTCTTCGCCGGCGGCGCCAGCGCGGCGGTCGGCAACCTGGTCACCAACGGTGGGTTCGACAGCGGCCTCGCGGGCTGGACCTGCGCCGGCGCCGCGACCACCGTCTCCTCCCCGGTCCACTCCGGCACCGGCGCGCTCCAGGCCACCCCGAGCGCCGGCGACACCGCCGAGTGCACCCAGACCATCAGCGTGCTGCCCAACACCAGCTACACGCTGAGTGCCTGGGTCCAGGGCGCGTACACCTACCTCGGTGCGCGCGGCACCGGTGGCACCGACCCGTCCGTGTGGTCGAACCAGAACAGCTGGAACCAGCTGTCCACCACCTTCACCACCGGGGCGAACGCCACCAGCATCACCGTCTACCTGCACGGCTGGTACGGCCAGAGCGCGTACCTGGCCGACGACGTCGCGCTGGTCGGCCCCGGCGGCACCGGCACCCCGTCGCCGACCCCGACCGCCACCGCGACGCCCACGCCGACCCCCACCCAGACGGCCACGGCCTCCCCGACGCCGACCACGACGCCGACCACGACGCCCACCCAGACCCCGACCCAGACGCCCACCCCCACCGCGACGCCGACCACGACGCCGACGCCGACCACCACCCCGAAGCCGCCGACCGGCCTGCCCGCCCACGCGATCACCGGCTACTGGCAGAACTTCGACAACGGCGCGACCCCCCAGCGCCTGGCCGACGTCCAGAGCGCCTACGACATCATCGCGGTCTCCTTCGCCGACGCCGTGCCGACCCAGGCCGGCGCGATCAGCTTCACCCTGGACCCGGGCCTGTCCAAGGCGCTCGGCGGCTACACCGACGCCCAGTTCCGCGCCGACATCAAGGCCAAGCAGGCGGCCGGCAAGAAGGTCATCCTCTCCATCGGCGGCCAGAACGGCGCGATCAGCGTCGGGAACGCCACCGCCGGCGCCAACTTCGTCAACAGCGCCTACGCGATCATCAAGGACTACGGCTTCGACGGCATCGACGTCGACCTGGAGAACGGCGTCCAGGCCGGTCCGCTCGGTGACGCGCTGCACGCCCTCCAGGCCAAGGTCGGCTCCGGGTTCATCCTGACCATGGCCCCCGAGACCATCGGGATGTACAACACCTCCGGCGCCTACTTCCAGCTGGCGCTGAACACCAAGGACATCCTCACCGTCGTCAACACCCAGTTCTACAACTCGGGCGGCATGAACGGCTGCGACGGCAAGGTCTACACCCAGGGCACCGTCGACTTCATCACCTCGCAGGTCTGCACCCAGATCCAGGGCGGCCTGCGGCCGGACCAGGTGGGCATCGGCGTCCCGGCCTCCAGCAAGGCGGCGGGCGGCGGCTACCTCTCCCCGGCCCTGGTGAACAACGCGCTGGACTGCCTGGCCACCGGCAGCAACTGCGGCAGCTTCGTGCCGCCGGCCAAGTGGCCCACCATCCGCGGCGCGATGACCTGGTCGACCAACTGGGACGCCAACAACGGCAACGCGTTCTCCAACACGGTCGGCCCGTTCGTCCACAAGATGCCGTGACCGGCCCGGGGCCCGCGGGGGCCCCGGCCACCAGAGCTCAACTCCCCCGGCGCGCCGCTCCTTGAGGGTGGGGCCTGCGCGTCGGCGGCGGGGCCCGTCGTACCGAACCGGTACGGCGGGCCCTTCCGTTCCTCTCCCCTCTATTACCTCTATTACCGCCGAGGGCGTCCCGCCCCTTGCGGCCGAGGGCTTCCCCGCCGCCGGCCGGGCCCGCGCTCACCGCGCCAGGACCGCGGCGAGCGCGCCGAGCAGCAGGAAGGGGCCCGCCGGGAGGTCGAGTCCGCGCACCGACCGGCGGCGGGCCAGCGCGGCGGCGGCCCGCACGACGGCCCACAGCCCGGCGAGCACCATCGCGGCGAACAGCCCGCCGAGCGCCACCGACCAGCCGTACCAGCCGAGCAGCCCGCCCAGGGCGAGCCCCAGCGGGGAGTCCCCGGGGCCCAACGCGCCCAGCCAGACCGCCAGTTCGAGCACCGCCCCGACCGCGAGCGCGGCGAGCAGGCAGCGCGGCAGCGCGCCCGCTTCCCCCTCGGCCACCGCCACGGCCGACAGCAGCGCGGCCACCCCGCCCAGCAGCGGCACGGTCAGCCGGTACGGCAGCCGGCGCACCCGCGCGTCGACGAAGCCGAGCACCACGCCGAGCGCCGCCGCCCAGCCCAGCGCCAGGGCCGGCGCCGACGGCTGCCGCTCCACCGCGTACGCGACCGCGACGGCGACCGCCGCCGCGACCGGCTCCACCGTCCAGGGGCCGGCGCCCAGCCGCCGACGGCAGCCCGGGCAGCGCCCGGACGGCGGCAGCAGGCGCACTCCTCGCCCGCACGCCGGGCAGCCATCGCACCAGGGCTCGCCCTCCGGCACCGCGAACCGGGCGATCCGCCCGCGCAGCACCGGAGCCGCCAGCAATCCGACCAGCACCGCCGCGACCACGACCGGGACCACCGGCGCACCCCCTCCTCGACCGACGCACCGGCCCCATCCTCCCGCGCCGGCCGCCCGCCCGGTGTGCCGTCCGTCTCGTCGCGCCCCACGGCGCGGCCGCGCTCCTCGCGTACGGGAGCGTTCCGGACACCGGGCCGCCCATTCACAAGGCCGCCCCGGGCCGCCGCCTGCCGATCCAAGGGGGCCGTTCGGGCCCTCACGGTCACCTTCCCGTAAGCCCACCGGGAGGGCCGTCCGTACCCCTAAAGTAGGCGGACATGCAGGTCATCCAGTCCAGCAAGCTCGCCAATGTCTGCTACGACATCCGCGGCCCGGTGCTCGACGAGGCGATGCGGCTGGAGGCCCAGGGCCACCGCATCCTCAAGCTCAACACCGGCAACCCGGCCACCTTCGGTTTCGAGGCTCCCCCGGAGATCCTCCAGGACATCCTGCGCAACCTCGCCGACGCCCACGGCTACGGCGACTCCAAGGGCCTGCTCTCCGCCCGCCGCGCGGTGGTCATGCACTACGAGGAGCGCGGGCTGCACGGCCTCTCCGTCGACGACGTCTTCCTCGGCAACGGCGTCTCCGAGCTGATCCAGCTGGCGATGACCGCGCTGCTGGACGACGGCGACGAGGTGCTCGTCCCGGCGCCGGACTACCCGCTGTGGACCGCCTCGGTCTCGCTGGCCGGCGGCACCGCCGTGCACTACCGCTGCGACGAGCAGTCCGAGTGGTACCCGGACCTCGCCGACATCGAGGCCAAGGTCACCGACCGGACCAGGGCCATCGTGGTGATCAACCCGAACAACCCGACCGGCGCGGTCTACCCGCGCGAGGTGCTGGAGGGCATCGCCGAGCTCGCCCGCCGGCACCAGCTGGTGGTCTACGCGGACGAGATCTACGACAAGATCCTCTACGACGACGCCGAGCACGTCCCGCTGGCCACCCTGGCCCCGGACCTGTTCTGCGTCACCTTCAACGGCCTGTCCAAGGCGTACCGGGTCGCGGGCTTCCGCTCCGGCTGGATGGTGCTGTCCGGCGACCGGCGGCGGGCCCGCAGCTACATCGAGGGCCTGACCGTGCTCGCCTCGATGCGGCTGTGCGCCAACATGCCCGCGCAGCACGCGGTGGCCGCCGCGCTCGGCGGGCGCCAGTCGATCCGCGACCTGATCCTGCCCGGCGGCCGGCTGCTCGCCTCGCGCGACGCCGCGTACGAGCTGCTGAACCGGATCCCGGGGGTCAGCTGCGTCAAGCCCAAGGGCGCGCTGTACGCCTTCCCCCGGCTGGACCCCAAGGTCCACAAGATCAGGGACGACGCCCGGATGGTGCTCGACCTGCTGCGCTCCCAGCGCATCCTGGTGGTCCAGGGCACCGGCTTCAACTGGCCGGAACCGGATCACTTCCGGCTGGTCACGCTGCCCCGGGCGGAGGAGATCACCGACGCGGTGACCAGGATCGGGGACTTCCTCGGCGGTTACGTCCAGGCGTAGCGGACCGGCCGCGCCAAGCCGGCGCGACGGACCACCGTGGCCGACCACCGCGGCGGACCTCCGTGGCGGACCTCCGCGCGGGGGAACGGACGCGGGAAACACTACGGCCGGAGTCCCGGCACCGGCGATCTCCTTGGTCGGGGGAAGATCGCCGGGCGGAAACTCCGGCCGTCCTGCCGCTCGGCGGGGCGCGCGGTTCGTGCCGCGCGCCCGCCTCTCTCCCGGCTGAGGCTCAGGCTCAGCCGAGGCGCGCGACGAGGTTCCGGTACTCGTCCCACAGCTCCTTCGGGGTGTGGTCGCCGAAGGTCTCCAGGTGGGCCGGCACGAGGGCGGCCTCCTGGCGCCAGATGTCGGCGTCCACGGTGAAGAGCAGGTCGAGGTCCTCCTTGGACAGCTTCAGGTCGCCGAGGTCGAAGCCCTCGACGGTCGGCAGCACGCCGATCGGGGTCTCCACGCCGTCGCCGGTGCCCTCCAGGCGCTCGACGATCCACTTGAGCACGCGGCTGTTCTCGCCGTAGCCGGGCCAGACGAACTTGCCCTCGGCGTTCTTGCGGAACCAGTTGACGTAGTAGATCTTCGGCAGCTTGGCGGCGTCCGCCTGGGCGCCGACCTTCAGCCAGTGGGCGAAGTAGTCACCCATGTTGTAGCCGCAGAACGGCAGCATCGCGAACGGGTCGCGGCGCAGCTCGCCGACGGTGCCCTCGGCGGCGGCGGTCTTCTCGGAGGCGATGTTGGCGCCCAGGAAGACGCCGTGCTGCCAGTCGAAGGACTCGGTCACCAGCGGGACGGCGGTGGCGCGGCGGCCGCCGAACAGGATCGCCGAGATCGGCACGCCCGCCGGGTCCTCCCACTCGGGGGCGATGGTCGGGCACTGGGCGGCCGGCACGGCGAAGCGGGCGTTCGGGTGGGCGGCCGGGGTGCCGGACTCGGGGGTCCAGTCGTTGCCGCGCCAGTCGGTCAGGTGCGCCGGGGGCTCCTCGGTGAGGCCCTCCCACCACACGTCGCCGTCGTCGGTGAGGGCGACGTTGGTGAAGACCGTGTTGCCCCAGAGGGTCTCGATGGCGTTGGCGTTGGTGTCCATGCCGGTGCCCGGGGCGACGCCGAAGAAGCCGGCCTCGGGGTTGATGGCGTACAGGCGGCCGTCCTGGCCGAAGCGCATCCAGGCGATGTCGTCGCCGATGGTCTCGACCTTCCAGCCCGGGACGGTCGGCTGGAGCATGGCCAGGTTGGTCTTGCCGCAGGCCGAGGGGAAGGCGGCCGCGACGTACTTGGCCTCGCCGTTCGGCGGGGTGAGCTTCAGGATGAGCATGTGCTCGGCCAGCCAGCCCTCGTCACGGGCCATGGTCGAGGCGATGCGCAGCGCGTAGCACTTCTTGCCGAGCAGGGCGTTGCCGCCGTAGCCCGAGCCGAAGGACCAGATCTCCTTGGTCTCCGGGAAGTGCGAGATGTACTTGGTGCTGTTGCACGGCCACGCCACGTCGGCCTGGCCCTCGGCGAGCGGGGCGCCGACGGTGTGCACGGCGCGGACGAAGTCGCCGTCCTCGCCGAGCTGGTCGAGCACGGCCTGGCCCATGCGGGTCATCACGCGCATGGAGACGGCCACGTAGGCGGAGTCGGTGATCTCGACGCCGTACGCGGCCAGCGGGGAGCCGACCGGGCCCATCGAGAAGGGCACGACGTACATCGTGCGGCCCTTCATCGCGCCGCGGAACAGTCCCTGCTCACCCTGGAAGAGCTCCCGCATCTCGGCGGGGGCCTTCCAGTTGTTGGTCGGTCCGGCGTCCTTCTCCTGCTCGGAGCAGATGAAGGTCCGGTCCTCCACGCGCGCCACGTCCGTGGGGTCCGAGGCGGCGTAGTAGGAGTTGGGGCGCTTGTCCTCGTTGAGCTTCTTGAAGGTGCCCTGAGCCACCAGCAGGTCGGCGAGGCGCTGGTACTCCTCGTCGGAACCGTCGCACCACTCGATGCGGTCCGGCTGGGTGAGCTCGGCGATCTCGCTCACCCAAGCGAGCAGCTGCTTGTGGCGGGTGGGCGCGGATGCGCTGAGAGCAGAGATCTCGTACGACACGATCGCTCCGTTTCACGCCATCTCGGCGAGGAGACGGCGTCGCGGGGGTCTGAGGGTTCTTGCAGCGTAGCTCCGGCCTCAAGGCCCGAACGAGGCGAAGCGGCGAAATTGACGGACCTTTTACTACAGTAAGTATTACTACTGGCCGGTAACACACCACCGCCGCCCCCGTCGGAGTGGGCGGGGCCACACTCCAATTACTCCAAAACGTCCAAGAGTGACGATCACCACTTCCTACGCGCGAGTAACCTACGGAGGCGTAGGTAACGGGTAGCATGCCGCCATGACTGCTGCTGCGCTCGGGGAGAGCGCGCTCACGGAGAGCAAGCCGAAGTGGCGCGGCTGGCTGCACGCCGGGATGTTCCCCGCCACGGTCGCCGCCGGAATCGTGCTGATATGCCTGGCCGACTCAGGGCCCGCGAGGATCGCCTGCGCGATCTACTCGGTCAGCGCCTGGCTGTTGTTCGGGGTCAGCGCGGTGTACCACCGCTTCGACTGGGGCCCGCGCGGGGACGCCGTGCTGCGACGGCTGGACCACGCCAACATCTTCCTGATCATCGCGGGCACCTACACGCCGTTCACGATGCTGCTGCTCAAGGGCGCCGACCAGCAGGTGCTGCTCTGGGCGGTCTGGGGCGGCGCGCTGGCCGGGATCGCGTTCCGGGTGTTCTGGGTCGGCGCGCCGCGCTGGCTGTACACCCCGGTGTACCTGGCGCTGGGCTGGGCCGCCGCCTTCTACCTGCCGGACTTCCTGCACGCCGGCGGGGTCGCCGTCCTGGTGCTGATGATCGTCGGCGGGGTGCTCTACAGCATCGGCGGCGTGGTGTACGGGCTCAAGCGGCCCAACCCGTCACCGCGCTGGTTCGGCTTCCACGAGGTGTTCCACGCCTTCACCCTGGGGGCGTTCATCGTCCAGTACGTCGGCGTCTCACTGGTGGCGTACAGCGCGGCCGGCTGATCCCGGCGCACCACCCCGACGGGCGGTCGAGCGGTCCACGGACCGGCCGGCCGCCCGTTCCGCCGTCCACGGACGCTCGTACGGCGCCCGGAGCTGCGGGCCCCGCGGGTGCGGCGCGTGGTCGCCGGCGCCGGGCTCCGCCTGCGCGGCCGGGCCCGGGAGCGGCTCGTGCGCGTGGTGGTGCTCGCCGTGGCCGTGGCGCTCGCCGTACCCGTGGTGCGGCTCGTCGTGCGGTTCCCGCCGCGCCCCGGCCGGCTCGCGGCGGGACTCCTCGCGGAGCGCGTCCGACTCGCCCCGGGGCTCGCGGCCGGCCCCCCGCCGCGAGCCGGTCGGCGCCGGGCCCACCGGGGCCTGGGGCCGACCCGCCGCCGCCGAGCGGGCGCGCGCCTGCCGGGCGTCCAGCGCCTCGCGGGCCCGGCGGCAGCGTTCGCAGTGCGCGGCGTCCGGGGTGCCGCGGCGCGGCCGGTGCCGGGCCGGAGCCGGACCGCCGCGCAGCGCACGCCAGCGGCGGGCGACGTAGACCATCAGCAGCAGGGTCTCGACCCCGGCGACCGCCAGCACCAGCAGGGCGCCGTTGATCAGATAGGCCGCCACCACGGCCAGCGCGGAGCCCACCACCACCGCCGAACCCCACACCTGGGCGCTCGTCCGCCTGTCGTCCGCGTCGGCCACTTCGGTCCCCTTTCCCGGTGCCGGGCTCGTGGTCGGCTCCTGCCGCCCCACCCCTTCTCCGCTCTCGGCACGCGTCGGCCAGCACTGACCGATTGCCACATCGTATCTACCGACAGTCATGGAGTACCGCGCCGAGGCGGCGAACGCCAGATCAACGTTGCGTCAATTCCTTGTGCGGAAACAGCACTTCGAAGACACATCACGGAGCGTGGCCGGTGGTCGCGGGTTGACGGCCCGAAGGTTTTGGGAGTTACTGTCATTTGACAGTTGCTCTCACTTCCAGTCGTCCCGCGTCCGGGGACGACGGACCCGGAGGACACCGTGCCCACCGCCCCTCCCGCCACCGCCGCCACCACCGCGCCCGCCACCGCCGCCGACCCGCGCCGGTGGCTCGCCCTGGTCGCCGTCGCCCTGAGCGTCCTGGTGATCAGCTTCGACATGACGGTGCTCAACGTCGCCCTGCCCACGCTCGCCGCCCAGCTCGGGGCCACCACCGGGCAGCAGCAGTGGATCGTGGACGCCTACACCGTGGTGTTCGCCGCCGTGATGCTCCCGGCCGGCCTGCTCGGCGACCGGCTCGGCCGCCGCCGCACGCTCACCGCCGGACTCACCCTGTTCGGCCTCGCCTCCGCCATCGGCATGCTCACCGGCTCCCCCGCCACCCTGATAGCCGCCCGGGCCGGCATGGGCCTGGCCGCCTCCCTGGTGATGCCGATGTCGATGGCGGTGATCCCCGGCCTCTTCCCGCCCGCCGAACAGCGCCGGGCCACCGCGGTCCTGGCCGCCGCGGTCTCCCTCGGCGCCCCGCTCGGGCCGCTGATCGGCGGCTTCCTGCTCCAGCACTTCTGGTGGGGTTCGGTCTTCGCGATCAACATCCCGCTCACCGCGATCGGCGTCGCCGCCTGCGTCCTGCTGCTGCCGGAGACCCGCGACCCGGCCGCGCCCCGGATCGACCTGCTCGCCACCCTGCTCGCCGCCGCCGGACTCGCCGGGCTCACCTACGGCATCATCGAGGGCGCCGACCGCGGCTGGGGCGACCCCCTCGTCCTCGGTACCCTGGCCGGCTCGCTGCTCGCCCTCACCGCCCTGGTGCTGCGCAGCCGCCGGCAGCGCGACCCGATGCTCGACCTCGGCCTGCTCGCCGACCGCACCTTCCGCTGGTCCTCCGTCGCGGCCACGCTGATCTCGCTCGTCCTGTTCGGCGCCTTCTTCGTCCTGCCGCTCTACTTCCAGAGCGTGCTCGGCGCGGACGCCCTCGGCAGCGGACTGCGGCTGATGCCGATCATGCTCGGGCTGCTGGTCGCCGCCAAGGCCACCGACCGCCTGGTCGGCCGACTCGGCGCCCGTACGGTGATCTCCCTCGGGCTGGCCCTGATCGCCGCCGCGCTGCTGTTCGGCAGTCGCACCGGCGCCGGCGACGGCTACGGGCGGGCCGCGGTCTGGCTTTCGGTGCTCGGCGTCGGGATGGGGCTCGCGCTGATCACCGCGCAGGCCTCCGCCCTGGTCACGCTGCCCCCGGCCCGGGCCGGGGTCGGCTCGGGGCTGCTCCAGACCCTGCGGCAGGTCGGCGGCGCGATCGGGATCGCCGCCTTCGGCAGCCTGCTGTCCGGTTCCTACCGGGGCGCGCTGGACACCGGCGCACTGCCGGCCGAGGCGGCGCACCGGGCCGGGGAGTCGGTGGTCGCCGCCGACGCCGTCGCCCGCTCCGGGGGCGGGGAGGCCGGGCAGGCGCTCAGCGCCTCCGCGCACGCCGCGTACGTGCACGGGATGGGGGTGGTGCTGCTGGTCGCCGGGCTGGTCGCGGTGCTCTCGGCGGTGCTGGTCGCGGCCCGGATGCCCTCGGACGCCCCCGCCTCCGGCCCGGGTCGCGGCTGAGCCGCGGCCCGGGGAGATCACGGGGATCCCGGATAATCGGAAGCATGACTTCCCAGCAGTCGACCACGGCCCTGCCGGACGCCCCGACCAGCCCGGTCCAGGCGATTCTGGAGGCGCCCCTGTCGCTGCGCGAACGCAAGAAGCTGAAGACCCGCCAGGCCATCCGGCGCGAGGCGTACCGGCTGTTCGCCGAGCAGGGCTACGAGAACACCACGGTGGAGCAGATCGCCGCCGCCGCCGAGGTCTCGCCGTCCACCTTCTTCCGGTACTTCGCCACCAAGGACGACGTGGTCCTCTCCGACGAGTACGACCCGGCGATGATCACCGCCCTGCTGGCCCGCCCCGCCGACGAGCCCTTCCTCACCTCCTGCCGGGAGGCCGTCACCGAGCTGGTCCGCGCGCTGCTCCGGCACGAGCGCCAGGAACTGATCACCCGGATGCGGCTGGTCACCGACGTCCCCGCGCTGCGCGCCGGGGTGCACCACGGCCGCCACAGCCCGCAGGAGCTCTACCTCACGGTGCTCACCCGGCGGGCGGGCGTCGAGGAGCCCAGCTACGAGATGCGGGTGACGGCGGCCGCCATCGGCGCCGCCACCACCGAGGCCGTGCTGCACTGGGCGGCGGGCGGGGGCCGGGAGGACATCGCGGCGCTGGTCGACCGCACCTTCGCGTTGCTGGAGGGCGGGTTCGCCGGGGTGTGAGCCCGGGCGAGCCGGGGTTCTCTCCTCCGGCATACGGACGTTGGGGTGTCCACGGCCGTTCGGGTGTTCACGGCCGTTCGGGTGTCGGCGGCCGTCCGGGTGTCCGTCGCCGCTGGGCGGGGAGGCAGCGGGGCCCGGCCCGACCGGCCGGGCCCCACCCGCCGTCAGCCCCGGCGGGCGCCCGACCTGCGCCGCAGCACGGCGCCCGCGCCCACCAGCGCGGTGGCCCCCAGCGCGGCGGCCGCCGTCACGGCCGGCAGCGCCGACGCCCCGGACGGCGCCGAAGCGCCCTCCGCGGCGTCCACCGGATAGCCACCGCCCCTGCCCTCCCGGTCGTAGGCCGAGCCGGGCAGCTTGTCCCCGTAGCGCTGGTGCACCAGCTGCTGGTACGCGGCCAGCGTCACCCCGTCCGCGCCCACCGAGCGCCGGGCCTCGTCGTCCAGCGGCAGCACCCGGCCGTCGCGCAGCACGTACCAGGCGTTGACCTGCGGCTCGCGGAAGGCGGTGCCGCCGCCGCTGCTCGCCGCCTTCGCCGCGTAGTCGCCCTCGTCACCGCCCGAGGCGATGTTGACCACCTTCCAGGAACCGCCCTGCCGGACGGTCCAGACCGAGGCGCTCTGCCCGTCCGCCGCGACCACCGTGCTGGCGGTGAACTCGGCCTTCGCCACCGGCGCACCCGGGGTACCGGCCACGAAGCCGGGGTCCAGGACGTACACCGGCACGGTGTCCCCGGCCAGCCGCGGGGCGGCGGCGCTCGCCGCCCGCGCCTCCTCGGCGGCGCCGATGGTCAGCTGCTGGGTCGGCGGGACGCCCTTGCGGGCGAAGAAGTGGCCGACCTTGTCGAGGACGGCCGGGTCCTGCACCGCGCTGCGGGCCTGCGCCAGCTCGGCGGCGGGCACCGGGGCCGGGGCCTGCTGCGGGGCGGCGGCGTGCGCGGCCGGGGCGAGCCCCAGCGCGAGGCCGGCGGTGAGCAGGGCGGCCGCGGCGGTGGCGGCGGCCCGACGGCGGCTCTTGGTCTCGGTCATGGTCGCCCTCACGCGCCGATCCGGTACAGGGAGTGGGTCCAGGAGAACGTGCCGTTGCTCACGTAGTACCAGTAGTCCGCCCAGTTGTAGCGGTAGTTGGAGGGCCATGGGTCGCCCCAGTAGACCCAGTTGCTCGTGGTGTCGTAGCCGTACAGGACGTGCATGTGGCCGCCGCCCGAACTCCACTGGATGCGCGTCTCGATCGGCCGGTCGGCGTTCACCTCGGACTGCACGGTGCCGTAGTTCAGGTACCCGCTGACGTACGAACCCGGGTTGATGCCGACCCGGTTGAGGCCGTTCTGCACATCGCCCAGCGTGGCCTGGCTGTTGGGGCAGCTGGAGTTGGCGGAGCGGCCGAACGCCGCGTTGCAGAACTGGTTCTGGCTGTAGTCGTACCCGAACCAGGTGGCGATGGTGTTCCCGCTGGCCGCCCAGCACCAGTTGGTCTGCTGTTGCTGCTGCATGGTGATGTTGAGCTTCTTGTACGTGCCGGCCAGGTCGGCCGTGCTGCCGGGCGCGGCCGCCTGGCGGACCTGGTGTGCGGCGCGGTCCTGGGCCGGGTGCTGTGCCGGGGCGGCGACCGCGGGCGCGGCCACCGCGGCGGTGAGCGCCGGGCCCAGCACACCGAGGGCGAGCAGTGAGACCGCGCGGCGCAGCCGTATCCGTGGAACTGGCATGGGGAGATGCCTCCTTGCACGAATGGAGCGAGGTGCTGTGTGGGGGCGCGGTCCGGATCGCGGCCCCGAGCATCGCGCCTCGTCAGGGGCGGGTCAACGGCCCTGGATCGCGGTGTGAACGGGCCGGTTCGCATGTGAACGGCGCTCGGGAAACCCGCGCGTGGCGGGCCCGGACCGGTGACAAACCGGCGTACCGATGTGAATATTCACGGTCAAAAGCCGGACCGTTCCGAACCGCTGCCGCACACCCGGTGCGCCCGGTACGCCTGGTCCACGCACCCGCGCCGCTCGCCCGGTCCGCCCGGTCCGCCCGTCCCCAGGAGGCCGCCATCCACAAGAGCGACCCAGCCGAGCTCGCCGCCGCCCTGCGCACCGGCCCGTTCCACCTCGCCCTGCGCACCGCGATCTCGGCCCGCGGCCTCGCCCTGCATCGCGTCCGCCGCCACCTCGCGCTCCGCGGGGTCAACGTCGGCCTCACCAGCCTCAGTTACTGGCAGCAGGGCCGCCGCCGCCCCGAACGCGCCGAGTCCCTGCGCGCCGTCGCCGCCCTGGAGGAGGTCCTCGACCTGCCCGAGCACTCCCTCACCCGGCTGCTGGGGCCCCGCCGCGCCGCCGGCCCAGCCCCGGCCGGCCCGCCCGTCCGCCCGTACCGCGACCTCATCTCCCCCGCCACGGCCGTCGACGCCCTGCTCGCCGCCCTCGCCGGCCCTCGCGACACGGGGCTGCACACCGTCACCCACATCGAACGCATCCGGGTCGGCCCCGACCGCCGGCTCACCCGCCGCGACTCCCAGCACGCCCTGCGCGCCCACCGCGACGGCATCGACCGCTACCTCGCCCTCTACCAGGGCGACCCGGGCAGCGACATCACCCGCGTCGGCGTCCGCGCCGAGGAGAACTGCCGCCCCGGCCGCATCCGCCGCGACCAGGCCCACCACCTGCTCGCCGCCGAACTCCTCCTCGACCGCCGCCTACGCGCCGGCGACACCCACCTGCTCGGCTACGGCTTCGACGAGGCCCCCGCCCCCGGCCCCAGCTGCGAGTACGTCCGCGGCTTCAACGCCGGCGCCGGCCAGTACGTCCTCCAGGTCACCTTCCACCCCGCCGCCCTGCCGGTGCGCTGCCACCGCTTCGCCCTCCACTCACCGGGCGACGCCCCGTACGAGACCGAGGAACTCACCCTCGACGGCCACCACTGCGTCCACCTGGTGGCGACGGCGCTGCGGCCCTGCCTGCTGGGCATCCGGTGGGACTGGGAGTGACGGGGCGGCCGGCCGGCGGTCGGCGGTCGGTGTGATCGGTACGGATCGTCGAGGTCGGAGCGCACCCGGCCGGGGACGTGATGGTCTCTCTTCCGGATCTTCGCTGCCGGTCACCCCTGGTGGAGGAAGTCCAGGATCAGCGAGTCCTCCACCGGCCGGTACCCGATCTGCTGGTAGATGGAGTTGCTGGTCGGGTTGGCGAGGTCCGTGTAGAGCAGGACCTCGGTGGCGCCGAGGGAGCGGACGTGGGCCGAGGCGGCGGCGGTGACGGCGGTGCCGTAGCCCTGACCGCGGCTTTCGGCGGGCGTGTAGACCGGGCCGATCCGGGACATCCCGGCGAGGATGGTGCTGCGGCCCGCCAGGGCGACCGGGCGGCCCCCGTCCTCCCACAGGTGCAGGGTGCCGGCCGCGATCCGCCGGTCCACCGCGCACGGCACGTCAGGGAGTTGGACCCCGGCCTCGACCAGGAACTCCTCGTACCAGCGGACCGCCAGCTCGCGGTCGGCCGGCTCGGCCAGCCGGTGACGACCTGCGGGCGGACGTGGCGGGTCCACCAACTCGCCGAGCCGGTAGAGCCGTTCGGCGAACCGGACGGACTGCTCGGCACCGGTGGCGGCCGTCCAGGCGGCGGCGAAGGCGCGGGCCGGTCCCACGCCCCCGCCGACCCCCGTCACCACGGTGAACTCCGGCCCGGCAGCGGCCAGTCGCACCGCCAGCTCGGCAGCGGCGGCCGGCGGCATCGAGGAGAGCCGGGGCTCGAACGGCGGGGTCCGGAGGAAGGCACCATCGACCGGACCGCCCTCCCCGGGCCGCCACCAGCCGAAGACCGGCGGCTCCCCGAACACCGTCGGGCCGGACTCGGCCAGCCGGTGCGCGATGGTGAGCAGGAGGGTGTTCTCGACCGGGCGGGCGGCCAGGAAGGCGCCCGCCCGATCGTGGAACTCGTCGAGGGAGGTGCTGAAGGTCCAGGTCATGGACCATGGTGGCGCCGGGCCGGGTCCCGCCGCCAACGGATTATTCGACCGCCACGCCCAGCTTCTCGGCCAGCACCGCCGGATCGGTGGTCGGGGCGTCGCAGGCGAAGTGCCGGCAGACGTACGCCGCGGGCTCCCCGCCGATCAGCGGCCGGTCCGCCAGCAGCGGCACCTCGGGCCCCTCGGACTCCCCACCCTCCCCGGACCTCTCGGGCGCGCCGACCGCGACCACCGCGCCCGGCGCCGTCCCGAGCAGCGCGGCCCGCCGGAGCGCGGCCGTGGCCGGGTCGCCGTCCGGGCCGACCACGGCGATCTCGCGCGGCCCGTCGAGCAGCGCCTCCGCGACGGCGAGGCCCCAGCCGATGAACCTCGGGGCCCGTCCGGCGAGCGCGCCGACCACGCCGAGGGCCCGCTCGGCGGCCGTGCGGTGCCGGTCGGAGCCGGTGTACGCGGCGTACGTGAGCAGCGCGCCGGCGGCGGCCGTCCAGCCGGACGGGGTGGCGTTGTCGGTCGGGTCCTGGGGGCGGCGGATCAGCTCCTCGGCGTCGTCCGCGGTGTCGTAGAGCGCGCCGGAGGCCTGGTCGGTGAAGTGCTTGAGCACGGTGTCGAGCAGGCCGCCCGCCAGCTGGAGCCAGGAGGCCTCGCCGGTGACGGCGTACAGCGCGAGGAAGCCCTCGGCGGTGTCCGCGTAGTCCTCCAGCACACCGGCGTTGGCACCGGCCCGGCCGTCCCGGGAGGTGCGCAGCAGCCGTCCGTCCGGGGTGAGGTGGACGGCGAGCAGCAGGTCGGCGGCGCGTTCGGCGGCCTCGACCAGGTCGGGGCGGTCCAGCAGCGCGCCGGTCTCGGCGAGGGCGGCGATGGCGAGGCCGTTCCAGGCGGCGACCACCTTGTCGTCCCGGGCCGGGGCGGGCCGGGCCGTCCGGGCTTCGGCCAGCCGGGCCCGGATCGCCTCGTACTCGGCGAAGTCCTCGGGGTCGGCGAGGAGTTGGAGGACGGAGGTGCCGTGCTCGAAGGTGCCGTCGGCGGTGACGGCGAACAGCCGGGCGGCGGTGGCCGCGTCGGCCGGTCCGAGCAGGTCGACCAACTGGCCCGGCTCCCACACGTAGTAGGCGCCCTCGGCGGCCCGCCCGGTCTCCTCGTCCAGGCTGTCGGCGTCCAGCGCGGAGGCGAACGCCCCCTCGGGGGTGCGGAGTTCACGCAGCAGGAAGTCCGCGGTGGACAGCGCGACCCGGCGGGCCAGGTCCGACCCGGTGGCCCGCCACAGGTGCAGGTAGGCGCGCAGCAGCAGGGCGTTGTCGTACAGCATCTTCTCGAAGTGCGGCACCACCCAGCCGGCGTCCACCGAGTACCGGGCGAAGCCGCCGCCGAGCTGGTCGTGGATGCCGCCGCGGGCCATCGCCTCGCCGGTGCGGACGGCCATCTCCAGCGCCGCCTCCGAGCCGGTCCGGGCGTGGTGGCGCAGCAGGAACTCCAGCACCATGGCCGGCGGGAACTTGGGCGCGCCGCCGAAGCCGCCGCGGGCCGGGTCGAAGTCCCGGCTGAGGGTCACCAGCGCCTGGTGCAGGTCCGCCTCACCGGGCGGGTTGTGGGCACCCGCCGAGTAGACGGCGGCCCGCTCGGCCAAGTCGGCCCGGATCCGCCGGGCGACCTCCCCGACCTCCTCCCGGCGGTCCCGCCAGGCGGCGTCCACTCCCTCCAGCACCTGCCGGAAGGACGGCATCCCGTGCCGGGGCCGCGGCGGGAAGTAGGTGCCGAAGTAGAACGGCTCCTTGTCGGGCGTGAGGAAGACCGTCATCGGCCACCCGCCCTGCCCGGTCGCCGCCTGCACCGCCTCCATGTACACGGCATCGACGTCCGGCCGCTCCTCCCGGTCCACCTTGACCGCGACGAACCGCTCGTTGAGGTACCCGGCCAGCCCGGCGTCCTCGAAGCTCTCGTGGGCCATCACGTGGCACCAGTGGCACGCGGCGTAGCCGACGCTCAGCAACACCGGCACCCCGCGCCGTTCCGCCTCGGCGAAGGCCTCCGGGCCCCACTCCCACCAGTCCACGGGGTTGTCGGCGTGCTGCTGGAGGTACGGGGACGTCGCGTCGGCGAGGCGGTTCACCATGGCGGAAGTATCCCAGCCGCGCGCCCCCGCGCGGGAAGGCCCCTCACCCAACACGCCGACGGCGGAGGGGCCGGCGCCGCGCACGCCGGGCGCCGCCCGGGGTCAGCCCGCGATCAGCGGGTTTCCGCGCCTCACGGTCCGGGCCCGGCGACCGGGGCGCCGAAGGGCCGGCCCTGGGGGCCGGCCCTCGGTTCACTCCTTCGGGCTCTCCGGCTCCTCGACGAAGTCGACCTTCTTGAACTGCCGGTTCATCGACTTGGCCAGGAACCACGTCGCGACGCCGAGGGCGGCGAAGACGACGAAGCCGAGGAGCCCGGGGGTGACCTTGGAGTCGTCGACGGCGAGGTCAGCGGCGATCTCCTGGCTGGTGCTGCCCCGAGCGACAGCGCGACACATAACGGTGGCGCCGGCCGCTGGCCTGCGCCGACACCCGAAACTCACCAGGCAGCAGCCGTCACCGGGCAGCCTCCTCGCTGGCGCTGATGGCCAGTAGCCCCGCCAGGCTGCGGCCGGTTGGCAACAATCCCAACCGCCTGGCCGCCCCTCCGTGCCGGCATGACGCTGATCTGCGGGATGACGCCGAGGCCTTGGTGTTACGCAGCAAGCTCCCACCGTAGCCGGGGAGCGCGACCACGCCCTCCTGGATGCGCGCCCGCTCCGGCGTTCAACGAGACCAGTGGCGCCCCGGCGGCGATCGCCATATCCATGATCTTGTGAAATCTTCTGCGCGTGCGCCTTGCACAGCGCCCCGCCGAAAATGCGGAAGTCGTGGGCGTAGACGAACAGCGTTCGACCGTCCGCCGTCACTCATCCGCCACCACGCCACCGGTGTAGGGACGCTTGGCCTCCAGACCGAACCCGGCGACACGGTACCGCCTGAGCGGCTCCACCTCCTGGAACGGCCCCTCGTCCAACAGCAGAGCGATCCGCTCAGGTGCCATCAGCTTTCCCTTGGCATGCTCAGCTTCGGTAGCCCTCTCGCCAGGCCCACTTTGGACCTCCTCCCGGACCGCGTGGAGCTCCAGGCGCAAGCCACCGGACGAACCAGCCCCGATCGGGAGATCGCCAGCAATCACATTCACCTCAGTCGACTCCGGTGATAGAAAAGTCATCTCATTTCACTCCGGGTTTGACTGTTCGACGTGGGCGGCGGTGGAAGCGGGCTCCGGGGCCGCATTCGCCCCGGAGCCCGCCGGTCAGGACATGACGGCGTGCAGACCGCCGTCGACGTGCAGGATCTCCCCGGTGGTGGCGGGCAGCCAGTCGGAGAGCAGGACCGCGCATGCTTTCGCGGTCGGCAGAGGATCGCGGACGTCCCACGCCAGAGGGGGGCGGGTCCGCCAGATCTCCTCCAGCTGGTCGGAACCGGGAACGGAGCGTGCGGCCAGCGTTCGGATCATTCCTGCTGCAACCAGGTTGACCCGGATCCGCTGGTCAGCCAAGTAGAGGGCGAGGTAGCGGGAGACCGACTCGAGCGCCGCCTTGGAGACTCCCATCCAGTCATATCCGGGCCAGGCCAGCGTCGCGTCGAAGTCGAGCCCGACCACTGATGCCCCTTCGGACAGAAGCGGAAGGCTGGCGGTGACCAGTGACTTGAGGGAGAACGCGGAGACCTCCAGTGCCGTGGCGGCGTCCGCCCAGGACGTCCGGAGGAATCCGCCGCCCAGTGCAGACTGAGGGGCGAAGGCGATCGAGTGCACGATGCCGTCCAGCCCATCCACATGGCCGGCCACCGCCTCGGCGAGTCCGTCGAGGTCTTCCGGCTCGGTGACGTCCAGCCGAACTACGGGAGCCTTGCGCGGCAAGCGCTCGGCCATCGCCTCGGTAATGGGCATGGCCCGCCCGAAGGAGGTCAGGACGAGCTCAGCGCCCTCCTGCTGGGCGATCCCAGCGATATGGAACGCGATGGAGGTATCGGACAGGACGCCGGTGACGAGGATCCGCTTCCCGGCGAGGAGCCCTTGAGGGCGCTCAGCGGCGATGACGGTGCCGGTGTCCGGCAACTGATCGGAGATGGCATCGGTGATCATGTCAGCTACCCATGCCAAGGCCGCCGCTCACCGGGATGAAGGCACCGGTCACGTAGGATGCCTCCTCGTCGGCGAGGAAGCGCACCACGTTGGCTACCTCCTCGGGTGTCCCCGGCCGACCAACCGCGGTCATGGAGATGTACTCTTCGCGACGCTTGGGGCTCACCGAGGCAACCATGTCAGTGTCGATGAATCCGGGGGCCACGACGTTCGCCGTGATGCCCCTGGCGCCCAACTCCCGTGCCAACGAACGCGCCAGTCCGATGAGGGCGGTTTTGGAGGCGGCGTAATTGGTCTGCCCGGGCGAGCCGAGCATGCCGGAGAAGGACGAGATGAACACCATCCGTCCCCAGCGTCCCTCGAGCATCCCCGGAATGGCGCGCTGGGCCACCCGGAAGGCGCCCACCACATTGGTGTCCAACAGATCTGTGAAGTCTTCGTCGGTCATCTGAAGGGCGAGCATGTCGCGCATGATCCCGGCATTGGCCACCAGCACCTGCACCGGACCGTGCTCGGCCTCGATCGTGGCGTACGCCTCGTCGAGTGAGCCGGGGTCGGTGACGTCGCACCGTACGCCGAGGAACCCCTCCGGCGGCTTGCCGTTCCGGTAGCCGACCGCCACCCGGTCGTCCTGCTTGGCGAAGGCGTGCGCGATGGCCAGGCCGATGCCGCGGTTCGCTCCTGTGATGAAGACGGATCGATTGCCCACTGGGCCACCTTTCTTCGATGCGTCAGTTGTGGGTCAGTACCAGCACGGCGTTCTGCCCGCCGAACCCGAACGAGTGGCTGGTCGCCACCTGGATGTCCTGCACGCGTTCACCGCCGCTCACGACGTCGATGTCGATGGCGGGATCCTGCGCCTCCAGGTTCGCGGTGGGCGGGACCATGCCGTGCTCGATGCTGAGCGCCGCGTAGGCAACCTCGATGGCTCCGGCCGCACCGAGGGCGTGGCCGGTGACGCCCTTGGTGGAGGTCACCGACGGCACGCCCGTGAGCACCCGGTTAACGAGCTGGGACTCCATCAGGTCGTTCAACTTCGTGGAAGTGCCGTGCGCGTTGACGTGATCGACATCCCTCGGATCGACACCGGCATCGGACAGCGCCGAACGCAGCGCCCGCTCCGCCCCCGCTCCGTTGGGATCGGGCGCCGAGGCATGATGACCGTCGGCGCTGGCGCCGTACCCGCTCACCAAAGCGTGGCCCTTGGCGCCCCGTGCACGGGCGTCCGCCTCCCGCTCCAGAACCAGGACGGCCGCCGCCTCTGCGGCCACGAAGCCGTCACGGCCTGCGTCGAAGGGGCGGGACGCGCCCGTCGGGTCGTCAACCCGACGGGACAGCGCTCCCATCCTGGCGTACGCGGCCATCGGGGTGCGGGCCAACGGGGCCTCGGAGGCACCGGCGAGCACGACGTCGCACACCCCGGACTGCAGCATCTGACGGGCTACGCCGATCGCGGTCACGCCCGAGGCGCAGGCGGTGGCGACCACGAGGTTGGGGCCCAGCGCCCGGCAGTGCATGGCGAGGTAACCGGAGATCATGTTGATCGGCCAGTTCACCATCACCAGTGGGGACACCTGCTCGGCGCCGTCCTCGCGCAGTGCGGTGTGTGCGTCCTCGTAGGACACCGTGCCGCCCAGCGCGTTCCCCATCACCACGCCGATCCGGGCGCCATCCCAGGTGGACGGGTCAAGACCGGCATCGTCGATGGCCTCGCGAGCCGCGATCAGGGCCAGCTGGCTGACGCGGTCGAGCCGCCAGGCGGTGCTGCGGCCTAGCAGGGCGACAGCGTCAAAATCCGGCACCCGGCACGAGATGTCCACGGGAAGTTCGGACAGCAGCGGATCGCGGTCGGCGGTGGGCTTCCCGGAGAGAACCCGCTGCCAGTTGTCCGCGACCCCGATGCCGGCCGGGGTGACAAGCCCGATTCCGGAAATCGCGATTGCGGCCTTGGCGGTTGACTGATGCACCATCAGGCGCTCCTGACTGCAGAAAGTATCGTCTCGTACAGCTCCGCTACGGTGCCGGTGCTCTTCAGGTCATCAGTCGGGATGTGGGCGCCGAACTGCTTCTGGATCGTCAGGGCGACCTCGATGAGGGCGAGCGAGTCCAGCTCGATGTCCTCGAGCATGGTCTCGGCACTGATCTGGTCACCCGGCACGCCGAACTTCTCCTCCAGAACCTTGGCGAGCTGCTCGAAAGTGAGCGGGGCGATGGTGCTCATGGCACGTCCTTCCGAAGAGTTGGAGTGTTTCGTCGGTGGTACATGAAGTCGGATCACGGCGTCTTGAACGAGGGCCAGACGAGAGCCGTCGATCCCCAGGTGGCGCCGCCTCCGAAAGCAGTGAGCAGGACCCGTGCCCCAGGGAGAAGTGACCCGGTGGACTGGGCGTGGGCCAAGGCGAGCGGTATTGAGGCGGCTGCGGTGTTGCCGACCTGGTCCAAGTGGACGACCAGCCTGTCCTTGGGGACGGCCAGCTGCTCGCTCACAGCGTGCAGGATGCGGAGGTTGGCCTGGTGGGCGACGAGTCGGTCGACCTGATCGGGCGTCCAGGCGGCGGAGGCCAGCGCGGTCCGGGCGGACTCGGTCATCCGCTGCACCGCGTGGGCGAACACCTCCCGGCCCTGCATCGAGAAGTAGGCATCGGAAGGCGCGAAGGGCTCAACGGCGACGCGCTGCTCCGATCCGCCGGCGCGCACCGTGATGAGGTCGGCGAGGGACCCATCACTGCCCAACTCGATCCTTCCCAGCGAACCTGGTTCCCTGACGTCCCCGGTCCGCAACACCACCGCGCCGGCCCCGTCGCCAAACACGACGGAGGTGGTGCGGTCTTGCGGGTCGATGATGGTGGTGAACGCCTCGGCACCGATCACCAGGATGGTCTGCACAGCACCCGAGACGATCATTCCGGCCGCCGTCGAGAGCGCGTACAGGAACCCGGTGCAGACTGCCGACACGTCGAACGCGGGGCAGCCGGTCAGCCCCAGCCGGTGCGCGACCTGCGGCGCAGTGGCGGGGCAGGGGCGGTCGGGCGTGGTGGTGGCCAAGACGACGGCGTCTACCCTGCTCAACCCAGCCGATTCCAGGGCCCGGGCCCCGGCCTCGGCCGCGAGGTGAGAGGTAGCCATTCCGGGCCCGACGACGTGCCGGTTACGGATGCCGGTACGGGTCCGGATCCACTCGTCGGACGTGTCCATGCGGGTGGCCAGCTCGTCGTTGCTGACGCCCCTGGGCGGAAGCCAGGCTCCGAGACCGCAGATCACTGCGGCACGAGCCGGGTTGGCGGGAATGGCGTTCATTCGAATGTCATCCTCGATCCTGCCTCGGCCAGCATTGCTGTCAGACTGGCGGCGGCCGAGTGCGTTCCGGTGAACTCGATCGCCTGCCACCCGGCACCTCTCGCGGCCTCGCAGTTCACCGCTAGGTCGTCGACCAGCAGGCATTCCTCGCCGGGGACTCCGGCGAGCTCCGCCGCCAACCGGAAGATCTCCGGCTCGGGCTTGCGGAAGCCCGCTCGGTAGGAGAGCACGACCTCGTCGAAGAGGCCTTCGGGCGGCACCGCCCTACGCCAGTGGGCGTCCCAGGCTGGCGGCATGTTGGACAGCAGACCTACAAAGACACCGTCCTCACGCAGCCCGCGCAGGATGTCGAGCCAGGGCTCGTTGACGGCCCTGTCCGCGAACCAGCGCGCGGGATAGTCACTCAAGTCGACGGCGCGACCGGTCTGCTCCCGCAGTGCCTGCTCGACTCTGCGCTCCCAGGTGAGCTGGTCGAGCAGTGGGGTGTCGAGCGGGGCCATGATGTCCTCTCCGGCACCGCAGTCGCGTGCCACCTGGCGCATGGCATCGAGCAGCCCGGTGACGCTCACCCCCAGCTGGGCGCAGAACCGGTCCAACGATTCCGCCACTGGCGGCGTGAGCACGCCCCCGTAGTCCGTCCAGATCGCACGCACCGGCCGCGTCCTGCCACTCATTCGTGGGCCCCCAGGGGTGCGGAGGGCCGGCGTCTGGCAGGCCCAGGGTCGACGGTCAGCACAATGTCACTGACGATCTGCTCGGACTGGCGGAAACAGACGGCGATCTCGGTCCGCCGCACCGCCGCCTCCGCTCCCTCCGCGCTCTCCCGCACCGTCGCCTCGACCTCGACAGGGGAGTCGAGTTCCGCGAACCGAGTGAAGACCGATTGGTAGGCGCGGATCCGGACGCCCACGCCCATGGCCAGCAGCGTGGCCTGGCGGGCCGCCTCCATGAGGATCATGGCCGTGTAGTGGTCCTGAGGATGGTCGAAGTGCGTCGGGTGGTGGGGCCCCATGACGAGCCTCGCGGAGACTCCGGTTCGCTTCCGCGCGGCATCCACCAGCACCACGTTGCGAGCGTCGTGCCGACCGACTTCCGCCGGCGGCACTGTTGTCCCAGTCAGGACCTCGGGTAGTGCAGAGGACCACGGCGGCGTGGTCTTGCGATGGTAGACACGGACCGCTTGGGCGCTTTCGGCGGGCGTGTAGCCGGCGGAGATGTCGCAGTGCCCGATGACACTGCCTCCCATCGACAGCTCCATGCGGAACTGTGCGGCCCTCACCTCGCCGGAGCGCACCTGGCGGTGGGGGACGTCCACCCGGATGGTCAGCTCGCCAGGCCGGGCGATCGGTGCCCCTGCCGGGAGTCCGGTGAGCTCCAGTGCCCAGTTGCTCACATGGAACGCGCTGTCCCGGGCCACCTGCAGTCCGCGATGCGCGACACAGGTGGCGGCCTGGCGGCAGCACTCCATCAGCAGCATGCTGTCTGGCTCGCTGTTCGGACCGAGGCAATCGGTGAAGTAGGGGTGCCACGGGGGAAGTTGGGCCGCTGCCAGGAACTGGTCCGTGTCGACCGCCAGGAGATCGGTGAGGAAGACCTCGCTGACGGCCCAGCGGTGCACGTCTCTGCGATCCACGGTGCTCAGGAAGGACAGCGGGCGGGAGAGGGTGGACGCGCCTGGCGCCGCTACGGCGTCAGTGACGGTCATGGAAACAACTCCTCGCTGAGAGTGGGTTCACGCACCTGCGAGACGGCCCAGTGGCGGAGCCAGGAGGTACGCGTTGTGGAAGAAGGTGTCCGCGGCGTGCTGATCCGAGACGAGGTTCCGGGCCTCGACGATCCGCCCCTGCTCGATGCGGTAGCTCAGGACCCACAGAAGGTCGATGTCGTTGGGACTCGCCATACCGTCCGGAGACAGCACCTCCGTGTGGAGCGTTTCGAGGTCGCGGCTGGCGAAACAGGCGAAGGACCGCCTTGACATGGACAGGTTTCTTCCGGCGAATGATCGTGAGGGGCCGGCATGCAGGCTCCCTTTCTCGTCGTCAAAGCAGGGAGAGCACCGGGCTACGGGCTCCGGTGTCGTCCTCGACCCGAACGCGGTGCGGACAGCGCTCGTTGCGTGCCCTAATCCTCAGATCGAGCTGGCCGAGTTAGCCAGTTTCACTTGGTCCCTGGCTAACGCATACCTGTCACTCGAATACCCCCCCAAAGGCCCCGCCGAAGAGAGGAATCGTCCCGGTAAGTGAGTTCGGGTCGGTAACGAACCGAGCGCGACGCCGACCGGTCGGGAGGGTCCGAACTGCATCCCATGCCACAGAAGTCGCGCTGAGTGGTGCTGGGCTCAGGGGTATAAGGCGCACCATCCAGAACCGTGCGAGCTCAGGCACGATGGACACCGGTGCCGCTCCATACCTGCTCAGCAGGCCCATGAAGAGCTTCCTTGCACCGTTCAGGTTCCGGCCAGCGCCCACTCCTTGCCTGCCCGAGTGCCCTGGCCTTCCGATGCAGGAGGTGCAACACATCGCCGTGAACAGCGAAGCGTTGGTGGTCGGCGCTGGACCCACAGGTCTGACGATGGCCATTGAACTGATCCGCCGCGGAATCGATACCAGGATCGTGGATCGAGCACCGCGGAGGAACCCCCATGCAAAGGCAATCATCCTCCAACCTCGCGCGATGGACGTCTTCGCCAGGCTGGGACTCGCGGAACGTATCCGCGACGCGGCCCTCCCGATGGAGGCCGCCAACTACTACACTCACGGGCGCCGAGTGGCTCGCGTCAACTACCGGTACCTGCAGGGAAGTCGGTTCGGAGTACCGCTGTCCCTACCGCAAAACGATACCGAGGACGTGCTTCTGGACGCCCTGCGGGTGGTCGGCGGCGAGGTGGAGTACGGACAAGAATTGAGCGGCCTGGAGCAGGGCCCCGACGGAGTCGCGGCCCACCTGTCCGAGAGGGTCCATCGTGCCTCGTGGCTCCTGGGCTGCGACGGCGCACACAGCTCCGTACGGACAGCCCTCGACGTGCCGTTCGCCGGCGCAACGTACCAGCAGTCGTTCGTCCTCGTGGACGGCGCATGGGAGACACCGCTGCGTCACCCCGAGGCGCACTACTTCATGGGGGCCTCCGGGGTGCTGGTGGTGGTCGGGCTCCCGGGCGGCCTGACCCGGGTCTTCGGCAGCGCCCCGGCCGGCATGGCCGCCGACACCGTCGAGGAGACGGTGCGCAAGATCGCCGCCGAACGGTGCCCGGTGCCGCTGAAGCTGCATGCCACGACCGGCTCCGGGCTCTTTCAGGTGCACCGCCGGCTAGCGGAACGTTTCCGCGTCGGACGGGTCCTGCTCGCAGGAGACGCCGCACACGTGCACAGTCCGGCCGGCGGCCAGGGCATGAACACCAGCATCCAGGACGCACACGAGGCGGCATGGCGGCTCGCCGCAGTGGTGCGGGGTGCGTTACGGCCCTCCGTCCTCGACGACTGGGAGCGGGAGCGGATGCACGTCGCCCGTGAAGTGATCGCAGACACCGACCGGCAGACCCAGCTGTGGACGTGGAACGGCTGGCGGGCCGGCACTCGCAACCTGCTCGCCAAGGCGGCCGAGCGTACCGGGCTGATCGACCGCCGGCTGCCTGCCCGCACTGCGCAGATGAATCTGCGGTATCCCGCGGCTGCCGGCAGGCTGGGGTCGCTGACCTCCGGCAGCCGATTCCCCGACGTGCGGCTACCTGGCGGCAGCTGGATGCACGAACTGCTCAACGACGGCTCCCATCTTCTACTGGTAGCCGGGGCCGACAGCCGACACACCGACGTGGCCGCCTGGCTCCGGCGCTGTGCCCCGGCCCAGGAGGAGCGCAGTGCAGCTACCACGCAGCCGCAGCGTGCGAACGTTTCGGCCCTGGCCGTCGCACGGCTCGACGGAGAGTCAGGTGGCGCAGTGCTGCGCGCTCTGGGCAGCCGCCACCCAGGAGCCGTGCTCGTGCGGCCGGACGGGGTGGTAGCCGCAGCAGGCCGGCTCGACGAAGGAGACACCCTGCGCCGGATCGAGAGCCTGGCGCCGATTTCCATAGCTCACAAGGAGAAGACGTGATGGGAAGTCAGCAGGTCATGAGGCGAACCCACCTGGGTCAGAGTCTGGAGGTCTCGGTCGTCGGTCTCGGTTGCATGGGCATGGCCGAGTTCTACGGCGACCGGGACGAGGCCGAGTCCATCCGCACCATCCACGACGCCCTGGATCGCGGCATGGACTTCCTGGACACCGCCGACATGTACGGGGCCGGTCTCAGCGAGGAGATCGTCGGTAAGGCACTCTCCGGAGGCCGACGCGATCGCGTCACGCTGGCCACCAAGTGCGGCCTGGTGCGCACCCCTGAGGGTGTGCAGGTGGATGGACGCCCCGAGCACATCACCAAGGCGGTGGACGCCAGCCTACGCCGGCTGCAGACCGGCCACATCGACCTCTACTACCTGCACCGCATCGACCCTGCCGTGCCCGTTGAGGAGTCGTACGGCGCCATGGCTGATCTGGTGAAGGTCGGCAAGGTCAGCCACCTCGGCCTCTCTGAAGCAGGCTCGAAGGCGATCCGGGCCGCCCACGCCATCCACCCGGTCACGGCCGTCCAGACGGAGTACTCGCTCGCCAGCCGCAATCCCGAGCGCAGCGTGCTTCCCACAGTCCGCGAGCTCGGCATCGGCTTTGTCGCGTACAGCCCATTCAGCCGCGGCCTGCTCTCCGGCGAGATCGGTAGCGACACGGACATGGGACCCGATGACATGCGGCGGAAGCTGCCCCGCTTCTCCGATGAGAACCTGAAGCACAACGCGCAACTGGTACGCAGGATCCGCCAGCTGGCCGAGGAGCGCGGCTGCTCGATGGCCCAGTTCGCCCTGGCGTGGCTGATCGCGAAGGGCGTGGTCCCGATCCCGGGCGCGAACCGGCGGAAACACATGGTCGAGAACGCGTCCGCCCAATCCGTGATCCTCACCGAGGAGGACCTGCGGCGCGTCGAGGAACTGGCGCCAGCGGGTTCCTTCTCCGGCGACCGGTTCCCCACCCACCTGATGCAGCTGGTCCAGGAGGATTGAGCGGACGGGCCCCCGCGCGCACGATCCGGGATCGTGCGCGCGGGGGCCCGTGCCGTCCGCCTACTGGACCGCTACAGCGAACCGGCATCGCCCCGCGCCGATTCCACGGGCTCGATCAGCAGATTGGTCAGTGCGAGGAGGCGGTCCTGAACTGATCGGTCATAGGAAAGCCGGTGCGCATGGGAGGCTTGCATCTCGTTAAAGAACTGGCCCGTCTTGCCCGCCATACCCTCTCGCACCGCGTGCAGCACCGCCGTCGTGCCCTCGGCGACCGTGGACCAGGGACTCGTCCCGGTCTCACGGACCATGGTGGTGTCCATGAAGGTGGCCGGGTGGCTGCAGTTGGCGCGGATGCCGTCGCTCGCGTACTCCTCGGCGATGACGAAGGTGAACGCGGCTAGGGCGAACTTGCTGCGGGTGTACGCCTCCATGCCACGGTAGCCCCGGGTGTACTGCGGGTCGTCGAAGTCGATCGGGCTCTGGCCGACTGAGCCGATGTTCAGCACCTGAGCGTTGCCGGCGGCGCGTAGTGGCGCCCTGAGTGCTCGGGTGAGCAGCGCAGACGCCAGGTAGTTGACGGCTAGTCGCAATTCATACCCGTCCTGGCTCAACTCGCGCCGCTGCGGATCGGCACCGGCGCCAAGTCCCGCGTTGTTGACGAGCAGACCGAGCGAGGGGTGGTCAGCAGCCACCTGCCGCCCGAGCTCCATGGTCTGCCGTAGCGACGACAGGTCGGCGAGGTAGGGATATGCCGTACCCCCCGCCTGCCGGATCTCCGCCACCACCTCGTTACACCGCAGCGCGTTGCGCCCGTGTACCAGTACGGTCCACCCCCGCTCCGCCAGGGCGCGTGCGGTACTCCGCCCCAGGCCGGAGGTGGCTCCGGTGACCAGGGCTGGAGCTACCGGTGGAACGACATCGTTGTTGCTCACCAGTTGGGTCCTTTCACGGATTCGGATCGCTGCCGGGAATGGTGTCGCGTAGTTCGATGGCGACCATCACCAGGGTCCGGTCGGACAGATTGTGCACATAGTGCCGCATGGGCAGCGAATCACCGCGGTTGTATACGATCTGCCCAGTTTCCAGCGCCACGGACTTGATCAACTCTCCGTGCTCATCGCGGGATTCGCCGTAAGCGCCGGAGAGCACGACGGTAACCCAGGGATAGCGATGCGTGTGGGCCGGTCGGCGTTCGCCCGGAGGAACGGTCTCCACCCAGCACTTCACGTGGTCCTCGTCGATGACGAGATCAGCGCCGAGATCCTCCCACGGCTCGGCGAACGGTTGGGGCTGCGCCATCATCGGCCTCCTTCGTCGGGCTGGGTCACGCCTGCCGCACCTGCACGAGACAGCAGCCGGCGGGGATTGTCGACGAGCAGCGTGTGGACCGTCTCGTCATCCACGCCAGACTCCTTCAGTAGTAGCGGAATGACCCGCTCGAAGAGGTGGACGTAACTCCACTCGGGATAGAGCTCCGCGCGCTGCTCGACGGTCAGGTAGTCAATGTGGACCGGGTGGTCCTGGGAAACGACCAGCTGGGTGGTGTGACCGGCCCTGACCAGGGCGGCGAGCGTCGCATTGCGCTGCTCGTCAGGAGCGAAGGGCGTCATGCCGTACCGGTCGTAGCCCAGCAGACAACCGGTGTCCGCCAGGGAGCGCAGGTACGCCAAGTCCGGGGAGTCGCCAGCGTGTGCGACGACCACGGAATCCGGGGCAACACCCTCGCGTTCGAGCAGCCGCACCAACCGGACGCCGTTGCCTTCGAAGGGGTTGGAGTGCACCACCACCGGAACGCCCGTGCGGCGGTGCACCTCGCCGACTACCGCGGCCATGCGCTCGGCGGCGCGCCCCGGCGGGGTCTCCTCGCAAGCGAACTTGAGAACCCCGGCGCGGATCCCGGTATCCGCGATCCCCTCGGTGACGTCTCGCATCAGCAGCTCGATCAGCGGGTCCTCGGCTTCGACGGCGCAGCCCGGCCCCCGGAAGCGAGCGAAGAGCGGAATCCCGTCGACGGAATACACGCCGGTGGCGACCACGATGTTCACCCTGGTGCGCTCCGCCACCCGACGTACCAGCTCAATATCGCGCCCCTGGCCGATGACAGTCATGTCCACAATGGTGCGGACACCGGCTTCGTAGGCGCGCTCCAGCTGGCCGACCGCTTTCTCCACTCCGGCCGAAGGATCCCAGAGACCCGGAAAATTCGACTGGAATTCAGAACTCAACACGAAGACGTGTTCATGGGCAAGTGTGACGCCGAGATCGTCAACCGGAATCTGGCCGCCGACGGTCGATATGTTCCTCAGAGGCAGGGAACCACCAAATCCCATGCGCTGCACCCTTCTTGTTCGTCAGGCATTGTTCCTGATTCTTCCGCTCGAACGCTTGACTGGTCGAGCAGCGAGGGTGGTGGTTCGGCTACCTGGAACGCAAGTGCGAGCGCGACTGGTGAGCCTGGTAGTGAAGTAACTAGCATGAAGTGAAGCCTGTCTGCCCGGATTTCCTCCTGGGATCGTCGACAACAAGCCGCCGGAAAACCGGTCGCCTGCGGATTCCCCCGTGCCGCGTGGAAGGAACCGTTGGCCGGCGGCCCGTTACCAGTTCCACTCGATCCAGGAGATGGCCTTGTCTTCATCCACCCTGTCCGGCTCTCACATCGTCGTGATCGGCGGCACCTCTGGCATCGGCAAGGCGGTGGCGCAGCTTGCTGCAGCGGCGGGCGCGACCGTCACCGTCGGTTCCCGTTCCCAGGAGAAGCTGGCCCAGACGGCGAAGGAGATCGACGGCGTCCGGACCGGCGTCATCGACGTCACCGACGAGGCCAGCCTGCAGGCGTTCTTCGCGGGCATCGACTCCCTCGACCACCTCGTGATCTGCCCTGGCGACATGGCCGTGGGCTCGGTCTACGACGTCTCGCTCGACGACGTGCGCCGCGCACTGGACACCAAGATCGTCGGCCAGATGCTCAGCGTCCGTCACGCCGGCAAGAAGCTCTCCAAGCAGGGCTCGATCGTGCTGATCGCCGGTGCCGCCGGGTTCAAGCCCTACGCCGACATGAGCATCACCGCTGCCGCCAACGCCGGCATCGGCGCCATGGGGAGGTCCCTCGCCGTCGAACTCGCCCCGATCCGGGTCAACGTCGTGGTCGGCGGTCTGATCGACACCCCGCTGTGGTCGTTCCTTCCCGAGGAGGTCCGGGCCGGGCTCTTCGAGCAGACCGCGAAGACCTCTCCGGTGGGCCGGGTCGGACAGCCGGAGGACGTTGCCCTCTCGGTGCTTCACCTGCTGGAGAACACCTTTGTCACCGGCGCGGTCGTACACGCCGACGGCGGCGGCACGTTGTGAGTCGCGCGGCTCAACCGGGCGCGGCCGGCCTCTCGGGGCCGGCCGCGGCCCGGCCGGATCCGGCGCGGGGGCCAGGCCGGCTCGTCTTCCTACTCCTGGCGGCCGCCTGCGGGCTCTGTGTGGCCAACCTCTACTACATCCAGCCGATCCTGCCCGATATGGCCGCCTCGCTGCACCGCACCCCGGGTTCGCTGACGCCAGCGGTCTCCAGCACTCAGTTCGGCTACGCGTTCGGGCTCTGCGCGCTCGTCCCACTCGGGGACGTGGTCGATCGCAAGCGTCTGCTCAGTGTGCTGGTGAGCGCCGCCGTCGGCGTACTGGTGCTCATCCCGCTGGCCTCCGGAGTGCTACTCCTGGCCCTGTTCTTCGCGCTCGGGCTGGTGAGCGTGGCAGCGATGATCATCGTGCCGCAGGCAGCCGACATGGCACCCCCGCAGCAGAGGGGTGCGGTGGTCGGTACGGTGATGACCGGCCTCATCCTCGGCGCGTTGCTCTGCCGCACCTTCGCCGGTGTGATCGCCGGTCTCGCCGGCTGGCGCACCGTCTACTGGGGAGCAGCGGTAATCATGGTCGGCACTGGCCTGGTGCTCCGCCGGGTGCTACCCCACCAGCCGGTCTGCGAGCACCTGACCGCCCGAACCTACGCACGGCTGCTGGGGTCCATCCTCTCGCTGGTGCGCACCGGGCGGGTGCTCAGGGAGCGGTCTCTCTACGGCGCGCTGGGATTCGCGGCCTTCAACGTCCTGTGGACCTCGGTGCCACTGCGGCTCATCGAGGCTCCGTACCACTACGGCACCGCCGCGATCGGGGCGACAGGCCTGCTGGGTGCTGGCGGTGCGCTCGGGGCGAACCTGGCCGGCCGGTTCGCAGACCGGGGACGGCAGTTGACCATCACGCTGACGGCCTTCCTGATTATCGCGATCTCGTTCGCCGTGGTGTGTGACTTCTCCGCCTCAATCGTGGTGCTGGGTCTGGCGATCCTTCTAATCGACTTCGCTGTACAGGCCGCCCACATCACCAACCAGGCAACGGTCTTCGCCCACGTCGAAGGCGGCATGCGCAGCCGCGTCACCACGGTCTACATGACCTGCTACTTCATCGGCGGTGCGGCTGGGTCTGGCCTGACCGGGCTCGCCTGGGCACAAGGCGGTTGGCCCGAGACAGCCCTGCTGGGGTGCGCCGCCGGCCTGTGTGCCCTGGTCCTCGTGGGCACGTTCGCCGTCAGCCGACGGCGGCAGGTGCCAGACGGCCCGAGCTGACCCACCAGCGCCGGGGTGGGACGAGGTGTCCGGCGCACTCTCCGTGATGCGACCAGAAAGGCAACGACGAAATCCGATGTATGACATGCCCACATCCGCGTCGGCCATCACGCCGAAAGACCTGCGGTACAGATCGCTCACGGCGCGCTCCCGCAACACGCGCTTCGTCGGCCGCCCGGACCGCATCCATGTCCCCGGCACCGCCGAAGAGGTGCGGCAGGCGGTCGCCGAGGCGGTCGGCGCCGGTGCCCGTCTCGCGGTCCGCGCGGGCGGGCACGGGCTGGAGGGGATGGTGGACGACCCCGAGATCCACACGTTGGTCGACGTGTCCCGCCTGGACGACATCTGCTACGACCCCGAGCAACGAGCCTTTGGCATGGGCGCGGGGGCGCTCCTCGGATCGGCCTACCGCTCCCTCTACCTGGGCTGGGGAGTTGCGATCCCGGGCGGAACGTGCCCGTCCGTGGGCCTGGGGGGCTACGTCCAGGGCGGCGGCTTCGGGGCGCTGTGCCGTCGGCAGGGCCTGATCGTGGACCACCTGCAGGGCATCGAGGTGGTCGTGGTGGACGCGACGGGGGAGGCCAGGATCGTCCGGGCCACCCGGGAGGACGACGACCCCAACCGCGACCTGTGGTGGGCCCACACCGGAGCCGGCGGCGGTAACTACGGCGTGGTCACCCGCTTCTGGTTCCGTTCTCCCGAAGCCACCGGCTCCGCCCCCTCCGCCCAACTGCCGACCCCCCCAGAATGGATGCTCTTCGCCTCGGTGAGCTGGCCCTGGGAGACGATGACCGAGCGGGCGTTCGCCAGGATCGTGCAGAATCACGGTGCCTGGCATCTCGAGGAGGCCGAGGGCGGCGCATCGTACGACACCCTCTACAGCGGGCTCTACCTGAACCAGCGCTCGGTCGGCCGACTCGTGCTAAACGCGCAGATTGATGCCGATGTGCCGGATGCTCGACGCCTCCTGGACGAGTACCTCGCGGCAGTAAATAACCGGGTCGGTGTGCCATGCAGCATCCAGTACGAGGCGCATCCCTGGCTGCAGGTCACCCAGCGGGACGTCGAGAACCGCGGCAACCAAACACGCTCCAAGAGCAAGGGCGCCTACCTGCGACGGCCCTACACCTCCACCCAGACCGAGATCCTCTATCGCTACCTTTCCGAACTGGGCTACGACGGACACACCACGGTGGTGCTGTTCTCCTACGGCAGAAAGATCAACTCGGTCGATCCGGCAGCCACTGCCGTAGCGCAGCGGGACTCAATCCTCAAGAGCTACCTCGGAACCTACTGGGTGGAGCCGGCGGAGGACGAGAAGCACATCCAGCGGACCCGCGAGTTCTACCGGGACCTCCATGCGGAGACCGGAGGTGTACCCGTTTCTGACGCCCGTACCGACGGCTCCTATATCAACTATCCGGACATCGACCTGGCCGATCCCCTCTGGAATACGTCGGGAGCCCCCTGGCATGCCTTGTACTTCAAGGACAACTATCCGAAGCTGCAACGGGCCAAGGCCCGATGGGATCCACTGAACGTCTTCCGGCACGCACTCTCAGTTCGTGTGGAATCCGGTCTCTGAGACTACGTCGAGCGAGAGAGTCGGGTCCGGCAGCACAGCGCCGCCGGACTTGCCCGGCAGATCTACGTACAGTCGCGACCTCATCCGTTCGTCGACCAGCTCACGGAGACGGCCGAGCAGTCGCCCGTCATAGAGCGGCTGGTACACGACGAGCGTGGCGTCGATATCGGCCATACGCAGCTTCACGTAGCCCAGTTCAATCCTGCCGAGGATGGGATGGTCGAACGACCTCTGGGAAGGTCGAGCGGGCGCCAGGTCACGTCGCTGCCAGAGGTCCCGAAACTCAGGACTCTCCTGTTCTAATCTCCGCACCAGATTGGCGTATTCCGGATACACCAACTGATCGGCGACCTGAGCGCGGAATAACGCTACCGTCTCAAGCGCATGCTGGTCCCAATCCGGGAACAGCGTCCGGAAGTTGATATCGAAAGTCATGACCAGACTGTTTCGATCTGCCTGCGCCAGTGATTCGAAGTGGGGGAAAAGTACGCAGTAGCCGTGGTTCCAGGCAAGCACGTCGAATCTTTGATTGCTGATGAAGGCCGGCATCGGGTCCATCAGCTCCAGGAACGAGACGTACTGCGCGGGGATCTCATCCCTCGAACAAAGAGGCTGACACATCTGAGGCACTTCACCTGCCAGACGAAAAAGGTGCTCTGTCTCGGTCGCATCCAGGCGCAACGCCTGAGCGAGGCTCGCCAGCACCTGCTGGGAAACTCGGATGCGCCGCGCCTGTTCCAGCCACGTATACCAGGTGACGCTGACGCCGGCCAGCAGCGCCAATTCTTCGCGTCGAAGGCCCGGCGTCCGACGCCGACCGTAAGAATTACTGATCCCAGCCTCTGCAGGTGTGATCCGCTCGCGCCTGCTCCGCAGAAACGAAGCCAACTCCTGTCGCTGCTTGTCCGACATTGCCATAAATTCCCCCCATGCAAGCCGAGGCCCCTACAAGCCTTTGTCAGATCACTTCGCCGAAGCTTCTCTTCTCGACAGCCTCCAACTCGGTTAACCTCATGCACAAAATGATCACCCCAGCATTGCACATAGTCTAGACCATTCACGCTACAGCGGAATGTGATATGCACCACTACGACTACAGAACGTGACCATCACGCCTGACGGGATCACGCCGTAACGAAATTCCAAAATTTACCTTTCTGGGCGAATTCCGACCGGACACTGAATCAACTCTTCAAAATTAGGTGAAATCGGCAGATGGGGCCACCGAAAGGCGCCTTCTGCCACATACCCCGCGAGCACGTGAAGGAACGGCAAGCCTCAAGACCCGACTGCTGGCCCTGCTCGCGATCGTCGGCCCGGGCATCAGCGTGATAACGGGCCATGTTCATCCTGATCGCGGTCAGCCTGCTGCTCGTCCTGCTCACCTTCATGTCCCACCCTGCTGGGCACACGCTGCCCACGATTTCGTCGTCTCCGGCATCCAGGGCGGCATCAACAGCGACACCGTCGTGCTCATCATCGCGATCGTCGGTGCCACGGTGGCCCCCTGGCAGGCTGTTCTTCCAGCAGTCCAACGTCAGCGACAAGCGCATCACCCCGCGCTTCATCGGCTACGAACGCGCCGACACCGTGATCGGCTCGATCGTCGTCGTCGGCGCCCTGTCCTGGCCATCATCGCCGACTGCGCCGCCCGCAGGACCTCCTTCGAAGGCACTTCACCGACGCTGGCGGCGTCGCCCAGGCTCTCGGCCGGCACAGCCACGCCATCGTCCTCATGGACGTCAACATCATCGGCGCCGCCATCATCCTCGCCACCAGCTACGCCTTCGGTGACGTCTTCAGCCTGCGCCACTCACTGCACCTCGGCTTCGGCGAGGTCAAGCAGCTCTACGCCTCATGGTGCTGCTCGCACCGCCGACATCGTCCTCATCCCCGGTGCACCGCTCGGCGTCATCACCGAAGCCGTCCAGACCCTCGCCGGCCTGCTGCTCCCCCCGCCAGCATCTTCCTGCTGCTGCTATGCAACGACCCCGAAGTCCTCGGCCGTTGGGTCAACCCCCGTAGCTCAATCTGCTCGCCACCATCGTCATCGCCGTGCGGCTCCTGATCTCCGGCACACTGATGGTCGCCACGCTCTTCCCGTCCCTCGACATCAAGGGCCTCACCCTCTGGCTGGCCGTCCATCCTGGTCGCGGGCCTGGCCGCGGCGGCCGTCGGCCTGCGCGCTGGCCGCCGCCGGAGCGGTGGCGGGCAGCGACCTGCGGCGCCGGCGATGTCCGAGACCGAAAAGCTCGCCTGGCGCATGCCACCACTCGCTCTGCTCAAGTTCGTCCAGTGGTCACCCGGATTCCGCCTCGGCATGCTCGCGCTGCCCGGCTGCCTCGTCCTGAGTGCTGTCCTGCCTACTGGTCAAAACCGTCCGCCTCAGTAGCGGGTGACCACCGCCGGTACGTCCCCCAGACCGAGTCCAGTCAGCGCCTCGGCGAAGGCCTCCGGGCCCCACTCCCACCAGTCCACGGGGTTGTCGGCGTGCTGCTGGAGGTACGGGGACGTCGCGTCGGCGAGGCGGTTCACCATGGCGGAAGTATCCCAGCCGCGCGCCCCCGCGCGGGAAGGCCCCTCACCCAACACGCCGACGGCGGAGGGGCCGGCCCCGCGCGCGCCGGGCGCCGCCCATGGTCAGCCCGCGATCAGCGGGTTTCCGCGCCTCACGGTCCGGGCCCGGCGACCGGGGCGCCGAAGGGCCGGCCCTGGGGGGCCGGCCCTCGGTTCACTCCTTCGGGCTCTCCGGCTCCTCGACGAAGTCGACCTTCTTGAACTGCCGGTTCATCGACTTGGCCAGGAACCACGTCGCGACGCCGAGGGCGGCGAAGACGACGAAGCCGAGGAGCCCGGGGGTGACCTTGGAGTCGTCGACGGCGAGGTCAGCGGCGAGGTGGACGAGGTTCACGGAGGCACTCATATCTCTATGGTGGCCCGGCTCACGCTCGGCCGGGCCGTCGGGGGTGGTTCAGTCGCGCGTGTCGGCGGCCTCGGCCACCAGGGAGGGGACGCGCAGGCCGGCGAACAGGTCGTCCTCCGGCAGGTCCACGTCGACCAGGGTACGGGCGAGCTCGTAGTCCTCGGTGGGCCAGACCTCCCGCTGGATCTCCAGCGGGACGCGGAACCACGGGCCGTCCGGGTCGATCTGGGTCGCGTGGGCGATCAGCGCCCGGTCGCGGGTCTCGAACCAGTCGCCGCAGCGGACCCGGGTGGTGATCTCCCGCTCCTTGCGGCCGCTCTTCTCCCAGCCCTCGATCCACTCGCCGTACGGCGACTCGTGGCCGTGCTCGGTGAGGTACTCGTGCAGGGCCCGGATGCGGCCCATCGGGAAGCCGTGGTTGTAGTACAGCTTGAGCGGCTGCCAGGGCTCGCCGGCCTCCGGGTAGGCGTCCGGGTCGCCCGCGGCGTCGAAGGCCAGCATGGTGATCTTGTGGGTCATGATGTGGTCGGGGTGCGGGTACCCGCCGTTCTCGTCGTAGGTCGTGATGACCTGCGGCTTGAACTCGCGGATCAGCCGGACCAGCGGCTCCGCCGCCGTCTTGACGTCCTCCAGGGCGAAGCAGCCCTCGGGCAGCGGGGGCAGCGGGTCCCCCTCGGGCAGGCCGGAGTCCACGAAGCCCAGCCAGGCCTGCTTGACGCCGAGGATCGCCCGCGCCTCGTCCATCTCCTTGCGGCGCACCTCGTGGATGTTCTGCTCGACGTACGGGTCCCCCTGGAGCTTGGGGTTGAGGACCGACCCGCGCTCGCCCCCCGTGCAGGTGGCCACCAGCACGTCCACGCCCTGCTCGACGTACATGGCCATGGTGGCCGCGCCCTTGCTGGACTCGTCGTCCGGGTGGGCGTGCACCGCCATCAGTCGCAACTGCTCAGTCAACGCCTTGCGTTCCTTCCACACTCGTCGGGCGTTCCGCGGAGTCCGGGGTCTGCCCACCGTACGAACCGCTCACTTCGGGACCGCGTCGCCGCGGGGCCGTGCCGTCCGACGTCGTCGGCGCGGCCGAGCCCTGCCCCCGCCGGACCGGCCGCGGGCGTGCCCCTCCTATAGTGACGGACTGGAGGAGCGTCGCATTCCCCCGCACCACCCAGGGCGGCCCCTCCCCCAGGAGAGGACGGAGTCCGATGAGTGCAGGCACCACCGCCACCGGTCTGCCCGAGGGGCGCTACGGGCGCGGCGGCGGCCGTGACTCGGACCGCCGGCTGAAGGTGATCGGCGCGGTCTGCGGGGTGCTCGGCCTCGGCCTGGTCGCCTGGCTCGGCGGCTCCTACGTGCTGCGCGAGTCGAAGATCAACGGCTCGGTGCCGACCTTCCAGGTGCTCTCCGACTCCGAGGTCCAGCTGCACCTCACCGTGCGCAAGAGCGCGGGGCAGGCCGGCACCTGCACGGTGCGCTCGCAGGGCGACGACCACGGGGTGGTCGGGGTGGCCGACTTCCCGGTCCCGGCGGCCGGGTCCAGTTACGACGCGGTGGTCACCCTGCGCACGACCTCGCGCGGCACCACCGCCGAGCTGCTGGGCTGCACTCCGGCCAAGTAGGAACCCGCCCGGCGACGCGCCCGCCCCTGCGACGCGCCAGCCCCCGGCGGCCGCATCCGCCTCCGGGCGGCGCGCATATTCGATCCGGAGAGCGGGCATCCGTACAGGGTCCCGTTCACCGTCGCCGTACACACCCGTACACACCGGCGTAACGCCACCGTCAATGGCGCCCGAACGCCCCTCCCGCTTGTCGGCAGGACTTGTTAGGCTCGTGGTTTCGCCCCTTCCGCACCGGATGGTACGGGAGCGGGCGTTGCTTTGTAGTTACGACCGAAATCACCACCGACCCCTGCTGACGACTCACACCCTCAGCACAGCCCCGCACCTACGAGGAGCACCCGTGACCCAGACCAGTGAGAACGTGACCTGGCTCACTCAGGCCGGCTACGACCAGCTCAAGGCCGAGCTGGACCACCTGACCGGTCCCTGGCGCATCGAGATCGCCCAGAAGATCGAGGCGGCGCGCGAGGAGGGGGACCTCAAGGAGAACGCCGGCTACCACGCGGCGAAGGAGGAGCAGGGCAAGTACGAGCTGCGCATCCGTCAGCTGACCCAGCTGCTGGAGCGCGCCAAGGTCGGCGAGGCCCCGGCCGACTCGGGCGTGGTGGCCCCGGGCATGGTCGTCACGGTCGCCTTCGACGGCGACGAGGACGACCTCATGGAGTTCCTGCTCGCCTCCCGCGAGGTCGCGGGCGCCGACGACCTGGACGTCTACTCGCCGCAGTCCCCGCTGGGCCGCGCGATCGACGGCAAGCGGATCGGCGACGAGGCCACCTACGAGCTGCCGAACGGCAAGCCGGCCATGGTGAAGATCGTCAAGGTCGTGCCGCACGCCGGCTGATCCGGCCGCACGACACGAGGGCGGCCGCGGAGTCCGGGGACTTCCGCGGCCGCCCTCGGCGTACCGGCTTCCCGGTTCCCGGTTACGGGGTTCCGATTCCCGGTTCCGGGGTTCCGGGCTTCGGCTCCCGGGGGCTCTCCGGGCTCGCTCAGGCGGTGGACGAGCGGTACTTGCGCACCGACAGCCAGGAGAACACCGCGGTGATCACCACCGACCACAGCACCGACACCAGCGCCGCGTGCTGCATCGACCAGACGTCGTCCACCGGCCCGACCTGGTTGCCGAACAGCACCCGGCAGGCCTGCACCGTGGCGCTGAACGGGTTCCAGTACGCGACCGCCTGGAGCCACCCCGGCATCGAGGCGACCGGCACGAAGGCGTTGGACACGAACGTCAGCGGGAACAGCCAGATCAGCCCGGCCGAGGTGGCCGCCTCGGGGCTGCGCACCGACAGGCCGATCAGCGCGCCGATCCAGGAGAAGGCGTAGCCGAGCAGGAGCAGCAGGCCGAACGCGCCGAGCGCCTTGAGCAGGCCCTCGTGGATCCGCCAGCCGACCAGCAGCGCGACCAGCGCCAGCACGACCAGGGTGAACGCGGTCTGGCACAGGTCCGCGAGGGTGCGGCCGACCAGCACCGCCGAGCGGGCCATCGGCAGCGAGCGGAACCGGTCCACCAGCCCCTTGCTCATGTCCTCCGCGATGCCGGCCGAGGCGCCGGCCACGGCGAAGGTGACGGTCTGGGCGAAGATGCCGGCCATCAGGAACTGGATGTACGTGTCCGAGCTGGAGTTCGTGCCGGGGATCTTGATCGCCCCGCCCATCACGTACGAGAACAGCAGCACGAACATGACCGGCTGCATCAGCCCGAAGATCACGATCTCCGGGATGCGGGTCATCCGGCGCAGGTTCCGCTTGGCGACCACCCAGGAGTCGTGCAGGGTGGCGGAGATCCCCCGGCGCTGCCTGGGCATCGCCGCGCCGATGGCGTGCTCGGTGGCGGTGCCCATCTCAGCTCTCCTTCCCGGCCGCGACGGCCGCCTTGTCCTGCCCCCGGCCGTCGGCGCCGCGCCGGCCGCCGCCCCTGCCCCGGCCGCGCGCCTCGTGGTCGGCGCCGTCCTCCTCCTCGGGCCGCTCCTCGGCGACGTGGCCGGTGAGGGTGAGGAAGACGTCGTCCAGGGTCGGGCGGCGCAGCCCGATGTCGTCGATCTCGATGCCCCGGGAGTCCAGTTCGCGGATCGCGTCGGCGAGCACCCGGGCGCCGCCGCTGACCGGCACGGTGATCCGGCGGGTGTTCTTCTCCAGCGTCGGCTCGTTCAGCGCGAAGCGGGACAGCGCCGCGACCGCGTCGGAGACCAGGCCGGGCTCGTGCACCACGACCTCGATCCGCTCGCCGCCGATCTGCGCCTTGAGGCGGTCGGCGGTGCCGCGGGCGATCACCCGGCCGTGGTCGACCACCGCGATGTCGTGGGCGAGCCGGTCGGCCTCCTCCAGGTACTGGGTGGTGAGCAGCAGGGTGGTGCCCTGCTCGACCAGGGTCTCGATGACCTCCCAGAGCGCGAGCCGGTTGCGCGGGTCGAGGCCGGTGGTCGGCTCGTCCAGGAACATCACCGGCGGCCGGACGACCAGCGCGGCGGCGAGGTCCAGGCGTCGGCGCATGCCGCCGGAGTACGTCTTGGCGGTGCGGTCCTTGGCCTCGGTGAGGTTGAACCACTCCAGCAGCTCCAGCGCGCGGGCCTTCGCCTCGCGGTTGCTCATCTGGTAGAGCTCGCCGACCATGGTGAGGTTCTCGAAGCCGGTCAGGTACTCGTCGACCGCCGCGTACTGGCCGGACAGGCCGATCAGGCTGCGGACCCGGTTGGGGTGCTTGAGCACGTCGACCCCGGCGACCTCGGCGCGTCCGGAGTCGGGCCGGAGCAGGGTGGTGAGGACCCGCACGGTGGTGGTCTTCCCCGCTCCGTTCGGGCCGAGCAGCCCGAGCACCGTGCCCTCGGGGACGTCGAGGCTGACGCCGTCCAGGGCTCGTACGTCGCCGAAGGTCTTCACCAGGTTCTCGGCTTGGATGGCTGGCGCCATGGCCTTGCCTCATCTCCTCGAACGTATGGGGCGATCTGTCCTACTCTGCCCCGTTTTCAGGCAGGCGGGCGACTCCACGGCGCGACCCACGGGACCAGAACGCGATGTATCGCGAGTCTTCCAGCACGCGATATATCGCGTCAAGGGAGAAAGCTCCGCCGCCTCCCGCCAAGGGCACCCGCCCGAGGGGCCCCTGGGACGCCCCGCCCGGGAGGCCACCTGGACGCCCACGCCCGGGGCCGCCCGGCCCCGCGCCCCCGCCCGGCCGCGCGCCCCTGCTGCCCGGCCGCCGCTCAGCCGGAGACCACGTACCCCGCGTCCCGCAGCTCCCCGACCACCAGCGCGCAGTGCTCCGGCCCCTTGGTCTCCAGGTGCAGGTCCACCTCGACCTCGGTCAGCCCCAGCCGCGGGTCGATCCGCACGTGCGCCACGTCCAGCACGTTGGCGTCCACCCTGGTCAGCACGGCCAGCAGGTCCGCCAGCGCCCCCGGCTTGTCCGCCAGTCGCACCCGCAGCGACAGGTAGCGCCCGGCCGCCGCGAGCCCGTGCCGCAGCACCCGCTGCATCAGCTGCGGATCGATGTTGCCGCCCGACAGCACCGCCACCACCGGGCCCTCGAAGGAGTCCGGCCGCTCCAGCAGCGCCGCGATCGGGGCCGCCCCGGCCGGCTCGACCACCAGCTTCAGCCGTTCCAGCCCGAGCAGCAGCGCCCGCGACAGCGCGTCCTCGGAGACCGTGCGGATGCCGTCCGCCAGCGTGTTGACCACCTCGAACGGGATGTCCCCGGGACGCCCGACCATGATCCCGTCCGCCATCGTGGCGTACTGCTCCAGCGACACCGGCCGCCCGGCCGCCAGCGAGGGCGGGTAGGCCGCCGCGCCCGCCGCCTGCACCCCGACCACCCGCACGTCCGGCCGCAGCGGCTTGACCGCCGCCGCGATCCCGGCCAGCAGCCCGCCGCCGCCCACGCCGACCAGGATGGTCCGCACCTCGGGGCACTGCTCCAGGATCTCCAGCCCGACGGTCGCCTGGCCGGTGACCACGTCCCAGTGGTCGAAGGGGTGGATGAACACCGCGCCGGTCGTCTCCGCGTACCGCTGCGCGGCCTGGAGCGCCTCGTCCACGGTGGCGCCGTGCAGCCGCACGTCGGCCCCGTACTCGCGGGTGGCCGCGACCTTCGGCAGCGGCGCCGCCACCGGCATGAACACCGTGGAGCGCACGCCCAGCAGCGAGGCCGCCAGCGCCACGCCCTGGGCGTGGTTCCCGGCGCTCGCCGCCACCACCCCGCCGGCCCGCTGCACCGGCGAGAGTCCCGCGATCCGCACGTACGCCCCGCGCAGTTTGAAGGACCCGGTGCGCTGGAGGTTCTCGCACTTCAGGTGGACCGGCGCACCGATCAGCCCGGAGAGGTGGCGGCTGCCCTCCATCGGCGTCACCCGGGCGACCCCGGCGAGCATCTTCTGGGCACCGCGGACGTCGTCGAGGGTGATCGGCCAGTCGTGCATGGCGCCAGACTACGGGGGCGGGCGACGGCGATCCGGGATGCCGGGCCTGTTCCCGGGCCCGCCCGGCCCGCGTACTCTGCTGCTTCTGAGCCTCCCTCACCGCACGACGATCGTGAGCCGCGATGACGACGACCTCGCCCCAGGCCACCGACCGCACCGACCCCGTGCACACCCAACTCCAGTACCAGCTCGCGGTGTTCGCGCGCCGGATGGAACAGGTCCGGACCTCCGGCGGCGGGATCGGGGCGCTCGACCGGGCCGCCTACCTGTTGCTCGACCGGCTGGAGCGGCACGGGCCCGCCAACGTCAAGGCGCTGGCCGAGGCCCTGGGGGTGGACTCCTCCACGGTGACCCGCCAGGTGGCCCCGCTGGTCGCGGCCGGGCTGGTCGGCCGGGTGCAGGACCCGGCCGACCGCCGTGCCGTACGGCTCGCGCTGACCTCGCACGGCACCGGCCGGCTCGCCGAAGTCCGGGACGGCCGGGCCGAGTTGACCCGCCGGCTGATGGCCGACTGGCCGCCCGAGGAACAGCGGGCGTTCTGCGCCCTGCTGGCCCGCTTCAACCTCGCGATGGAGTCGTACACGGCGGACCAGCAGGGGCAGTGAGGGGCCGCGCGGCCCCTCGGCTTCCTCAGCCCAGCGCCTGCTTGAGGTCGGCCAGCAGGTCGTCGATCGACTCGATGCCGACCGAGACGCGCACCAGGTCGGACGGCACCTCCAGCGGCGAGCCCGCCGCCGAGGCGTGGGTCATCCGGCCCGGGTGCTCGATCAGCGACTCGACGCCGCCGAGCGACTCGCCGAGGGTGAACAGCTCCGCGCGGTTGCAGACCTCGACGGCCGCCTCCTCGCCGTCCGCGACCCGGAACGAGACCATGCCGCCGAAGGCCTTCATCTGCTTGGCGGCGATGTCGTGGCCGGGGTGCTCGGGCAGGCCCGGGTAGAGCACCTGGCTCACCTTCGGGTGGCTCGCGAGCAGCTCGGCGACCTTCTCCGCGTTGGCGCTGTGCCGGTCCATCCGGACGCCCAGCGTCTTGATGCCGCGCAGCACCAGCCAGGCGTCGAACGGGCCGGAGACGGCGCCCATCGCGTTCTGGTGGTAGGCGACCTCCTCGCCGAGGGCCGCGTCGGCCAGCACCAGCGCACCGCCGACCACGTCCGAGTGGCCGCCCATGTACTTGGTGGTGGAGTGGACGACGGCGTCCGCGCCGAACGAGATCGGCTGCTGGAGGTACGGGCTGGCGAAGGTGTTGTCGACCACCAGCAGCGCGCCGGCGCCGTGCGCGATCTCGGCGAGCGCGGCCAGGTCGGTGATGCCCAGCAGCGGGTTGGACGGGGTCTCCACCCACACCGCGCGGGTGTTGGGGCGCAGCGCCTCGCGGACGGTGGCCAGGTCCTGGGTGTTGGCGACGGAGAACTCGACGCCCCAGCGGGTCAGCACCTTGGCGAACAGCCGGAAGGTGCCGCCGTAGGCGTCGTCGGGGATGACGATGTGGTCGCCCGGCTTGAGGATGGTCCGCAGCAGGGTGTCCTCGGCGGCCAGGCCGGAGGCGAAGGCGAGGCCGCGGGCGCCGCCTTCGAGGGCCGCGAGGCACTCCTCCAGCGCGGTGCGGGTCGGGTTGGCGCTGCGGCTGTACTCGTAGCCGCCCCGCAGGCCGCCCACCCCGTCCTGCTTGTAGGTGGACACCTGGTAGATCGGCGTGACGACGGCCCCGGTCTGGGGGTCTGCTTCCTGACCCGCGTGGATGGCGAGGGTCTCGAAGCCCTGAGGAAGCTGGTGCTCGGTCATGGGTCCGAGCCTAGTGGGCGAATGCCGTCAAGCCCTCACGAACCGGAAACCGGGGTGAACCCGCAGGTGGGAACGGGGGTGCCGGGAGTCGCAACTCCGGTGCGCCCGGCCCCGGCGACCGCTACGATCACCACCCGTCGTACACATGTTCACCACGCAACGACCGCGCGCCGCCCTTGCCGTCGCGCCCGGGGGGAGGACCACCGCATGGGCGCGCCCCAGCGTTCCACTGGCATGAGCACGCCGGCATGATCCCGCCACTGCTCGCCCGTGCCGGCCTGCCGCCCCCGCCGACGTGCGGATCGACGCGGTGCAGGGCGCCGTCGCGGCGGCCGGGCGGGATGCCTGACCGTCGCCGCGCACGACCTCGACGGCCGCTCCCGGAATCCGGGGGCGGCCGTCCGCGTTGGAAACGACACCACCTTCCCCGACCCGCTGGAGCAGGCCGTGTTGTTCGACCGCCACAAGACCTCGCTCGTCCCCGCCGACCAGGCGCTGCCCGGCCGGCCCGCCCCGGCCTTCGAGCTGCGCGAGCCGCACACCGTGCTGGGGCACCCGCTGGTGGGCCCGTACCCGCAGGGCCTGGAGGTGGCCGACTTCGGGATGGGCTGCTTCTGGGGCGCCGAGCGCGTCTTCTGGCGCCTGCCCGGCGTCTGGACGACGCTGGTCGGCTACCAGGGCGGGCACACACCGAACCCGACGTACGAGGAGGTGTGCAGCGGGCTGACCGGGCACACCGAGGCGGTCCGGGTGGTGTACGACCCGGCCGTGATCTCCTACGAGCGGCTGCTGAAGACGTTCTGGGAGGCGCACGACCCGACCCAGGGCAACCGCCAGGGCAACGACGTGGGCACCCAGTACCGCTCCGCCGTCTACACCCACTCCCCCGCCCAGGCCGAGGCCGCGGTGGCCACCCGGGACGCCTTCCAGCCGTCCCTGACCGCGCTCGGCTACGGCCCGATCACCACCGAGATCGCCCCGGCCGGCCCGTTCTTCCCGGCGGAGCCGTACCACCAGCAGTACCTGTCGGAGGCCAAGAACCCCAACGGTTACTGCGGTCTCGGCGGCACCGGCGCCTCCTGCCCGATCGGCGTGGCCCGCACCGGGGACTGACCTGCCGCCCCGGCCCGCGCCGGGGCCGGCCCGCGGAGCCGGTCGCCGCGAACCGGCTCACAGCCGGGCCGGGGCCCGCTCCCGGGAGCCGTCGGCCCTGACGCCCGGGTCCTCGGCCAGGAGCCTGCCGTCCGTGTCGTACGCCCCGATCGCGGGACTCACCGACGGCTGGTTCTGGACCGGGGTGTCCACCCGCAGCGGGGGCAGGACGACGTAGTAGCCGATCCACCCCCGCATCCCGGGCGTGGTGACCAGCGTGGCGACGGCCGGCCTGCCTTCCGTGAACGCCACGATCCTGGCCGGCGCGACCGGGCCCAGGTAGATGCCGGACTCGATCGCGTGGTCGCGGTCGCCGTACGACTGGGCGAGGACGGTGGGCCGGTCGTACCCCAGGTTGTCGCTGCGCACGTCCCGGCACCCGCTGCCGGAGTACCAGGCCTCGTCGACCAGGTACTCGTCGCACTTCTCGTTCTCGGTGACCCACATCCGGGCACCGGCGGCCATCTCGACCCGCTCCCCCGGGACGACCTTCCGCACCGGGGAGCGCGGCAGCCGGAGCGTCGGCGGGGTCCCCGTGGCGGTGGGAGCGGGCGTGGAGCCCGGCGCGGCCGTCGGGGTGAACGCCGCCCCGGCGGCGGCCGTCACCTCCCCCACGTGCCGGGCGCTACCCGCCGTCACCGCCGTCAGCCCGCAGATCAGGGCCACCGCGAGCGCCGCGGCCCCGGCCCCCGCCCGGCGGCGGGCCCGGCGGCGCCGGGCACCGGCGAGGACCGCCGACGGCTCCGGCCCGGCCCCGTCCTCCTCCTTGAGCAGTTCTCCGAGCCTGTCCTCGAACGTCATACCGTCACCTCGATGCGCGTCATGGGCTCGGCCGACCCTCCGCAGCGGTCGGCGAGTTCGGGATGTGCGCGCAGCTTCGACATCGCCCGGTGCAGCGTGCTCTTCACCGTGCCCTGGGCGATGCCCAGTTCGGCCGCGATGGCGGCCTCGGTGAGGTCCCCGTAGTACCGCAGCACGACGACCGTCCGCTCCCGTCGGGTGAGCGTTCCCAACGCCTGGTGCAGCAGGGCCCGTTCGGCGTGCCGTTCGGCGAGGTCCTCGGCCAGCGGCCGGTCGGGGGTGTGCTCGGTGGGCAGTTCGCGGTTGCGCAGCCGGCGCCACCAGTCCCGATGCTGGTTGACGACGATCCGCCGGACGTACGCGGTGGGGTCGTCACCGGTGATCCGGTGCCAGTGCAGGTAGGCACGCTCCAGCGCGGACTGCACGATGTCCTTGGCCCGCTCCGGGTCGCCGGTCAGCAGCTCGGCCAGCCTCAGCAGCTGGCGGCCGCTCCCGGCGACGAACGCGGTGAACTCGGCGTCCTGGCGCTGTCTCTGCTCGCGTTTCACACCCGTCCTACTCCTCGGGCGGACCGCGAGGTTCGGTCCGCCCGGGAGGTTTCTTCGGTACGGGTCCGTCGGGTCAGAGGGCGCTGCCGGCCTTCCAGGCGGCCCAGCTCATGTTCCAGCCGTTCAGGCCGTTGTCCGGGGCGACCGTCTTGTCCCCGGAGTTCACGACCTCGACCACGTCGCCGACCATCGAGGACTTGTAGAACTTGTAGCCGTCCGTGCCGCTGTCCTGCGCGCCCTTGGCGTCCTGGAGGCCGATGCAGCCGTGGCTGGTGTTCTGGCCGCCGAAGATGGACGGCGAGGACCAGTAGTTGCCGTGGATGAAGGTGCCCGAGGTGCTCAGGCGCTGGGCGTGCGGCACGTCCGGGATGTCGTACTCGCTGCCCAGGTTGACGGTCTGCGAGTTCATCCGGGTCTGGGTGTACTGCTCGGAGATCACCATCTTGCCGCCCCAGGTGGTGTGTTCGGGCGAGCCGCCGGAGATCTTGTAGACGGCGCTGACCTGGCCGTCGGTGGTGACGGTGAGCTTCTTGGTGGCGAGGTCCGCGACGCTGGTCTGGGCGCGGCCGATGGTGAAGCTGACGTCCTTGGACTGGGTGCCGTACACGCCCTTGGCGCCCTCGACGTCCTTGAGCCGGAGCTTGAGGGTGACCTTGGTGCCCTTGGCCCAGTACTGCTGCGGCCGGAAGTCGAGGCGGGTGCTGGAGAACCAGTGGCCGACGATCTCGACGCCCGGCTCGGCTATCACCGTGATCGCCTGCTGGACGGCCTTGCGGTCGGTGATCGGCTTGCTGAAGTTGATCGAGACCGGCATGCCGACGCCGACCGTCGAGCCGTCCTCCGGGGTGAAGTAGCCGACGAAGGTGTTGGCCGGGGTCGCCGTGGTGAAGACGGCGTTGGAGTCCGCCTCCAGCTTGTCCTTGTCGAAGGCGGTGGCGGCGACGGTGTACTTGGTACCGCTGGCGGGGGCGGCGGCCGAGGTCCAGCTGGTGCCGTCGGCGGAGAGCTGGCCGGCCAGTTCCTTGCCGGCGGTGTCGACGACCTTGACGCTGCTCAGGGTGCCGCCGGTCACGGCGACCTTGACCGGCTCGCTGAAGCTCGCGGCGGCGGCGCCGTCCGCCGGGGTGACGGTGATGACGGCGGCCGAGGTCTTCGGGGCGGCGCTGCTCGCACCGCCGGAGCCCGGGGTGCCGCCACCGCCGCTCCCGCTGCCGCCGGAGCCGCCGTTGCCGGAGCCGGAGGCGCTGTTGTCGTTGCAGGCCGCCAGCAGCAGGACGGGCGCCCCGATCAGCCCCGCGAGGACCCCGCGCCGGCTCCAGTTGCTTCCGGCCACCCGTCCCTGACCGTCCCGTGCCGTCACGTCGCGTCTCCCTGCTGATCATCCCGGGCATTTACGGATACAGAAACGCAATCCACCCGTTCACGGTTCCATCACCGAAGGGTAAGCGATCGTATGAGATGACCCAACTTCCTGACGAACAAGGACGAAACGCCCGGTCCGCGAGGTGGACCGGGCGTTCACGAGCCGTGACGGGCGGGCCGCCACTCAGTGGGCACTACTCGGCGGTCTCGTCCACCTGGTACTCGTCCCACTCCTCGCTGTCCGGGTCGAACTCGGTCTGCGCCGACTCCCAGGTCGCCGAGGCGAGTTCCACACCGGGGACGTCGCCGAGCAGCGCGACGGGGTCGATGAAGTGGGCGAGCGAACCCGACGGGTCCACCTCGATGGCCTCGACGGACTGGGCGCGCTCCTCGTCGTCGAGGTACTCGTCCGCGGTGACGGCCTCCAGGGCGGCGGCCTTCAGCGCGCCCTCGTCGGTGATCTCCGCGATGAGCTCGATCTTGACCCGGACGTAGCGCGGGGCGTCCTGGTCGGTCGTTTCAATGCTGGTCATGCGTGCGAGCGTACGGGACGGCCACGCCCGGCGCGCCGCACGGGCGCCCGCCTGGCGCACACCCCGGGCGCCCCGGAGCGCGCGGGCGAACGGAAGGGGCCGGTCCTCCCGGAGAAGGACCGGCCCCACCGCTCCCCCGCAGTGGCTCCCCCACCCGGGAGCCGCGGGGACGCGCGCCGTGCGGCGCGGTGCTGCCGTGGGAGCCGCCGCATCCTGTCGGCCGGAGCCGGGCAGGAGCGAGACGACGGCGCCTCCCACGGCACGGGACACGACGGGCCGGTCAGGTCCGCCCGGCGTGTCCGGAGCCGACCGCGGTCGCCGGGGAGCCGCTCCCGGACGGTTGCCGTCGCCTCACTCGGCGTCCTGCCGTTGACCACCACGATGCCGGAGCCTTGTTAACCACGTGCTGCGGACAGGTGACGCCGGTGTACCACTTCCCCGGGGACGGTCCCGCGCGTCCGGCCCCGGGGCGGCGGCGTCGCGTCAGTGCTGGCCGCGGCCGGTCAGGAAGCCCAGCAGGTCCTGCCGGGTGACGATGCCCTGCGGCTTGCCCTCGACCAGCACGACGGCCGCGTCGGCCTTCTCCAGCACGGTCATCAGGTTGGTGACGGTCTCGCCCGAGCCGACCACCGGCAGCGGCTTGGACATCACCTTGTCCAGCGTGTCGGTCAGCTCGATGTCCTTCGCGAAGATGCCCTCCAGCAGCAGCTTCTCCACCACCGAGCCGATCACCTCGCCGGCCATGATGTCCGGGTGGCCGGCGCCCGGGGAGACCACCGGCATCTGCGAGACGCCGTACTCGCGCAGCACCCGGACCGCCTCGGCGACCGTCTCGTTCGGGTGCATGTGGACGAACTGCGGGACGCCGCCCTGCTCGATGGACTCCTTGCGGGCCAGCACCTCGCCGATGTGCGCCTCGTCGGTGGAGGAGGGCAGGAAGCCGTAGTCGGCCATCCAGTCGTCGTTGAAGATCTTCGACAGGTAGCCGCGGCCGCCGTCCGGCAGCAGCACCACCACGACGTCGTCCGGCCCCAGCTTCCGGGCCACCTCCAGCGCGGCCACCACGGCCATGCCGCAGGAGCCGCCGACCAGCAGACCCTCCTCCTTGGCCAGGCGGCGGGTCATCTGGAAGGAGTCCTTGTCGGAGACGGCGACGATCTCGTCCGCGACGTCGCGGTCGTAGGCGGTCGGCCAGAAGTCCTCACCGACGCCCTCGACCAGGTACGGCCGGCCGGTGCCGCCCGAGTAGACCGAGCCCTCCGGGTCGGCGCCGATCACCTTGACCCTGCCGCCGGAGGCGTCCTTCAGGTAGTTGCCGGTGCCGGAGATGGTGCCGCCGGTGCCGACGCCGGCCACGAAGTGGGTGATCTTCCCCTCGGTCTGCTCCCACAGCTCCGGACCGGTGGAGTGGTAGTGCGAGGCCGGGTTGTCCGGGTTGGAGTACTGGTCCGGCTTCCAGGCGTTCGGGGTCTCCCGGACGAGCCGGTCGGAGACGTTGTAGTAGGAGTCCGGGTGCTCCGGGGCGACGGCGGTCGGACAGACGACCACCTCGGCGCCGTACGCGCGCAGGGTGTTGATCTTGTCCGTGGAGACCTTGTCCGGACAGACGAAGATGCACTTGTAGCCCTTCTGCTGGGCCACGATCGCCAGGCCGACACCGGTGTTGCCGGAGGTCGGCTCGACGATGGTGCCGCCGGGCTTGAGGGCGCCCGAGGCCTCGGCGGCCTCGATCATGCGCATCGCGATGCGGTCCTTGACCGAGCCACCGGGGTTGAAGTACTCGACCTTCGCCAGCACTGTCGCGCTGATGCCCTCGGTGACCTTGTTCAGCTTGACCAGGGGCGTGTTGCCGACCAGGTCGATGATCGAATTGTGGTACCGCACGGGGGTCCTCCCGGTCTGTGGGCATGCGAGTGCTTCGGTACTGCAAAGCGTAGGGCGTGACACCCGCCCCGTGGCCCCCTGCTTCCCCCCTGCCCCGATGCCCCGCCCCCGGCACCGATCCCCCACCCCGCCCCCTCCTCACCGACGGCCCACCTCCGCCGGTACTCCCGCCCTCCACGGAGCGCGCCACCCACCCCACCGTCCCCACCCCCACCCCCTCCTCACCAATGGCCCACCTCCGCCGGTACTCCCGCCCTCCGCGCGGGTAGAAGCCGGGTACGGCCGGAGGGGTCGGCAGGGAGCACGCGAAGGGGGCACCGCCATGCCAGGGGCACAGGACTCGCGGGCGCGGGTCGCCCGCCGGATCGCCACCGCCGCGGCGTACGGCGGCGGCGGGCTCGGTCTGCTCGGGGTGGGCCTGGTCGGCCTGCTGCTGACCGAGAGCAAGCTCGCCGTCCAGGCCATCGGCGTGCTGGAGACGCAGCCGCCCAAGGCCGACGGCGTCTACGGCGAGGCCTTCGCCGACCGCACCGCCGCCCCGTCGGCCCCGCTCGTGCTGGCCGTGCTCGGCGACTCCACCGGCGCCGGCCTCGGCGTGGCCCGGGCCGGCGAGACCCCCGGCGCGCTGCTCGCCGCCGGCCTCGCCTCGGTGGCCGAGCGCCCCGTCCGGCTGGTCAACGTGGCCCGTTCCGGCGGCCGCTCCGCCGACCTCTCCGGCCAGCTGGAGCAGGCGCTGCGGCACCGCCCGGACATCGCGGTGATCATGGTCGGCGCCAACGACGTGACCCGGCACAGCCCGGCCCAGCTGGCCGTCCGCCAGCTGGGCGAGGCCGTCGCCGCACTGCGCGCCAACGGCTGCGAGGTGGTCGTGGGCACCTGTCCCGACCTCGGGACGATCAAGCCGGTGCGCCCGCCGTTGCGCTGGGTCGCCCGGCGGCTGAGCCGGCAGCTGGCGGCCGCGCAGACCATCGCGGTGGTCGAGGCGGGCGGCCGGACGGTCTCGCTCGGCTCGCTGCTGGGCCCGGAGTTCGCCGCCCGCCCGGAGATGTTCGCCGCCGACCGCTACCACCCGTCCGCCCAGGGCTACGCGACGGCCGCGATGGCCGTGCTGCCTTCGGTCTGCGCCGCACTCGGCCTCTGGCCGCAGGAGGAGCCCGCGGCCGCGACCGTCCCGGGCACCGCGGTGCTGCCGGTCGCGGTGGCCGCCGCCGCCGCGGCCGGGCGGGAGGGCACCGAGGTGGCGGCCGTCCCGGCGGAGGGCGCGAGCCGCCGCTGGGCCCAGCTCAGACACCGGCTGCGGATCGGGCTGCCCCGCCCGGAGAACGGGAAGGAGGCCGGTACGGCCCCGGGGAATACGTCGGCCAGCTCACACGCTGGGGCCGGTGACGCCTGATCTACCAGGCGGTAACTTTCCTCCCGGACGTCAGGTCCGCCGTCACCCAGCGAGGAGCCCGCCATGCCCGAAGCCGTCATCGTCAGCGCCGCCCGTTCGCCGATCGGCCGGGCGTTCAAGGGCTCGCTCAAGGACGTCCGCCCGGACGACCTGACCGCCCACATCGTCCAGGCCGCCCTCGCCAAGGTCCCCCAGCTCGACCCGCGCCAGATCGACGACCTGATGCTGGGCTGCGGCCTGCCCGGCGGCGAGCAGGGCCACAACCTGGCCCGCATCGTGGCCGTCCAGATGGGGATGGACTACCTGCCCGGTGCCACCATCACCCGCTACTGCTCCTCCTCGCTCCAGACCACGCGGATGGCCCTGCACGCGATCAAGGCGGGCGAGGGCGACGTCTTCGTCTCGGCCGGAGTCGAGACCGTCTCGCGCAGCGTGAACGGCACCTCGGACGGCCTGCCGGGCACCATGAACCCGATCTTCGACGAGGCCCAGGCCCGCACCAAGCAGCGCGCGGAGCAGGGCACGGGAGAAGCGGGCTGGCACGACCCGCGCGAGGACGGGCTGCTGCCGGACGCCTACATCGCGATGGGCCAGACCGCCGAGAACCTGGCGGCGCTCAAGGGCATCACCCGCGCCGAGCAGGACGAGTTCGGCGTCCGCTCGCAGAACCTCGCCGAGGCCGCCATCAAGGCCGGCTTCTGGGAGCGCGAGATCACCCCGGTGACGCTCCCGGACGGCACCGTGGTCAGCGCCGACGACGGCCCGCGCGCCGGTGTCACCCTGGAGGGCGTGGCCGGCCTGAAGCCGGTGTTCCGCCCCGACGGCACCGTTACCGCCGGTAACTGCTGCCCGCTGAACGACGGCGCCGCGGCACTGGTCATCATGTCCGACACCAAGGCCCGCGAACTGGGCATCACCCCGCTCGCCCGGGTGGTCTCCACCGGCGTCAGCGCGCTCTCCCCCGAGATCATGGGCTACGGCCCGGTCGAGGCCTCCCAGCAGGCGCTGCGGCGGGCCGGCCTGACCATCGACGACATCGACCTGGTCGAGATCAACGAGGCCTTCGCGGCCCAGGTGATCCCCTCCTACCGGGACTTGGGCGTCGACCTGGACAAGCTGAACGTCAACGGCGGCGCCATCGCCGTCGGCCACCCCTTCGGCATGACGGGCGCCCGGATCACCACCACGCTGATCAACTCCCTCCAGTGGCACGACAAGCAGTTCGGTCTGGAGACCATGTGCGTCGGCGGCGGCCAGGGCATGGCGATGGTCATCGAGCGCCTCAGCTGACCCCTGCGGGCGCCGTCCGAAGGGTCTGGACCACCCATTTGGAGTGACGCAGCGTAATTGAGGGCCGGATCACACCGCGAGGTCGATCCGGCCCTCATTTCTTTCGTTTTCGGCCCGGAAATCGACACTGCGGAGCGGATCAACTCCACTGTGTAGAACGGTGTTACCTAACAATTTGGGGACAAGAGCGAAAGTCCAGGAGGAATTGGACATTCGCCACTGCGGTAACAGCCCAAGATGCGGCAGTGTGGACACGTAACCCCGTTCCGCTCCTCGCTAGGAGTACGTTCCGTGAGCGCCGTCTACACCATCCTGCTGCTGATCCTGATCACCGTGTCGACCGCCGTGCTGCTCCACCTCCGCGGACTCTCCCGCCGACTGGACGCGCAGGCCGCGGCCCCCACCGCGCCCGCCCCGGTGGACGAGGCCGCGATACGCCGGGCCGTCACCGAGGCGCTCGCCGCCGACCGCGAACGGGAGATCACCGAGGCCCGGGCGTTCTGGGCCGAGCAGGAGGCCCGCGCGGCCGAGGACGCGCCGCTGCTCGACTCCCCGTTCACCGGCGCGTTCTCCGGGACCGAGGAGTGGCCGCTCTTCTTCCCCCGCCCCACCGGCCCCCAGGACGCCGTCGACAACGCCGGGACGATGGACCCGGAGTTCGGCGAGGCGCTGCGCTCCGCGCTGGAGGACCTGATCAACGAGGGCGGCGCCGCCGCGGTCGAGCCGGGCGCCGACGGCGGTGTGCCGCTGCGCCCCGGCCACCCGGTCGGCGAGACCAAGGACGCCCGGGCCCGCCGGGAGGCCGACCTGCTGGCCACCGGCCTGGAGGCCGGGCTGCTGGACGCCGAACCGGCCGTCGAGGAGGCCCCGGTCGCCGCGCCCGACCCGCGCCGCCACCCCTCGCACCCCGACTTCGTTCCCAGCCAGGCGCCGTCCCGGGAGTGGACCGACAGCCGGCTGGCCGCGCTCGCCGAGGAGGCCGTCGCCCTGGTCGACGTCCGCCCGGGCCCGCTGGGCACCCTGGACGTGTACGCCTTCGCCGACGGCACCACCCTCTGCGTGGCCCCGGGCGACCGGGAGGCCGCCTACCGGCTGATCGACGCCGTCCGCGCCGGTGAGCACGTCCGGCTGCTCGGCGGCTCGCGCTTCTCCGGCTCGTACTCGCTGACCTTCTCCACCGACGAGGAGACCGTCTACGTGCTCGCCGACCGGGTGGTCGCCAGCATCTGACACCAGCTCACCGGATCATCAGCGCGCCGAAGGCCGGCCGGGTCAAGGGGTTACCGACCCGGCCGGCCTTCGGTGTATCCGCATCCGTCCGCACGCGTCCGCGACCTTCCGCATCCCTCCGCCCGCGCCCGCGCCCGTCCGCGCCGCAGCGGCTCAGCCGCAGAGCGCCGTCGTCTCCCGGACCGCCGCCACCGCGTCGGCCGTCAACTCGGCCGCCGCCACCGGCCCGTCCGGCAGCGCCACCCGCGCACCCCTCGGCAGCCCCGCGAGCGCGGCCGCCAGGTCGTGCCCGGCGACGGCCAGCTGGTCGCCCACCGCGAAGGCCCCGGCGTCCGGGAGCTCCCGCCACGGCTCGCCCTCCACCGCCAGCGCCAGCCCGGCCAGTCGCCGGGCCAGCGCCAACCCGGCCGCGGCCCGGGAGGCGTGCCCGGGCACGGCGCCCAGCAGCCTGCTCTGCGGCAGCGAGCGGAAACGATCCGCCAGTTTGTCGACGGCTTCGACCAGGGACTCCACGTCATGCATGGACAGGAGCGTATGCGAAAGCCGCCGGGCCCCGGAGCGAGTGCTCCGGGGCCCGGCGGCAGTGGTCCACAGCGGGGGGACGGTCAGTCGTCGCCGCGCAGGATCGCGATCAGCCGCAGCATCTCCATGTAGATCCAGACCAGCGACAGCGTCAGCCCGAAGGCGGCCCGCCAGGACTCGCGCTGCGGCGCGCCCTGGGCGATGGCCGTCTCGATCTCGTGGAAGTCCAGCGACAGGAAGAAGGCGCCCAGGCCGATGCCGACCAGGCCGACCACGATGCCCAGCGGGCCGGAGCGCAGCCCCATGTCCGCGCCGAAGGCCATCGCGATCATGTTGACCAGCATCAGCAGCACGAAGCCGAGGGCGATCGCGATGCCGATCCGGGCGTACCGCGCGGTGACCCGGATCCTGCCGCTCTTGTAGGCGAACAGCATCGCCGCGAAGACCGCCGCCGTGCCCAGCACCGCCTGGATCACGATGCCGTTCAGCACCGTGTTGAAGGCGTGCGAGATGGCGCCCATCGCGAAGCCCTGGAGGGCCGCGTAGGTGAGGATCAGCGGCGGGCTGACACTCTGCTTGAAGGAGATCACCAGGCCGACGACCAGGGCGACCAGGCTGGCGCCGACCGCGTAGCCGTAGTTCTCGAACGGCAGCGTGAACCACGCCACCGCACCGGCCGCGACGAGCGTCAGCAGCGTCATGGCGGTGCGGGCGACCACGTCGTCCAGCGTCATCCGCCCGGTGGCCGCCGGGCCGGCGGACGGCCCGTTGTACATCTGGTACAGCTGCTCGTCGGTCAGCGGAGCCTGGCCCTGCGGCTGCTGGGCGTAGGGCGTGCCCGCGTAGGGGTTCTGACCGTAGGGGTTCTGGCCGTACGGGCTCCCGGCCTGCGCGGAGGTACCGAACCCCGCGTAGCCGGCGTCGCGGGTGAAGGACCCCTCCCGCGAGAAGACCGGGTTGCTGCTTCTCATTGCTCATTCCCTCCGTGGCGGCACTGCACCGTCCATTGCACAAGGGTAATGGCTTGGCAAAAATTCCGGGATACGCCGCGAGGAGGATCCGGTGAACGGCGTCCGGCGGGGACGCCGTCGTGCGCCCCCGCCGGGAATCGGTGCCCGGAGCCGGACTCGAACCGGCACGGCCTCGCGGCCAAGCAGTTTTAAGCTGCCCGTGTCTGCGTTCCACCATCCGGGCGTCTGCGAAACCACCCTGAGCCTAGTCGCCCGACTCACTCTTTCGCATGTTCCCTGCCCGGGAAGTTGTCATGTTTGCTTGCCATCTGACGAACTGTCCGGAATTCGGCCACGAAGGATATCCGTTCCGGCCATCCGCCCGCCTCAGGGTTCACGTCATACCGCAGGAGGATGGGCCCACCCCCTCCGTACGCCCAGCGGCGGTAGGCCCAACCGTCCGGCGGAGCGACGCAGGACCATGATCACGTCGCGGACCATGGAGGTACAAGTCCGCTAGCCCGAGGAGCACCCCGTGACCACGTCGACCGCAACCGCCGTCCACACCGGCCTGGCGGCCGCCCGAGCCATCGGCCTGAACAAGGTCTACGGGGAGGGGGAGACCCGCGTCGTCGCCCTCGACAACGTCAGCGTGACCTTCCCGCAGGGCGAGTTCACCGCGATCATGGGCCCCTCCGGCTCCGGCAAGTCGACCCTGATGCACTGCATGGCCGGCCTCGACACCGTCACCTCCGGCTCCTCCACCATCGGCGACACCGAACTCGTCGGCCTCAAGGACAAGCAGCTCACCCAGCTGCGCCGCGACCACATCGGCTTCATCTTCCAGGCCTTCAACCTGCTCCCCACGCTGACCGCCCTGGAGAACATCACCCTGCCGATGGACATCGCGGGCCGCAAGGTCGACAAGGCCTGGCTGGACCGCGTCGTCGACACCGTGGGCCTGTCCGGCCGCCTCAGCCACCGCCCCTCCCAGCTCTCCGGCGGCCAGCAGCAGCGCGTCGCCTGCGCCCGCGCGCTGGCCGGCAAGCCCGACATCATCTTCGCCGACGAGCCCACCGGGAACCTCGACTCCCGCTCCGGCGCCGAGATCCTCTCCTTCCTGCGCAACTCGGTGCGCGAGCTCGGCCAGACCGTCGTCATGGTCACCCACGACCCGGTCGCCGCCTCCTACGCCGACCGCGTCGTCTTCCTCGCCGACGGCCGCATCGTCGACGAGCTGCACCAGCCCACCGCAGACACCGTCCTGGACCGCATGCGCCGCTTCGACGCCAAGGGCCGCACCAGCTGACGCCGCCGCAGTCCGCCCACCGACCCTCCCCAGGACACCTCATGTATCGCACCGCACTGCGCAACGTGCTGGCCCACAAGGGCCGGCTGCTGATGACGGCGCTGGCCGTCATGCTCGGCACCGCCTTCGTGGCGGGCACCATGGTCTTCTCCGACACCTTCGGCAAGGCCATGCGGGACAGCAACTCCAAGAGCTACTCGGACGTCTCCGTCCAGGTCGTGGACCGCGCCGCCGGCTCCGCCGCCTCGGCCAAGCAGAAGAGCGAGGGCGGCACAGCGACGCTCACCGACGCCACCGTCCAGCAACTGGCCGCCCTGCCGGGCACCGCCGAGGCCCGCGGCGTGGTGAGCGGCTTCACCGGCGTCGCCGACCGCAAGGGCGAGCTGATCGGCCAGTTCTGGGCCGCCAAGGGCGCCAACTTCGCGCCCGGCCAGGACGGCAAGGACCCGCGCTACCCGATGGCCGAGGGCCAGGGGCCCAAGAACGCCAAGGAGGTCGCGCTCGACCGCAGGACCGCCGACAAGGCGGGCTACAAGGTCGGCGACACCGTCCGGGTCGCCGCCAACGGCCCGGTCGTCGAGGCGAAGCTCACCGGCGTCTTCACCACCGACGACCCGGTGGTGAACACCGGCGGCACGCTCACCCTGTTCGACAAGGCCACCGCCCAGCAGACCCTGCTGGAGCCCGGCCGCTACAGCAGCATCGTGCTCACCGCCAAGCCCGGCACCAGCCAGGACGCGCTGCTCGCCCAGGCCCGGCCCAAGGTGCCCTCCGGCAACCAGTTCGACGTCGAGACCGGTGACAAGCTCAAGGCCGACGAGCAGGAGATGATCACCAAGGGCACCAGCAACATGCGCACCATGCTCCTGGCCTTCGCCTTCATCTCGCTCTTCGTCGGCATCTTCATCATCGCCAACACCTTCACCATGCTGGTCGCCCAGCGCACCAAGGAGCTGGCCCTGCTGCGCGCCATCGGCGCCAGCCGCAAGCAGGTCACCCGGTCCGTGCTGATCGAGGCCCTGCTGATCGGCACCGCCTCCGCCGTGGCCGGCCTGCTCGCCGGCATCGGGATCGGCGCCGGGATGCAGTCGCTGATCGGCGCGATGGACGAGAACATGCCGAACGGCTCGCTGGTGGTCAAGCCGCTCACCGTCGTGGTGACGGTCGTGGTCGGCATCCTGGTGACGGTCCTGTCCGCCCTGCTGCCCGCCATGCGCGCCGCCCGGATCGCCCCGGTGGCCGCGATGAGCAGCGGCGACCAGCCGGCCTCGCAGAAGAGCCTGGTGGTCCGCAACACGATCGGTTCGGTGCTCACCGGCGGCGGCCTCGTCCTGATCGCCTACGGCGCGTCCACCGGCAACGCCAACGGCCGGATGCCGGTCGCCCTGGGCGCCTTCCTGGCCCTGATCGGCGTGTTCGTCCTGCTGCCACTGCTCTCCCGCCCGGTGGTCGCACTGGTCGGCCCGCTGCTGCGCGGCCTCGGCGGCACCCCGGGCAAGCTCGCCCAGCAGAACGCCGTGCGCAACCCGCGCCGCACCGCGGCCACCGCCGCCGCGCTGACCATCGGCCTGACCCTGGTCACCGGCCTCACCGTGATCGGCGCCTCGGTGTCCGACACCATCGACCGGGCCGTCACCAGCTCGATGAAGGCCGACTACATCGTCGGGGCCGCCAACGGGATGAGCCTGTCCGAGCAGGTGCCCGCCCAGATCGCCAAGGCCCCCGGGGTGGCCGCCTCCTCGGCGATGACGACCTCGTACTGGCAGCTCAACGGCACCACCAAGGCGGTCACCGGCGTGGACGCCGCCGTCCTCGACCAGCTCGCGGACGTCAAGCTGACCAGCGGCTCGACCGCGGGCTTCGGCAAGGGCCAGCTGCTGGTCGACGAGGACGTCGCCAAGAAGCTGAACGTCACCGCCGGCTCGGAGCTGAACGTGTCCTTCCCCGACGACTCCACCGGCCGGCTCACCGTCGGCGGCGTGTACCAGAAGGGCGGCATGCTCGGCCCGGTCCTGCTGGCCAACAGCGAGGTCGCCAAGCACGAGCCCAAGCCGTTCATCGCCGATGTCCTGGTCAAGGGCAAGGACGGCGCCACCGGCGGCCTCAAGCAGGCGATCAAGGACGCCACCGGCGCCAACCCGGTGATCGACGTCAAGTCCAAGCAGGACGTCCGGGACGAGTTCAGCCAGACCATCACCTTCGCGCTGAACCTGATGTACGGCCTGCTGGGGATGGCGGTGCTGATCGCGATCCTGGGCGTGGTCAACACGCTGGCGATGTCGGTCTTCGAGCGCAAGCGCGAGATCGGGATGCTGCGGGCGATCGGCCTGGACCGCGGCGGCATCAAGCGGATGGTCCGGCTGGAGTCGGTGGTGATCTCCCTGTTCGGCGCCGGCATCGGCCTGCTGCTCGGCTGCTTCATCGCCTGGGCGATCAACGGCACCCTGAAGTCCAGCCTGGCCGGCCTGACCACCGTCCTGCCGTACGGCCAGCTGGCGCTGTTCCTGGTGCTGGCCGGGGTGGTCGGCCTGGTGGCCGCGATCTGGCCGGCCCGCCGGGCCTCCAAGCTGGACATCCTGTCGAGCATCAAGACCGACTGACCGGTCGCCGGAACGAGGAAGGTCCCCCGCCGGGGTTCCGGCGGGGGACCTTCCCACTTCTGTACTCCGCCCGGTCGCACGGCCGGCTGAGCACCACGGAGGTCGTGGTCCGGCGACACTGCCGGGCGGAGAGCCTCCGACTCATACCCCGGTGCTCCCACACCGGGGCCTCAGTCGCTTACTTGCTGGCGAGTTCCTTGTCGGCGGCCGGCTTGGCGGCCTCGACGGGCTTGGTGGGCGGAGTGACCTCCTGGATCGGCAGCTGCGGCTTCTCCATCTGGGCGAGGCCGACCATCTCGCGCTTGAGGAACATCGCGAGCGTCCAGTCGGTGAAGACGCGGACCTTGCGGTTGAAGGTCGGCACCATCGCACCGTGGTACAGGCGGTGGAACCACCAGGCCGGACGGCCCTTCAGCTTGTACTTGCCGAAGAGGATCGCCACGCCCTTGTGCAGGCCGAGACCGGCGACCGCACCGAGGTTCTTGTGCTTGTACTCCTTCTGCGGGAAGCCGCGCATGCCGGAGATCACGTTGTCGCCGAGGACGACGGCCTGACGGCAGGCGTGCTGCGCGTTCGGCGGGCACCAGGCGCCCTCGCCGGCGGCGAGGTCCGGCACCTGGGCGTTGTCGCCGGCGGCCCAGACGTAGTCGAAGCCCTGGACCTGGAGGGTCGGCGCGGTGTCGACGTGGCCGCGCGGGCCCAGCGGCAGGCCGAACTCGGACAGCACCGGGTTCGGCTTCACGCCGGCCGTCCACACGATGGTGGAGGCGTCCATCTCCATGCCGTTCTTCAGCATGACGTGGCCGTCGACGCAGGAGTCCATCGAGGTCTCGATGTAGACCTCGATCTTCCGCTCCTCAAGCTTCTCCTTGGTCCACAGACCGAGGTCCGGGCCCATCTCGGGGAGGATGCGGTTGGCCGCCTCGACGACGACGAAGCGCATGTCGTCGCGGCTGACGGTCTTGTACAGCTTGGCCGCGTCGCGGGCCATGTCCTCGATCTCGGCAACGGTCTCGATGCCGGCGAAGCCACCGCCGATGACGACGAAGGTCAGGGCCTTGCGGCGGACCTCCTCGTCCGTGGTGGACTCGGCCTTGTCGAGCTGGGCCATGACGTGGTTGCGGAGGCCGATGGCCTCCTCGACCGTCTTCATGCCGATGCCGTTCTCCGCCAGACCCGGGATCGGGAAGGTGCGGGAGACCGAGCCGGTCGCGACGACCAGGTACTCGAAGGGCAGCTCGTAGCTGTCGCCGGCCGCCGGCTGGATGGTGGCGACCTTGCGGGCGTGGTCGATACCGGTGACGGACCCGGTCAGCACCTCCGCCTGCTTGAGGGTCTTGCGCAGCGGCGCGACGAGGTTGCGGGGCGCGACGTTGCCGCCGGCCGCCTCGGGGAGGAAGGGCAGGTACGTCATGTACGACCGCGGGTCGACGACCGTGACGGTCGCTTCGCCGTAACGCATCTTCTTGAGGATGCGCATCGCGGCATACAGGCCGACGTAACCACCGCCGACAATGAGGATGCGAGGACGCTCCGTGGTGCTCATATCCGAAAGTATCCAGCACCGTCCGGAGCAGCCTTCGTGAGCCCGGTCACAAGTTGACGGACCCTCTGTGCTACACTCCGCGGCCGCAAAATCCGGCCCGGCGCGGGGGTCCGCACCCCGGGGCGGCACCGCGCGAACGCGCGCCGGAGCACCACCGGCCTGAGCAGCAACGATCCGTACGGCGCCCGGGTTCCCGCGCGTGATTTCGATTTTCAAACCTCATGCGAGGCCTGACCTGCGATCCCATGGGCCACCCCGTCCACGGGCCTTCGGTCCCACATTTCGGACGTAGCGGGCGAGCCAATGCAACGATTGACCGTATCGCCATGTGAAGAAATTCACGAACTTTCCCGCGCACCCGGGGCGCGACACGGCCCCGACCCCCCGAAAGGGGTGCCGGGGCCGGTCCGGGCAAGCCCTGGAAGGGGTCAGGAGGCGATGCCCCAGGCGATGCCGTCGAGGATGTCGTGCTCGCTCACGACCAGCTCGTCGGCGCCGGTGCGCTCCATGATCTCCAGCAGCTCCAGCGCCCCGGCCGCGATCACGTCCACCCGGCCCGGGTGCATCGACGGGATGGCCGCGCGCTCGGCGTGGGTGGCGGCCAGCAGCTCGTGGGCGATCTCGGCGACCCGCTCCCGGCTGACCCGCGAGTGGTGGATCGCCGCCGAGTCGTAGCCGGGCAGGCCCTGGGCGATCGCCGACACCGTGGTGACCGTCCCGGCCAGACCCACCAGGGTGGCCGCGCCGGTCAGCGGGACGACCTCCTCGGCCCGGTCCAGCTCGGCGCGCACGTGCGCCCGGGCGGCCTCGATCTGCTCCGCGGAGGGCAGTTCGGCGTCTGCGAAGTAGCGCTCGGTGAGCCGCACGCAGCCGATGTTCACCGAGCGCGCCGCCCGCACGTCGTCCGTGCCGAGCACGAACTCGGTGGAACCGCCGCCGAGGTCGAACACCAGGTACGGACCGGGGAACTGACCGCCCGCCAGCTCCTTGGTGGCGCCCACGAAGGACAGGTGCGCCTCCTCCTCGCCGCTCACCACCTCGGGCTCGACGCCCAGGACGTCCCGCACGCCCTTGACGTACTCGTCGCTGTTCTCGGCGTCCCGGGAGGCGCTGGTGGCGACGAAGCGGACCCGCTCGGGGCCTACGCCGTAGCCGGAGATGATCTCCTGGTACTCCCGGCAGGCCGCGAAGGTGCGGGCCAGCGCGTCCGGGTGCAGCCGGCCGGTCTGGTCCACGCCCTGGCCCAGCCGGTTGACGATCATCCGGCGGTCCAGGTCGGTGATCTCCCCGGTCTCCGGGTCGAGGTCGGCGACCAGCAGGCGGATGGAGTTGGTGCCGCAGTCGATCGCGGCCACGCGGGTCATGGTCACTCCGACTCCCGCCCAGCCGCCTCCGCCGCCGAGTCCGCCGCCGCGGCCTCCTCGGCGGCGCGCTTCTTCGCGGCGCGCTCGGCGCTCTTGCGCGCCTTCTCGGCGATCACCGCCTCGTGGTCCTGCTCCTTGGCGCGGTTGCGGGCGACCCGCTCACCGGCGGCCTCGACCTCGGCCGGGGAGACGCACGGGCCCTTGGCCCACCAGTCCTCCAGCATGCCGATCGCCTCGTCGCCGAGCGGGTTGACGCCCTCGCCGGCCGCCAACGAGTGGCCGACCAGCACGTGCAGGCACTTCACCCGGTCCGGCATGCCGCCGGCGCTCGGGAAGCCCTCCAGCACCTCGATCGCGTCGCGCCGGGCGATGTAGTCCTCGTGCGCCTTCTGGTAGGCCGCGGCCAGCTCCGGGTCCTCGGCGAGCCGGGCGGTCTGCTCCTTCATCACGCCCTCCGCCTCCAGGGTGCCGATCAGCGAGGCGGCCTTGGGGCAGGTCAGGTAGTAGAGCGTGGGGAACGGCGTGCCGTCCGGGAGCCGGGGGGCCGTCTCCACGACGTCCGGGTTGCCGCAGGGGCAGCGGTGCGCCACGCCGCGCAGGCCGCGCGGCACCCGGCCGAGCTGGGCGGCGATGGCCGCGACGTCGGCGTCGGAGACGGTGGGGTGGTTCTCAGTGGTCATGGGGGGAGGTGTCTCCAACGGAGGACGGTGGGAGCGGAAGGGGGTGGGCGGGGGCCGCCGCGGCGGTGTCGGCGGCGTCCACCGAGTCCCAGATGCTGGTGTACCAGGGCTTGGCGGCCTTCGCCGAACCGCCGGCGGCGGGGGTGGCGGGCGCGGAGGGCCGGGCGGCCTGACCGGCCGGGTCCACCGCGATGTACGGGGTCTCCCCCGGCACCGCGTAGTGCAGCCGGGCGCGGGCCTGCGCCTTGACGTACTCCGGGTCCTGCCAGCGGGCCTTCTCCCGGCGCAACTGCTCGACCTGCTGGCGCGCGTGGTCGGCCTTCGCCCGCTGGGCGGAGATCTCGGCGCGCTGGGAGATGAACTGCCGCGTCGGGTAGGCGAGGATCGCCACCAGCGAGCAGAGCACCAGGACGAGGACGGTCGCCCGGCTCGTGAACCGGGGCCGGGCCGCCAAGCCCGGGATCCTCCAGCCAGCCATCTCCCGTATCCCCTCCTGGTCGCGACGGTGCCCCGCCGTCCACCCTACGGGGTGAACGGCGGGGCACCGGTCAGGCGTGCGCCACCGGAGCGCGTGGCCCTCGTACGTGCTCACCGCCCGGTGGAGCGGCGGTGCCCGTTACTCCGCGGAGCGGAAGCGCGGGAAGGCGCCGCGGCCGGCGTACTCGGCGGCGTCGTCGAGGATCTCCTCGATGCGCAGCAGCTGGTTGTACTTGGCGACGCGCTCGGAGCGGGCCGGGGCGCCGGTCTTGATCTGGCCGCAGTTGGTGGCGACGGCCAGGTCGGCGATGGTGACGTCCTCGGTCTCACCGGAGCGGTGCGACATCATGCAGCGGTAGCCGTTGCGCTGGGCCAGCTCGACGGCGTCCAGGGTCTCGGTCAGCGAGCCGATCTGGTTCACCTTGACCAGCAGCGCGTTGGCGGTGCCGGTCTCGATGCCGCGGGCCAGGCGGGCCGGGTTGGTGACGAACAGGTCGTCGCCGACCAGCTGGACCTTGTCGCCCAGCCGGACGGTCATGGCCTTCCAGCCGTCCCAGTCCGACTCGTCCAGCGGGTCCTCGATGGAGACCAGCGGGTAGGCGTCGACCAGCTCGGCGTAGTACTCGATGAGCTCGGTGGAGGTCAGCGCCTTGCCCTCGAACTGGTAGGCACCGTCCTCGTAGAACTCGGAGGAGGCCACGTCCAGGGCCAGCGCGACGTCACGGCCGGGCACGTAGCCGGCCTTCTGGATGGCCTCGACGATCAGGTCCAGGGCCTCGCGGTTGCTGTCCAGGTTCGGCGCGAAGCCGCCCTCGTCGCCGAGGCCGGTGGACAGGCCGCGCTCCTTCAGCACGCCCTTGAGGGTGTGGTAGACCTCGACGCCCCAGCGGACGGCCTCGGAGAAGGACTCCGCGCCGATCGGGGCGATCATGAACTCCTGGATGTCGACGTTGGAGTCCGCGTGCGAGCCGCCGTTGAGGATGTTCATCATCGGGACCGGCAGGACGTGGGCGTTCGGGCCGCCCAGGTAGCGGAACAGCGGCAGGTCGCTGGCCTCGGAGGCGGCGTGCGCGACGGCCAGCGAGACGCCCAGGATGGCGTTGGCGCCGAGCGAGGACTTGTCCGGGGTGGCGTCCAGGTCCAGCATGGCCTGGTCGATCAGCCGCTGCTCGGTGGCGTCGTAGCCGACCAGCTCCGGACCGATCTGCTCGATGACGGCCAGGACGGCCTTCTCGACGCCCTTGCCGAAGTAGCGGTTCTTGTCGCCGTCGCGCAGCTCCAGGGCCTCGAAGGCGCCGGTGGAGGCACCCGACGGGACAGCGGCACGACCCGTGCTGCCGTCGTCGAGGCCGACCTCGACCTCGACCGTGGGGTTGCCGCGCGAGTCGAGGATCTCACGGGCTACGACGACATCGATGGACGGCACGAGGCATCTCCTTGCGGAAGCAGGGGTCCGGTCTGACGGGGTGCAGTCAGCAGGACGATTGCGGAGTCGTTACGACCAGAGCCTAACCGCCCGGGCTCCCGGGACCACCTCGGCCTCGGTTCCGTCTCAGCGTGTGGCCCCTCTACCCACCGGTAGTTCACCTGCTTGTCCCAGCTTGTCCCCCTGGGACGGGCGAATGCGGACGAAGGGGACCGGTAGGCCGGTCCCCTTCGTCCGCGGGTCGCGATACGCGCCGCCGGGCGTGGCGGGTCGCCGTCGGGCACGGCGGCCCGACCTCGGCTCGGGCACGGCGGCCCGACGCCGGATCAGCCGAGGTGCAGCACCTGGCCGGGCAGGATCAGGTTCGGGTCGCCGCCGACGGTGGCGTGGTTCTGGTCGTACAGCGCGCGCCAGCCGCCGGACACGCCCTGGGCGGTGGCGATGGTCGACAGGGTGTCACCGGCGCGGACGGTGTAGTCGTGGCCGGTGGCCCGCGGAGCCGGCTGCACGGCGGCCTGCGGGGCGTACTGCGGCTGGGCGGCGGCCTGGCCGGCGTACTGCTGGTAGACGCTCTGGTGGCTGGTCCAGTACCAGGCGCCGTTGTTCTGGTACCAGTACACCTTGGCGTCGGCGTCCCAGCCGGCCTTGCCGGAGAAGCCCGGGGTCTGCTGGGTCTGCTGCTGCGGGGCGGCCTGCTGGGCCGGCTTGGCGGCGGGCTTCTGAGCCGGCTTCGGGGCCTGCTGCTGAGCCGGCTTCTCGGCCGGCTTGGCGGCGGGCTTCGGGGCCTGCGGCTTGGGGGCCGTCTGGGTCTTGCCGCCCGAGGAGGTGTCGACGGAGGCCGGGGAGCCGCCCTTGGTCAGACCGGCCTTCTTGGAGCAGACCGGCCAGGCGCCGGGGCCCTGCGAGGCGAGGACCTTCTCGGCGACCGCGATCTGCTGGCCCTTGCTGGCCTGGTTGGCCTGCGGGGCGTAGACGGTGCCGCCGTAGGCCTTCCAGGTGCTGGAGGTGAACTGGAGGCCGCCGTAGAAGCCGTTGCCGGTGTTGATGCTCCAGTTGCCGCCGCTCTCGCACTGGGCGACGGCGTCCCAGGTGGAGACCGGGGCGGCGGAGGCGCCGGTGGCGGTGAGGAGCGGCATCGCGAGTCCGACGCCGGCCACACCGGCGACGGCGATGGCCTTCTCGGCCTGGGTACGACGACGGTGGCGGCCAGTTCCAACGAACAGCATGAAGAGGTCCCTCTCCGCACGCCTGCGAGGTGAGCTGTCGGGTTCGGACCGGGAGGTGGCCCGGCCGCCGTGTGCGGAAACGATTCCGCTCGGGCGGCTTCACCCCAAGCCGTGGGGACGGCAACAAACCTGGTTCCCCCGCCCCTGCCCAGGGTTCTGGTCGGTTTCCCGTGGCACGGCGGGCAGGATTCGGCGTTCCGCGCTCGGGGTCCGCAGCTGCGAACCCCAGGAGAGTAGACAGATCTTCAGACCAATCACAAGCTCATATCGCCGATATCACACCAGCATTACGGCGCGTGCCCATTCGCCTACCGACTGCGGCGTTATGTCCGGATTGGTCAGCCTTCATACCCCGTACGGGAGTTGACCGACGGCGTGCCGCCGACGTGATCGGCGCTCGCCGGAGTCACGGTAGGACCCTGCGGAAGCGCGTGCGGAGAGGCGTGCGGAGAGCGGCTCTCCGGGCTGAATTCCACCGGCAGTTCGCGCAGCCCACGCATGATCAGACCGCCTCGCCAGCGCAGGTTCTCCGGACTTTCCGCGAGCCGCAGATCGGGCAGCCGGGAAAGCAGTGTGGCCAGCGCCGTCCGCCCTTCCAGCCGGGCCAGCGGAGCGCCGATGCAGTAGTGGATGCCGTGCCCGAAGCCCAGGTGCGGGTTGTCCGTCCGGGCCAGGTCGAGGGTGTTCTCGTCCGCGAACCGGGCCGGATCGCGGTCCGCCGCGGCCAGCACCACCAGCACCGGGTCGCCGACCGGGATGTCCACTCCGCCGATGCTCAGCGGACGGGTCGCGAACCGCCAGGTCGCCAGCTCCACCGGCCCGTCGTAGCGCAGGAGTTCCTCGATCCCGGTCTCCAGCAGCCCGCTCTCGCCGCGCGCCACCGACTCCTGGAGCAGCCGGCGCTGCTCCGGATTACGCAGCAGCGCGTAGGTGCCGTTGCCGATCAGGTTGACGGTGGTCTCGAAGCCCGCGAACAGGAGGATGAAGGCCATCGCCGCGGCCTCGTTCTCGGTCAGGTGCTCACCGTGGTCACTGGCCCGGATCAGACCCGAGATCAGGTCGTCGCCGAGGTCGGCGCGCTTGCGGTGGATCAGCTCCAGCAGGTACGCCCGCATCCGCCTCACCGCCCGCCCCACGCCGCCGCGTTGGCCGCCGCCCTGGCCCGGCTTGGTGTGCCGCAGCATCATCCCGGCCCAGTCGCGGAAGTCGTCCTGGTCCTCGGCCGGCACGCCCAGCATGTCGCAGATCGCGTAGATGGGGAGCGGGAAGGCGAACTCGTGGATCAGGTCCGCCGAACCGCGCCGGGCGAAGCCGTCGATCAGCCGGTCGGTGAGCTGCTGCACCCGCGGCTCGAACTCGGCCACCCGGCGCGGGGTGAACGCCTTCGACACCAGCCGGCGCAGCCTGGTGTGGTCCGGCGGGTCGATGTTCAGCAGGTGGGTCATCAGGTCGGCCTGCCGCTCCCCCGGGATGCCCACCCGGCCGGTGCGGTGCGCCTGCTCGCTGTGGTGCGCCGGGTTCTTCGACAGCCGGCTGTCCGCGAGCGCCTGACGGGCGTCCGCGTACCGCGTCACCAGCCAGGCCTCGACACCGCTCGGCAGCGTGGTGCGGTGCACCGGGGCGTGCTCGCGCAGCCAGGCGTAGGCGGGGTACGGATCGGCGGCGAACTCCCAGGTGAACAGCTGCGGAGCGGGGGCGCCGGGCGGCGTGGCGGAGGGCGTGGTGGCGGGCCGGGCGGGGTCGGGCTGAGCTGGCATGGACCGACCGTATCCGGTGCGACGGGCGCGCCCCGCTCCGGCGGGCCGCCGCTCCCCCGCCGCCGTTCCCGTCCGTGGCGCCGGCTCTCCGTGGACGGCCCGTGGACCGGCCGGTTGACGGGCCATGGACAGTCCGTGGCCGCCCGGTGGACGGCTCTTGTCCGGCTCTTGGACGGCTCTTGGAGAGGAAGCGGGCGTGAGCCTGGTCACCTGAGGGGTAATCCCTGTTGCGGAGGGTCAGTCCCTGCCTACGATCCTCCGCAGTACGCGTGGGCGCCGGTGCGGTGTCGCCCACAGGGAGGAGCAGACCATGCGGGTCAGCGGATCAGTCGTCGTCATCGCGGTCCTCGACGGCGGGTCGGGCGCGGGACTCGCCCGCCGGTTCGCCGCGGCCGGCGCCGCCGGGATGCTCATCGCCGACCAGCACGTCGGCGTCGCCGAGGACCTCGCCGCCGAACTCGACCGGCCGGGCTGCCCCGTCGTCGGCGTCTGCGGTGACGTCCGCCGCCCCAGCGACGTCGCCGCCCTCGTGGACACCGCCGAGAAGCACCTCGGCCCGATCGACGTCTTCGCGGTGGCCGGACCGGCGGGCGAGCGGGTCGTCTCGCTGGCCGACCTGCCCGACCACCTGGACCTGGAGCGCCTCGCCGAACTCGTCGTCCTCGTCGGCGAGGCCATCGGCGAGCTCGTCCCCCCGCAGCGGCGCCCGGAGGACACCGCCGCGGCGGCCTGAGCCCGCCTCCGTCACTCCGCTTCCAGGCCCTCCGCCGCGCGCACCGCGTCCCGGTAGGCGCGCGCGGCCGACCGCAGTGCGGCGTCCACGTCCACCCCGGCGGTGTGCGCGCGCTGCACCACCGCGAGCAGCAGCCGGCCCGCCGAGTCCGCCGTCAGCTCGGCGGGCAGCTCGTACGCCTCGTCCGGCACCCCGGTGAACTCCGCCCGGCGGACCCGGGACACCAGCTTCGCCGCGTACGCCAGCGAGGGCAGCCCGGCCGGCACGCCGTCCAGCACCGACTCGCGGCCCGCCTTCTCGGCCGCCTTCAGCTGCTCCCAGTTGGCCTCCGCCTCGGTGGCGCCCTCGACCTCCACGTCCCCGAACACGTGGGGGTGGCGGTACATCAGCTTCTCGACGATGTCCCCCGCCACGTCGTCGACGGTGAACGGATCGGTCGGGTGCTCCTCGGCGATCCGGGAGTGGAAGAACACCTGGAACAGGACGTCGCCCAGCTCCTCGCGCAGCGTCGCGCGGTCCCCCTCCTCGATCGCCTCGACCAGCTCGTACGCCTCCTCGACCAGGTACTTCACCAGGCTCTCGTGCGTCTGCTCGGCGTCCCAGGGGCAGCCGCCCGGGGACCGCAGCCGGTCCATCACCGTCACCAGATCCAGCAGCCGGGCGCCCGGCAGGTCGTAGGAGCCGGGCAGCACCTCGATCTCCGGCACCTCACCGGCGTGTTCCACCGCGAGCCGCGCCAGCGCGTCGGACAGCCCCGGATCGCCGTCCGGGCTGCCCAGCCACACCGTCGGGCCGCCCCCGGCCGGCTGCCCGGTCAGCAGCCGCGCCAGCGCCGGCGCGGACCCGGCCGACACCGCCTCCACCACCACCCCGGCCTGCCGCACCGCCGCCACCTGCGGGTGCCCCTCGTCCGCCACCAGCACCCGCCCGGCCGACCGCAGGGCCTCCCACGCCGGCCACGCCAGCAGGCCGGGAGCCACCCGGTGGGTGGTGGTCAGCAGGATCAACTTCGCGCCGGGAGCGTCCGTCGGTGCAGCATTCGTCGTCACACCCCCGAACCTACCCCGGAGCCCCCACCGGCCCCACCGGCCTCACCGGCACCGAGGGGGGCGTGGGGCCGACGCGGGGGCGAAGACCACGCAGGGGCGACCCCGGGCCGGTGGGAAGGCCGCACGAGGTCGGCACCGGGCCGGGACGGGCCGCACCGGGGGCGACTCCGGGCCCGCGCAGGAGCGGCGTCGGGGGCCGGCGCGCAGGCGGCGCGGGGCAGCGCCGGGCTGGTGCGAGGGCCACACGAGGGCGGCACCGGGCCCCGCGCAGGAGCGGCGTCGGGGGCCGGGGCGAAGGCAGCGCCGGGCCGCGCCGGGCCGCGCCGGGCCGGGACGGGCCGCGCCGGGCAACGCCCGGCCCTCACCGGAGGGCGGCGCGCAGGCGGCGCGGGAGGGTCCGGTCCGGCCCCGACGCCGGCTTCGCCGCGCCGCACGACGGAACGGCGGCCCCGGGCAGAGCCCCGGACCGCCGTGAACCGCCCCCGCGGAGCGCTACTTCCTCGCCCCCGCCAGGTCGTCGAACATCGCCGACAGGAACTCGGTGCACCAGCCCAGCAGTTCCCGCCCGACCAGCGGCTTCCCGCCGATCCGCCCGGTGCTCGGGCGCGGCACCAGCAGCTGCTGGGCCGCCGCCTTCACCTGGCTGCGCGGGTAGAGCCGGTTCAGCCGCAGCTGCTGGGACTCCCGCAGCTCCACCGGCCCGAAGCGCACGTTGGAGCCCTGGAGGGTGATGTCCGAGATCCCGCACCGCCGGGCGTACAGCCGCAGCGCCGCGACCAGCAGCAGGTTCTCCACCGGCTCGGGCAGCTTGCCGTAGCGGTCCACCAGCTCGTCCCGGACCTGCTGGATGTCCTCCTCCGAGTTGACCGCCGCGATCGATCGGTACGCCTGCAACCGCAGCCGCTCGCCGGGCGCGTAGTCGTGCGGCACGTGGGCGTCGACCGGCAGCTCGATCTTCACCTCCAGCGGCTCCTCCTCCGGCTCCCCGCCGTTCGCCAGCGACTCGCGGAACTCCGCCACCGCCTCGCCGACCATCCGCATGTAGAGGTCGAAGCCGACCCCGGCGATGTGCCCGGACTGCTCCCCGCCCAGCAGGTTGCCCGCGCCGCGGATCTCCAGGTCCTTCATCGCGACGTACATGCCGGCGCCCATCTCGGTGTGCTGGGCGATGGTGGCCAGCCGCTCGTGCGCGGTCTCGGTGAGCGGCTTCTCCGGCGGGTACAGCATGTACGCGTAGCCGCGCTCGCGCCCTCGCCCGACCCGGCCGCGCAGCTGGTGCAGCTGGGAGAGGCCGAAGGTGTCGCCGCGCTCCACGATCAGGGTGTTGGCGTTGGAGATGTCGATGCCGGACTCCACGATCGTGGTCGACACCAGGACGTCGAACTCCTTCTCCCAGAAGTCGACGACGACCTTCTCCAGCTGGGTCTCCCCCATCTGCCCGTGCGCGGTGGCGATCCGCGCCTCGGGCACCAGGTCCTTCAGCCGGGCGGCCGCCTTGTCGATCGACTCCACCCGGTTGTGGATGTAGAACACCTGGCCCTCGCGCAGGAGTTCACGCCGGATCGCGGCCGAGATCTGCTTCTCGTCGTACGGGCCGACGAAGGTCAGCACCGGGTGCCGCTCCTCCGGCGGGGTGGTGATGGTGGACATCTCGCGGATGCCGGTGACCGCCATCTCCAGGGTGCGCGGGATCGGGGTCGCGGACATGGTGAGCACGTCCACGTTGGCCCGCAGCTTCTTCAGCTGCTCCTTGTGCTCGACGCCGAAGCGCTGCTCCTCGTCGACGATGACCAGGCCGAGGTCCTTGAACCTGGTCTCGGAGGAGAACAGCCGGTGGGTGCCGATGACGACGTCCACCGAGCCCTCGAACAGCCCCTCCAGGACGGCCTTGGCCTCGGTGTCGGTCTGGAAGCGGGACAGCGCCTTCACCGTGACCGGGAAGTTGGCGTACCGCTCGGCGAAGGTCGAGAAGTGCTGCTGCACCAGCAGCGTGGTCGGCACCAGCACCGCCACCTGCTTGCCGTCCTGCACCGCCTTGAACGCGGCCCGCACGGCGATCTCGGTCTTGCCGTAGCCGACGTCGCCGCAGATCAGCCGGTCCATCGGGACGGACTTCTCCATGTCCGCCTTGACCTCGGCGATGGTGGTCAGCTGGTCCGGCGTCTCCGCGTACGGGAAGGCGTCCTCCAGCTCCCGCTGCCACGGGGTGTCCGGGCCGAAGGTGTGGCCGGGGGCGGCCATCCGCGCCGAGTACAGCTTGATCAGGTCGGCGGCGATCTCCTTGACCGCCTTCTTGGCCCGCTGCTTGGTCTTCGCCCAGTCCGCGCCGCCGAGCCGGTGCAGCGTCGGGGCCTCGCCGCCGACGTACTTGGTGACCTGGTCGAGCTGGTCGGTCGGCACGAACAGCCGGTCGCCGGGGTGGCCGCGCTTGGCCGGGGCGTACTCCAGCACCAGGTACTCGCGGGTGGCGCCCTGGACGGTGCGCTGCACCATCTCGACGTACCGGCCGACGCCGTGCGCCTCGTGGACGACGTAGTCCCCGGCGACGAGCGCCAGCGGGTCGATCGCGTTGCGGCGGCGCGAGGGCATCCGGCGCATGTCCTTGGTGGAGGACCGCTGGCCGGACAGGTCGGTCTCGGTGATGACGGTGAGCTTGAGGTTCTCGTCGACGAAACCGTGCTCGATCGAGCCGCAGGAGACGTAGACGACGTCCCTGGTGGGCGCCTCGGCGAGGTCGGCGACCAGCCGGGCCGGGATGCCCTCGTTGCCGAGCACCTCGGCGAGCCGGGAGGCCGGGCCGTGGCCCTCGGTCACCATGACGACCCGCCAGTCGGCGGCCAGCCGCTCCTTGGCGTCGGCGATCGCCCGGGCGGTGTCGCCCCGGTAGGCCTCGACGGCGTGCATGCCGAGGGTGAGCGTGTTGGCGTCGAACTCCAGGATGCCGTCGACCGTCGACTCGCTGGTCGCGAACGGGCTGACGGACCACCAGGGCAGCCCGATCTCGGCGGCGTGCTCGCGCACCTCGGCGAGCGAGCGCAGCGAGGCGGCGGAGACGTCGATCGCCTCCAGGTCGATCGGCCGGTCCCCGCCCGCCGCGGCGGCGACCCAGGAGGCGTGCAGGAACTCCTGGCTGGTCGCCACCAGGTCGGCGGCCCGGGTGCGGACCCGCTCGGGGTCGCAGACCACCGCGACCGAGCCGAGCGGCAGCACGTCCAGCAGCAGCTCCATGTCGTCGACCAGCACCGGAGCCAGCGACTCCATGCCCTCGACCGCGATGCCCTCGGCGATCTTGTCCAGGATCTCGGCCAGCCCGGGGTGCTCCGCGGCCAGCTCGGCGGCCCGGGCCCGCACCTCGTCGGTGAGCAGCAGCTCGCGGCAGGGCGGCGCCCACAGGCCGTGCTCGGCGATCTCCAGCGAGCGCTGGTCGGCGACCTTGAAGTAGCGGACCTCCTCGACCTCGTCGCCCCAGAACTCCACCCGCAGCGGGTGCTCCTCGGTCGGCGGGAAGACGTCCAGGATGCCGCCGCGGACGGCGAACTCGCCGCGCTTCTCGACCAGTTCGACCCGCGCGTAGGCGGCGGCGGAGAGCCGGCGGGCCACCTCCTCCAGGTCGTACGACTCACCGCGCCGCACGGCCACCGGCTCCAGCTCGGCCAGCCCCTTGACCTGCGGCTGGAGCACCGAGCGGACCGGGGCGACGATCACCTGGACCGGCCCGGCCGCCAAGTCGTCGGCCCGCGGGTGCACGATCCGGCGCAGTACGGCCAGCCGGCGCCCGACGGTGTCCGAGCGGGGCGACAGCCGCTCGTGCGGCAGGGTCTCCCAGGCCGGGAACTCGGCGACGGCGTCGGGCGGCAGCAGCGAGCGCAGCGAGGCCGCGAGGTCCTCGGCCTCCCGGCCGGTCGCGGTGACGGCGAGCACCGGGCGGCCCCGGTCCCCGGCGGCCCGGCCGGCCAGCGCGCGGGCCAGCGCGGCGATGGCGAACGGCCTCGCGGCGGGCGGGCCGACCAGGTCCAGGTGGCGGCGTCCGCCGGCCTCGGCTCCGGTGGCGGTGGCCGCCTCGATCGCCTCGGCGAGCGCCGCGTCCCGCGCGACGACATCGAGCAGTCCGGTCAGGCTCATTGGGGTCTCTTCTTCGTCCCGTGGCTGGTGCTGCCCCCGGGCGGCGAAGGCCCGCCGGGGCAACGCGAACGGCCCGGCACGCTGAGCGGCCGGGGGTCTCCAGCGTACGCCGAGGCGCGGACCCGCACGCGGTCCACGACTTCGGCGGTGCCGGACCGGGGCGTACGCGGGCCGGGCCGGGGGCGGAGCGGGCCCCGAGCGGGACGGAGCCGGAGCGGCCGCGCCGCCGGATGTGTCAGGAGCACGTCCGGGAACGAACCACTGGACGGAACACCGGACCGGCCGGTGGACGAACCAACCGGCACGCGTACCGATCCGGGCACGGCTATCCGCCACGAACTGGACATACTCCTGTCACTGGCCGTCCATGGAGATCGCGCACCATGGTGAACGTGCCCGCCGCACCCAACCGTGGGGGATGGCTGTGGCGGCACTGTCGCACCCCCGATGGGGGTCGGAGGTGCGAGGCCGGGCGACCCTGGGTGGGGGCGCCCGCCCAAGCGCCGGGAACCGTGGCGCCCTTTCCTGGAGGGCGCCACGGGTCTCGGCCTCTTTCGTTCCCGGGCCCACCCCGCCGGCCACCGGGCCGTCCCGGGGAGTTTCCGGAGCGCTCGCGCAGCCCGCTCCCGCTCCCGCTCCCGGCACGGCGAAGGCCCCGACCCGCCGGCCACGGGGCCGGGTGGTCGGGGCCTCGGCGACGCGGGGTCGCGCGGCCGGTCAGCGGCGGCGGTAGCTCACCGTGTGGGGGGTCGCGTAGTCACTGCCGTCGTCCACGATGATGATCTTCGGGACGATCCGGGTCTCCTCCTCCGGCGGCGCGCCGGCGTCCCCGGTCCCCCCGCCGGCCTTCGTGTCGGGCTTCGCGTCGGACTTCCCGGCGACCGTCTCCCCGGCGGGCGGCGAGGCCGGCTTCGGCGGCACCGGGCCAGTCGCCACGGGCCCGCCGATGGCCTTGGCGGCGCTGCCGCCGACCACCGGCGTCCGCAGCACCGTCGTCGAGTTCTCCCGCGCGGGGGCCTTGGCCCCGCCGGGAGCCGCCGTCCCGGACGCCCCGCCGCGGCCCTCGGCCTTCCGCAGGTCCGCCACCGGGATCTCCCCGGTGTCCGCCTCCGAGTCCACCCGCGCCGCGACGGCGACGGCGTCCTCCACCGCGTCCGCCGGACCGGAGGCCGAGGCGGCCTTGGCGGCCCGGGAAGCCGTGGACCCCCCGGCCGCCTTCGGGCCCTGGGCCGCCGCGACGGCCTCGGGCTCGATCTGGCCGACCGCCGCCCCGGTGAGCGAGGCCAGCGTGGCCTTGATGTGGTCCAGGTGCTGCTGCACCGTCTCCAGCCGGGCGTCGAACTCGCGCTGCTCGCGCTCGCTCTCCGCGTTGATCTTCTCCGCCTCCCGGCGGGCCTGCTCGATCAGCTGGTCGGCCTTGGCCTGGGCGTCCGCCTCCAGCTGCTTGATCTGGTTCAGCACGGTCTCCCGCTGCTGCTCGGCCTCCTTGACCCGGCGCGCGGCGGTCGCCGAGACCTCGGCGTCCTCGGCGTCGGCCTTGGCCTGGGCGGCGGCGAAGGTCTCGTCGGCCTTGCGGCGCCGGGCGGCCAGCTCGGCCTCGGCCTGCTCGCTGGCCTCGGCGGCGGCCACCCGCACCTTGGCGGCGTAGGAGGTGGCGGCGTCCCGCACCGAGCGGCACTCCCGGTCGGTCTCCGCCCGGATGCCCTCGGCCTCGGCCCGGGTGCGCTCGCTCGTGCGGCGGGCGGCCGCGTCGGCCTCGGCACGGATGGTGGCGGCGTACTCCTTGGCGGCGCGGTCGGCCGCCTGCCCGGCCTCGTAGACCTCGTCGCGCAGGTCCTCGGCGAAGCGCTGGGCCTTCTCCCGGACGGCGCGCGCCTCGTTCTCGGCCATCGCGGCCAGTCCGGCGGCCTGTTCGCTGAGCACCTGGTAGTCGGGCTCCGGGGCCTCCTCGGCGGCCCGGAGGATGTCGGCCAGCCGGGCCTCCATCTGCCGGATGCCGGCGCCCAGGACGCTCAGCCGTTCCCACGCCTCGTCGCGCTGCGCGGTGAGGGCGGCCAGGGCTCGGTCGACCTGCTCGGGCGCGTAGCCCTTGCGGGCCTGGGTGAAGCCGTACTGGGGGACGGCGTCGCTCATGGGCTCTTCCCCTCGTTTCGCGGGCTGCGGAGCCCATGATCGGACGGAACGGACGGATCCGGAACCGGTTCGGAGTCCGGGGCCGGAATCCGTCGCCGTACGGACCGGAATATGTCGAGGACCGGACGCATAGACCCATCCTCTTGACCTATTTTGCGCAGATCCGGGCGAAACCCCAATGAGGCACAGCTGCGGCGGCATGCCGGAGGGGCCGTTCCGGACACCGGAACGACCCCTCCCCACCTGCGAGGATCGGAGACGGCCCCGCTACAGCAGGCCGTCCCAGAACTGCTCCAGCAGCACGGCCCACCAGGTGTCCGCGTTCTGCAGGGCCGCCGGGTCGATCGCGGCGAGCTGGGCCTGGAAGTCGGTCGTCCAGCGACCGGCCTGCTCCGGCGTCAGCCCGTACCGCAGCCGCCACATCCGGCCGAGCAGGGCCAGCGAGCGGACGAACTCCGGTACACCGCTGTTGACGAACCGGGGCGGCTGCCCGGTTCCGTCGACGTCCACGGCCACCACGTTCGCGGTGCCGTACTGGACGCACAGCTGGCGGCCGTAGTCGTTGCCCAGCACCAGGTAGCCGCCGAAGTCCGGGCCCCCGGCGAGGCCCCGCTCGGCGGCCAGCTCGGCGAGCGTCGGGATCGGGCGGCCCTCCTGCGCCTGCGCCCAGAAGAACGGCCCGAAGTCGCGCGGCAGCCCGGCCCACATCAGGGTCTGGGACACCGGCTCGGGCACGCCCTGGCGGGAGACGGCGCGCTGCTCGTAGCGGAACACGTTCTGCCCGAAGGCCGTGCCGATCTCCTGGGCGAGCTGCTGCGGCGGGAGCGGCGGCAGCGGCTGGACCGTCCCGGGCGCGGGCAGCGGCACCCGGAACGGGCGGACCCGCTGGGCGCCGGAGGCCAGCTGGTGCAGCTCGTCCAGGTGGTCGAGCAGCTCGGCCATCCCGGCCTGCCGGGAGACGTGGTCGCGGCCGTACGAGGCGGTGTGGGTGAGCCGGACGTTCGGCCAGGACGCGGCGATCATGCGGTTGCAGTAGCCGCCCGGCAGGTCGCACGACTCCAGTTCGGTGTAGAGCTCCAGCACCTGCTCCGGCGGCACGTTGAGCCGCCGCAGGTCCTGGAGGATCTTCCACTCCGGGTGCGGGGTGCCGGGCTCGCTGCGGTGCAGCAGCTTCTGCTCCGAGCCGTCCGGTCCCCGGTAGCTGAGCGCGGCGAAGTACCCCGGGCCGACCGCGGGCACGCCCGGGGGCACCGGGGCGGGCTGCGGCGAGCCGGGCACGGGCGCCGGCGGGACGACCCCGGCGGCGCCGGCCGCGTTCGGGTAGCCGTAGCCGGCCGCGGGCGCGGCGGGGGCCGCCGGACCGCCGGGCGGCGGCGGGACGGCGGGGCCGCCGGACGGCGGGGTGCCCGGGTCCGCCGGGCCGCTCAGCAGCGCCGGGTCGATCGCGTTCGCCAGCTGGGTCGCCTCGTACGCCGTGCCGGAGGCGGCCGGCCCGCCCGGCGGTACCGGTGCCCCGCCGGCCGGCAGGCCCGCCGGGGGCGGGGGCGGCGGGGCGGAGTCGGCGCCGCGACCGCCGGGGTGGGCGGCGGGCGCGCCGGAGCCCGGGGCGGGCTTCAGCGCGGCGGGCGGGGGCGGCGGCGGGGCCGAGCCCGCGCTGCGGCCGAGGCCGGCGGGGGCGGAGCCCGCACCGGGGGAACCGGCCGGGCCGCCGCGCAGCGCGGCCGGCGGGGGCGGCGGCGGGGCCGAGCCCGCGTTCCGGCCGAGGCCGGGCTGCGGCGCGGCGCCCCCGGGGGCGCCGGAGACGGAGGCACCGGGAGCCGGGGCACCAGGGGCAAGGGCGCCGGGGGCAGGGGTACCGGGGGCAGGGGCGCCGGGGGCCGGTGCGCCCGGCAGACCGGCCAGGCCGGGCTGACCGCCGGGCGGAGCCAGCATCGTCGGCGCGTGCTCCACCTGCGGACCGCCGGCGGGCGGGGCGGCCGGAGCACCCGGCAGGCCCATCAGCCCCGGCACGGCGTCCGGCGGCGCCAGCAGCGTGGGCGCCGGCTCCGCAACCGGGGCGGGGGGCGCGGCCGGGGCCGGAGCCGACGGGAGCGGCGGGGCGACCGGCGGCTGGGCGGCGGACGGCGGGACCGGCGGCGCACCGGGGCCCCCGCCCGTCGGCGGCATCAGCATCGTCGCGGCCTCGGCACCGGCCGGGGCGGCGGCCTCGGGCAGGTCGGAGCCGGTGGTCCGCAGCCCCTCGGACATCAGGACGGCCCCGGCCCCGGCCTCGTCCCCGGCCGGCGCGGGCGCGACCGGCGCGGGCGCGACCGGCGCGGGCGCGACCGGCGCGGGCGCGACCGGCGCGTCCCCGGCGGGCCGGTCGGAGACCGGCGGCTCGGTCAGCGCGGCCCGCGCGGGCGGCACCGCGCCGGGCGGCACCTCGGCGGGCGCGCCGGCAGCGGCGACGGCGGGCGCGTCGGCGGGGGCCGCCTCGGCGGGCGGCGCGGCCGGAGCCGTCCCGAGCCGCTCCGCCTCGGCCGCGATCGCCGCGGCCCCGGCCTCCTGGAGCCACTGCGGCGGGCTGAGCAGGAAGGACGTCGCCTCCACCGGCCCGGGCGCGGGCTTCGCCGCCCCGGCCGGGTTGGCCGCCACCGGCCGCCCGTAGACCTCCTCGTACTGCCGGACCACCTCGTTGACGGGCAGCGCGGGCCACAGCGTGCTGGCGCCCGAGTCCCGGGCGATCACCAGCCGCGCCTTCCCCGAGCTGCCCGCGCCGACCGTGCGGCTCGCGGCGTCCGGGCCGTCGGCGGGCGCCACCGCCCAGCAGACGAAGCCCAGGTCGAACTCCCGGACCCGTACCTCGCGCTGCTGCGAGCGCGGCACCCCGCCGTTGATCCACTCGTCGGCGAGCTCCTGCGCCTGCGCGTACGTCACCACGCCCGGTTCACCCCTGTCCGCATCCTCGTCGTCCCCCGTTCCACCGGCACCGCCGGCACCACCGTGATCACCGCGATCACCGACACCACCGCGACCACGTGCCTCAGCCCACCGGGACGGCCCGGGCGAACCCGCCGTCCACCATCAGCTCCGCGACCGACTCCAGCTCCGGCGGACTGCCCGCCAGCCGCAGCAGGAAGGCGTCGAAGTCCTCGCCGCAGGGCAGCAGCAGCCGCGCGCAGCGGCTCTCCGGGGCCTCCGGGGCGCCGGTGTCGCGCGCGTCGTCGTACAGGTGGAACCAGACCGAACCCGTCCGCTCACCGCGCACCTTGAGCGCGACCAGGCCGCCCTGCGCGTAGGCGATGCCCAGGTAGTCCTTGGTGAGGTGGTCGCGCAGGCACTTGTTCGCGTACACGAGGTCTGTGGTGCCGTACTCCTCGGTGAGCGTCAGGAACGGCTGGTCGAGCAGCAGTCCGAGCTCGGTGTCCAGCCCCACCCCGACCGGGGCGCGGCCGCCGCCCAGCTTGAGGAAGGTGCGGTAGGCGTCGGGCAGCCGGTAGCCGAGGCGCTGCTCGGCGCGCTGCACCAGGTCCTCGGGGACACCGGTCGGGGCGCCGCCGTCCTTGGCCAGCGAGAAGTGCACCGGACGGCGCTCCTGCAACGGGCGGGTGCCGCGGCGGGTGTGGTCGGCGCCGGAGGTGGCCAGGCCGCCGTGGTGCCGCAGCAGCGCCTTGACCTCGACCGGGACGAGCTCCATCCGCCGCCAGCCGGGGGCGGCCCGGCCGACCGCGTGGTGCCAGGTCCAGCCGGCCGGGGTGGCGACGGCGGTCGTCAGGTCGGCCCAGAGCGGGTGGCCCTGGGTGTAGAGCGCGGCGTTCGCCGAGACGTAGTCGGTCAGCCGCAGTTCGTCCACGCCGAAGCCCTCCGGCGGGTCGGCCACCTCGGCCGCGGCGGCGGCGTACGGGCCGAAGTCCGGGTAGCCGTACTCGTCCACCCTGACCCCGCCGGGGTGCCGCTCCGCACGGACCGGGTCAGGGAACTGCACCACCTGACCTGCGTACGCCGCGTTCGGTGCGGCGGCGACGCCGGGCCGACCTGTCGTCATCTGGGAGCCCCCACTGGCTGCTGCAAATACGGTGCTTGCTGGGCACCAGCCTAGGGCCTGCCTTCAACCCCCCGTCCGTCAGGCGGACGCCGGCGACCTCGGGCTCGACCGGTACCCCGGACCCCCGTCCGGGAGGAGCCGGTACGCCCCGAGGACCGGTCGACCGCCGCCAACGGCGCCCGCCCCGGGCCGAGTTGCCCGCACGCCACCGCCCGCCCCGGCCCCGCAGGCCGTTTCGGCGGATCGACGGACGAGTCATGACGAGGTCGTGCACATTCGGTCAGGGTCGGGTGTCCGCCGGGCCGGTCCCTCGCGGCACCGGCCACCGCCGCACCCCGGATGTGCGGTTGTCGGTGTCGTTTGACAGGCTTGCCCCGGACCGGACCGGTCACCCCCGGCCCACGCCGGGTTACCAGGAGGAGGACGGATGACCACCGGTGAGCCGGCGGGCCCGCCCGTGCTGCGCCACCACCGCGACAGCCTGCTGCCCGCCGTCGCCGCCGCGCTGTCGCTCAAGGGCGGCGAGGTGCACACCCTGGCGGGCGACAAGGACCCCCGCCGCCCGGTCCTGCACCACCTGGTCGCCGACTTCCTGGACGCCCTGCCGAAGGAGGCCCGCGAGCGGTTCACCGGCCGCTGCCCGGAGGCCGTCCTGCTCTCCCAGTACCTGACCACGGTCGACGGCAACCGCTCCAAGCGCGCCGCCCGCAAGCCGATGACCCTGCACGAGGCCCGCAAGGCGCTCAAGGGCTCCCGGATGACGACCGTTCGCATCCGCGAGGAGGGCGACCCGGCGCACGGCACCCACGCCCCGCCGTGCCGCTCCTGCGCTCCGATGCTGGAGCACTTCACCGTGCGGAGCGTCGCCGTCGGGCCGCCCGCGAACTGACCGGCCGAGCCGCCGTCACGTCCCCGTCCCCCAGCCCAGGAGCCCGCCCTGAACCCGCCGATCCCTCCCGCGCCGGACACCCTCTCCCCCGCCGGGGCCCGGACCCGCCCGCGCTTCGCCGCCGACGTCGCCGCCGAGCTCAAGGCGGCCGGCTGGCACCCCGGCCGCTGGCAGATCCGGCAGGCCGAGGAGTGGGCCGACACCCTGGTCGGGTACGGCGCGCCCACCGGCGTACGGCACGCGGTGTTCCCGGCGGCGGTGGAGGCCTGGGCCGAGTTCGGCGGCCTCGCCTTCGACCTGTCCGGCCCCGGCCGCCTGCTGGCCCGCACCCCGTTCCTGATCGACCCGCTGTGCGGCCTGCACCAGCCGCGCACCCTGCTCGACCTCGGCCGGGCCCTGGGGACGCAGCTGGCCCCGCTCGGCGAGGAGGCCTACGGGCAGGCGCTGCTGGCCGTCGACGAGGAGGGCCGGGTCTACAGCCTGGACCACGCCGGCGAGTGGTTCCTCGGCCACGGCATCGACCAGGCGATCTCCACCCTGGTCCTGGGCACCGCCCCGGAACGGCTGCGCACCCCGGACGAGTACTGAGCGGCGGTCAGCGCCGGGCGACGCCCGGCAGCGGCCCGGCCCCGTCCGGCGCCACGGCCCCGCCCGGGTTCAGCGCAGCCGCTCCGCCCGCACCGCCAGCCGCGACGGCAGCACCGCCTCGATCCGGAACCCGCCGTCCGCCTCCGGCCCCGAGGAGAAGGTGCCGCCCAGCGCGATCACCCGCTCCCGCATCCCGACCAGCCCGTTGCCCCCGCTGGGCAGCTGCGCCGCGCCCCGCTCCCCGCCCGGGCAGGCGTTCACCACGGCCACCCGCACCCCGTTCGGCGCGTACGACAGCAGCACGGACACCGGTGCGCCGCCGGCGTGCTTGTGGGCGTTGGTCAGGCCCTCCTGGACGACCCGGTAGGCGGTCTGCTCGGCCTCGCCGGTGAACTCCTGCCGGCTGCCGCTGACCGTCAGCGTCACCGCCATCCCGGCCGCCCGGGACTGGTCCACCAGCCGCGGCAGCCCGGCCAGCGAGTCCGGCTCCGGCTGGCGCGGGTCGTCCGTCCGCAGCACCCCGAGGATCTCGCGCAGCTCGTTCAGCGCCTGCCGGCCCACCTCGCCCATCAGCTTGGCGCTCTGCGCGGCCTTCTCGGGGTCCTTGACGACGATCCGCTCCAGCGCCCCGGAGTGCACCACCATCAGCGACACCCGGTGCGCCACCACGTCGTGCATCTCCCGGGCTATCCGGGTGCGCTCCTCCAGCCGGGCCCGGCGGGCGCGCTCCTGGGCCTGCTCGGCCAGCAGGTCCAGTTCGGTCTCCAGGCCGTGCGCGCGGTCCTGGAGCGACTCGATCAGCCGCCGCCGCGCGCCCACGTACAGTCCGGTCACCACCGGAGCGACCGTCAGCCCGACCGCCACCATCAGCGACAGCAGGACCTGCCCCCACAGCGGCGGCGGGTCCACCGGCGGGTCACCGGCCGTCATCAGCGTCATCGCCATCACGGCGGCGGCCTCGGCGAAGGCCAGGGTGGACAGCGCCACCACCCGCCGGCGCCGCGAGGGCCACTCCCAGGTCGACGCCAGCGTGTACAGCGCGACCACCAGCAGCAGCACGCCCAGCATCCCGGGCATCACCAGCAGCGTCACCAGCACCGGGACGGCCGGCCAGCGCCGGCGCACCACCAGCGAGCCGCCGGCCACCGTGCCGAGCACCGCTACCGCGACCGCGCCCGCGGTGCTCAGGTGGATCCGGGAGGAGAGGAAGGCGATCGTGCTGACCGCGCACTCGAGCGCGGCGAGCAGCGCCAGCCCGATGTCCAGGAAGGCGCTGCGCGGCCGCTTCCACCACCAGAACGACCGGACCGGCACGCGCTCCCCAGGCGACTTGCTCATGCCCCACAGGGTAAGCGGCAACCCCCTCCCCTCCCCACCGGGATCGCCCGGTACACCCCTCGAACCCGCCAAGTGGTCCAGACCACGGGTGGTTTTCGGCAGCCCTGTCCGCCATCCGGCCACCTCGCGGACAGCACCGGCCCCGACACCTATGCTGGTCGCGTCGGACAGCGCGGTCCGCACTCGTCACACCCACCACACCGGTGCGGAAACGTGACGATGAGCCGTTGCCGAACCCCACCACCACAGGGAGCCAGCCGTGACCGCTCCGGTCCCCACCCCGGCGGACAACCCCACGCCCGTCGTCGCCGACAATGCCGCCCTGCGTGCGGACATCCGCCGCCTCGGCGACCTGCTCGGCGAGACGCTGGTCCGCCAGGAAGGGCCCCAGCTGCTGGGCCTGGTCGAACAGGTCCGCCTGCTCAGCCGCACCGACGGCGAGGCCACCGCCGAACTCCTCTCCGACATCGACCTGGACACCGCCGCCAAGCTGGTCCGGGCGTTCTCCACCTACTTCCACCTCGCCAACGTCACCGAGCAGGTGCACCGCGGCCGCGAGTTCGCCACCCGCCGCGCCCGGGAGGGCTCGCTGCTCGCGCAGACCGCCGACCAGCTCGCCGAGGCCGACGCCAAGCACCTCCAGGACACCCTGGCCCACCTCGCGGTCCGCCCGGTCTTCACCGCGCACCCCACCGAGGCCGCCCGCCGCAGCGTCCTCAACAAGCTGCGCCGGATCGGCGAGCTCCTCGACCGCATCCACCGCGACGAGGTCACCTCCGGCCTGGCCGCCGCCGACCAGGCCCGCACCAGCAGCGCCAAGCGCTCCGCCGACCGCCGCCTGGCCGAGGTCATCGACCTGCTCTGGCAGACCGACGAGCTGCGCATCGCCCGCCCGGAGCCCACCGACGAGGCCCGCAACGCCGTCTACTACCTGGACGAGCTCTACCGCGAGGCCGTCCCCGAGGTCCTGGAGGAGCTGCACGAGGAGCTCGCCCGGGTCGGCCTCAGCCTGCCCGAGGGCGTCCGGCCGCTGACCTTCGGCACCTGGATCGGCGGCGACCGCGACGGCAACCCCAACGTCACCCCGCAGGTCACCTGGGACGTCCTCAACCTCCAGCACGAGTACGGCATCAAGGACGCGCTCGCCGCGATCGACGACCTGCGCAACACCCTCTCCACCTCCGAGCGGCTGGCCGGCGCCTCGGTCGAACTGCTCGCCTCGCTCAACACCGACCTGCACCTGCTCCCCGAGCTCAGCCCGCGCTACAAGCGGATGAACGCCGAGGAGCCCTACCGCCTCAAGGCCACCTGCATCCGGCTCAAGCTGGAGAACACCCGCGAGCGGCTGGCCGGCGGCACCCCGCACGTCGAGGGGCGCGACTACCTCGGCACCCGCGAGCTGATCGCCGACCTGAGGCTGATCCAGGACTCGCTGCGCGCCCACCGCGGCGAGCTGATCGCCGACGGCCGCCTCGCCCGCGCCATCCGCACCGTCGAGGCCTTCGGCCTCCAGCTCGCCACCATGGACGTGCGCGAGCACGCCGAGGCCCACCACCACGCCCTCGGCCAGCTCTTCGACCGGCTCGGCGAGGAGGCCTGGCGCTACGCCGACATGCCCCGCGAGTACCGGCAGAAGCTGCTCGCCAAGGAGCTCCGCTCGCGCCGCCCGCTCGCCCCCACCCCGGCCCCGCTGGACGAGGCCGGCACCAAGACCCTCGGCGTCTTCAACACCATCCGCGAGGGCTTCGAGCGCTTCGGCGACGAGATCGTCGAGAGCTACATCATCTCGATGTGCCAGGGCGCCGACGACGTCTTCGCCGCCACCGTGCTGGCCCGCGAGGCCGGCCTGATCGACCTGCACGCGGGCCTCGCCAAGATCGGCATCGTGCCGCTGCTGGAGACCACCGAGGAACTCCAGCAGGCCGACCGCATCCTCGACGAGATGCTCTCCGACCCGTCCTACCGCCTGCTCGTCTCGCTGCGCGGCGACGTCCAGGAGGTCATGCTCGGCTACTCCGACTCCTCCAAGTTCGGCGGCATCACCACCTCCCAGTGGGAGATCCACCGCGCCCAGCGCAGGCTGCGCGACGTCGCCCACCGCTACGGCATCCGGCTGCGCCTGTTCCACGGCCGCGGCGGCACCGTCGGCCGCGGCGGCGGTCCCTCGCACGAGGCCATCCTGGCCCAGCCCTGGGGCACCCTGGAGGGCGAGATCAAGGTCACCGAGCAGGGCGAGGTCATCTCCGACAAGTACCTGCTGCCCTCCCTCGCCCGGGAGAACCTGGAGCTGACCCTCTCCGCCACGCTCTCCGCCTCCGCGCTGCACACCGCCCCGCGCCAGGCCCCCGAGTCGCTGGCCCGCTGGGACGCCGCCATGGACCAGGTGTCCGAGGCCGCCCACACCTCCTACCGCGCCCTGGTCGAGCAGGAGGACCTGCCGAAGTACTTCTTCGCCTCCACCCCGGTCGACCAGCTCGCCTCGCTGCACCTGGGCTCCCGCCCGTCCCGCCGCCCCGACTCCGGCGCCGGCCTGGACGGCCTGCGGGCCATCCCGTGGGTGTTCGGCTGGACCCAGTCCCGCCAGATCGTCCCCGGCTGGTACGGCGTCGGCTCCGGCCTGGCCGCCGCCCGCGCGGCGGGCCTGGGCGACGTGCTGGACGAGATGTACGGCGAGTGGCACTTCTTCCGCAACTTCCTGTCCAACGTCGCCATGACGCTGGCCAAGACCGACCTGCGGATCGCCGCCCACTACGTCGAGCAGCTGGTGCCCGGCGAGCTGCACCACGTCTTCGACCAGATCAAGGCCGAGCACGCCCTCACCCTACGCGAGGTGCTCCGGCTCACCGGCGAGAGCGAACTGCTGGAGCACAACCCGGTGCTGAAGCAGACCTTCGCGGTCCGCGACGCCTACCTGGACCCGATCTCCTACCTCCAGGTCGCGCTGCTGCGCCGCCAGCGCGAGGAGCTCGCGGCCGGTCGCCACGACGACCCGCTGCGCGCCCGCGCGCTGCTGCTGACCGTCAACGGCATCGCCGCCGGCCTGCGCAACACCGGCTGACGGCCGGTCCGCGAACGGCCGAGGGCCGGTGTCCCGTCCGGGACACCGGCCCTCGCCGTGAGGTTCCTACTCCGCGCCCTCGCCCGCGCGCCGGCGCTTCAGCCAGAGCGCCGCGCCGCCGGCCGCGACCACCAGGCCGCCGCCGACCGCCAGCAGCCCCGCGTCGGGGCCCATCGAGTCGCCGAGCACCGGCCCGAACTGCGCGGCCGCGGGCTCCGGGGAGACGACCGGATCGGGCTCCGCCACCGGCTCCGCGTGCGCCACCGCGCCGCCCGACAGCAGCACCCCGGCCGCCCCCAGCGCACCGGCCGTACCGACCCGCCGCCCGAGCTGCTTCAGCTTGACCACCCGGCCCCGCCGCACCCGGCGGACCGGACGCAATCCCCGCATCGAGAACTCCCCAGGACTCGTTCGCGTACCAGGCCGACGCTATCCGATCCCGCACAGGGTTCTCACACCGATTCAGGTTTGGACGGGCAAGCGTTGTACGACTGTTGCGTACCCGGCGCGCCGCCTTGACGCGCAGTCAGCGCCCTCAGGAGTTGTACGAGCCCTGCGCCCGCTCCAGCCCCTCGGACAGCAGCGCCTCCACCGCGTCCGCCGAGCGGTCCACGAACCACTCCAGCTCCTTGCGCTCGGTCGAGGAGAAGTCCTTCAGCACGAAGTCCGCGACCTCCATCCGGCCCGGCGGGCGGCCGATCCCGCAGCGCACCCGGTAGTAGTCCGGGCCCAGCGACTTGGTGATCGACTTCAGCCCGTTGTGGCCGTTGTCCCCGCCGCCCAGCTTCAGCCGCAGCGTCGCGTAGTCGATGTCCAGCTCGTCGTGGACCGCGATCAGCGCCGAGGTCGGCGCCTTGTAGAAGTCGCGCAGCGCCGTCACCGGCCCGCCGGAGAGGTTCATGAAGGACATCGGCTTGGCCAGCACCACCCGCCTGCCCGCCAGCCGTCCCTCCGCCACCTGCGCCCGGCTCTTGTGCGCCTTGAACCTGGCGCCCATCCGCTGCGCCAGGAGGTCCACCACCATGAAGCCGATGTTGTGCCGGTTCCGGGCGTACTGCTCCCCGGGGTTGCCCAGCCCCACCACCAGCCACGGGCCCTCGTACTCGTCCGCCATGTCCCTCGCCCTCTCCTTCGCGCTCGTCGTCATCATCCCGGACACACCGCTGCCCCGGGCGCTCCGACGGGAGCGACCGGGGCAGCGGTCACGGCTGGCGCGAGGCTCAGGCCTCGGTGCCCTCGGCCTCGGCGGCCTCCTCCTCGGCCGGGGCGGCCTGGGCGGCGATGACCTGGAGGACGACGGCGTCGGCCTCGACGGCCAGGGTGACGCCGGACGGCAGGACGATGTCCTTGGCGTGGACGGAGGCACCGGCCTCCAGGCCCTCGATCGAGACGGTGACGGCCTCGGGCAGGTGGGTGGCCTCGGCCTCGATCGGCAGGGCCTGGAGGACGTGCTCCAGCAGGTTGCCGCCGGGGGCCAGCTCGCCCTCGGTGTGGACCGGGACCTCGACGGTGACCTTCTCGCCGCGCTTGACCAGCAGCAGGTCGACGTGCTCGATGTTGCGCTTGATGGCCTCGCGCTGGACGGCCTTCGGCAGCACGTACTCGTCCTTGCCCTCGATCGGCACGACCAGCAGGGCGTTCGGGGTCTTCAGGGCCATCATCAGGTCGTGGCCGGGCAGGTTCAGGTGAACCGGGGCGTGGCCGTGGCCGTAGACGACACCGGGGACGAAGCCGGCGCGGCGGGCGCGACGGGCGGCACCCTTGCCGAACTCGGTACGGGTCTCAGCGGCAAGACGGATCTCGGACACGACTGCACTCCTCGTGGAAATGGCGCGGGGGTGCAGGCAACGCGAAAAACCGCCGGGACCACACCCTCAGTACGTTCGGGGGTCACTCGGCGGCAACGGCCTGCCGGCGGACGGGAATCCGGCGCCGGCAGCGCGTCGATCACGGAGCGGGCACCCGGCGAGCGGGCGCACGGCATCCCTCGCCGAGCAGTTTCACGAGTCTAACCGCACCGGCGGCCTCCCGTGAAATCGGCGGCGGCCCCGGTCCGTGGGGACCGGGGCCGCTCGCACGGGCCTTCGTCAGTGCACGCCCTCGAAGAGGCTGGTCACCGAGCCCTCCTCGAACACCTCGCGGATCGCGGCGGCGATCGACGGGGCGATGGACAGGGTGGTGATCTTGTCCAGCTGGAGCGAGGCCGGGGTGGGCAGCGTGTTGGTGAACACGAACTCGCTCACCCGGGAGTTCTTCAGCCGGTCCGCGGCCGGGCCGGAGAGCACGCCGTGGGTGGCCGCGACCACGACGTCCGCGGCGCCGTTGTCGAACAGCGCGTCGGCCGCGGCGCAGATGGTGCCGGCGGTGTCGATCATGTCGTCGACCAGCACGCAGACCCGGCCCTTGACGTCACCGACGACGTCGGCGGACAGGATGGTGTTGGCCTGGGTGATGTCGCGGCGCTTGTGGATGATCGCCAGCGGGGCGTCCAGCCGGTCGCACCACTGGTCGGCGACCTTCACGCGGCCGGCGTCCGGCGAGACGACGGTCAGCTTGGTGCGGTCCACCTTGCCGCCGATGTAGTCGGCCAGCAGCGGCAGCGCGAACAGGTGGTCCACCGGGCCGTCGAAGAAGCCCTGGATCTGCGCGGTGTGCAGGTCCACGGCCATCAGGCGGTCGGCACCGGCCTGGCGCAGCAGGTCGGCGATCAGGCGGGCCGAGATGGGCTCGCGGCCGAGGTGCTTCTTGTCCTGGCGGGCGTAGCCGTAGAACGGCAGGATCGCGGTGATGCTCTTGGCGGAGGCCCGCTTCAGAGCGTCGATCATGATCAGCTGCTCCATGATCCACTGGTTGATGGGAGCCGTGTGGCTCTGCATCACGAAGCAGTCCGCGCCGCGCGCGGAGTCCAGGAAGCGGACGTAGATCTCGCCGTTGGCGAAGTCCAGGGCCTTGGTGGGGACCAGTTCGGTCCCGAGCGCCTCGGCCACCTCCCTCGCCAGCTCCGGGTGGGCACGGCCGGAGAAGAGCTTCAGCTTCTTCTCACCCGACGTCGTGATCCCGCTCACTGCACCGTCTCCTCGCGTTGCGGACGCTGAACCCTCGACCCGGTGGCGGGCAGGCAGGGCCCGCTCGCGGCACGGGTAGGGGAAATGTCGGTACGCCTGGACACGGGCGGTAAGCCCAGTGGCGCACGTATGTCCCCAAGGTTACGCGCCCGCGCAGAAACCGTCCGCCTCGGGACCCGGCCCCCGGGCCCCGAGGCGGTGGCTCAGGCCTGCTCGGCCCCGTCCAGCGCGACCTTCGCGGCCTGCGCGGATGCCGTCCCGGGGCGCTTGCGCTCGACCCAGCCCTCGATGTTGCGCTGCGTGGCCCGGTTCACGCCGAGCGCCCCGGCCGGGACGTCGGTGGTGATCACCGAGCCGGCGCCGGTGTAAGCGCCGTCACCGACGGTGACCGGGGCGATGAACATGTTGTCCGAGCCCGTGCGGCAGTGCGCGCCGATGACGGTGCGGTGCTTGTTCACGCCGTCGTAGTTCACGGTGACCGAGGCGGCGCCGATGTTGGTGCCCTCCCCGATCGTGGCGTCGCCGATGTAGGACAGGTGCGGCACCTTGGCGCCCTCGCCCAGCTCGGAGTTCTTCACCTCGACGTAGGTGCCGACCTTCGCCTTGCGGCCCAGCTTGGCCCCCGGCCGCAGGTAGGCGTACGGACCGGCGGTGGCCAGCTCGCCCACCTCGGCGCGGTCGGCCGTGGTGTTGCTCACCCGGGCGCCGGCACCGACCAGGGTGTCCTTGAGGGTCGAGTTCGGGCCCACCTCGCAGCCCTCGCCGAGGTGCGTGGCGCCCTGGAGCTGGGTGTTGGGGAGCACGACGGCGTCCGGCTCGTACGTCACCTGCACGTCGAACCAGGTGGTCGCCGGGTCCACCACGGTGACGCCCGCGCGCATCGCCCGCTCCAGCAGGCGGTCGTTCAGCAGCCGGCGGGCCTGCGCCAGCTGGACCCGGTCGTTGATGCCCAGGATGTCCCGGTGGTCCTCGGCCACCACGGCGCCGACCCGGTGGCCCGCCGTGCGCAGGATCTCCAGGGTGTCGGTCAGGTACTCCTCGCCCTGCGAGTTGTCCGTGGTGATCCGGGACAGCGCCTCGACCAGCAGCTTCGCGTCGAAGGCGTAGACGCCCGAGTTGATCTCGGCGATCGCGCGCTGGGTGGCGGTGGCGTCGCGCTCCTCCACGATCGACAGGACCGTGCCGTCCTCGTCGCGCAGGATGCGCCCGTAGCCGTACGGGTCGGGGACGACGGCGGTCAGCACGGTGCCGCCGTTCTGCTGGGCCTCGTGCGACTGCGCCAGCTGACGCAGGGTCTCCACGGTCAGCAGCGGCGAGTCCCCGTAGGTGACGATGACGGTGCCGTCCAGCGCCACGCCGTCGGCGGCCAGCGACTCCAGCGCCACGCGCACGGCGTGCCCGGTGCCGTTCTGCTCCGCCTGCACCGCGGTGCGCGCGGCCGGGTAGTGCTCCGCCAGGTGCGCCACGACCTGCTCACGCTGGTGGCCGACCACCACGACCAGCTGGTCGGGCGTCAGTTCCCGGGCCGCCGACACCGCGTGACCCACCAGGGAGCGCCCGCACACCTCGTGCAGCACCTTGGGCAGCTTGTTCGACTTCATCCGGGTCCCGCCACCGGCGGCGAGCACGACAACGGCGGCAAGCGAATTGGCACCCATGCGGGAAGGCTCCTCGGTAGGTTCACGGAGAGGGCAGAGCAGGCCCGGCCCGGACCCAGGCCGGTCGCCATGCGCACAGTCCGCCGAGCAGCACCGACAATACCGGCGCGGGGGGAAGACGCCCGAACCAGAGGCGTGCAAAGGCTCCGCCGCTAGGATTCGAACCCAGACAAAGGCCTCCAAAGGGCCCTGTGCTGCCATTACACCACGGCGGACAGTCGTGTCAGACCCTACCGGAGACGGCCCCGCCGTGGGTATCGACTTGCCATGATCGGCGGGCCCGGTTCCGCCTCCGCCGCCCCGCCCGCGGGGCCCGCGGTTCATCCGTCCGGCCGGGCGAATTCACTCAAGCGCCCCGTACCGGCGTGTTCCCCTGGACACGGAGCGCAACCTACGATGCCGTAGGTTACGCCAACGTAGGTCCTCTTCTGTCCCGCTCCGGGACGCCGCAAAGGGACGCCCATGACCATCCAGGCAGGCGAGGCGCGCGCGGGGAACGCCGCGTCCACCACTCCGTCTCCCGACACCGATCCCGCCGGAACCGCCGAGGCCTCCGACCGCGGCGCTCCCCCGGGCCCCGACACCGCCGCCACCCGGCTGTCCGCCACCCGCGGCGGGGAGAAGCAGGGCCCGGCCGAGCGGATCGCCCTCTCCCTGTTCATCCTGGTGCCGTTCGCCGCCCTCGTCGCCGCCGTCCCGGTGGCCTGGGGCCACGGCCTGGGCTGGACGGACCTCGCGATCACCGTCGCCATGTACTTCCTCACCTGTCACGGCATCACCGTCGGCTACCACCGCTACTTCACCCACGGCGCGTTCAAGGCCAACCGCCCGATGCGGCTGGTCCTGGCGGTCGCCGGGAGCCTCGCGGTCGAGGGCCCGCTGGTGCGCTGGGTGGCCGACCACCGCAAGCACCACCGGTTCAGCGACAAGGACGGCGACCCCCACTCGCCGTGGCGCTACGGGGAGAGCGTCCCGGCGCTGGTGAAGGGCCTGTGGTGGGCCCACATGGGCTGGATGTTCGACGAGGAGCAGACCCCGCAGCTCAAGTACGCCCCGGACCTGGTGCGCGACCCGGCGCTACGGCGGATCTCCCGGCTGTTCTGGCTCTGGACCACCATCTCGCTGCTGCTGCCCGCGCTGGTCGGCGGCCTGGTGAGCCTGTCCTGGGAGGGCGCGCTGTCCGCCTTCTTCTGGGGTTCGCTGGTCCGGGTGGCGCTGCTGCACCACGTCACCTGGTCCATCAACTCGATCTGCCACGCCGTCGGCCGCCGCCCGTTCCGCTCCCGGGACCGCTCCGGCAACGTCTGGTGGCTCGCCGTGCTCTCCTGCGGGGAGTCCTGGCACAACCTGCACCACGCCGACCCGACCTCGGCCCGGCACGGGGTGCTGCGCGGGCAGATCGACTCCTCGGCACGGCTGATCCGCTGGTTCGAGCTGGCCGGCTGGGTCCGGGACGTGCGCTGGCCGGACGCGCGGCGGATCGCCGCCCGCCGCGCCGCATGAAGCGGCGCTTCCAGCATGATGTAGGGGTGAACGGGAGCAGCGCAGACAGCACAGGCGGTCACCAGAGCACGCGGACGGACGCGGCACCCGCTACGGCGCCGGCCCGTCCGCGGGCCGCTGCACCGGCGGCCGGCACCACCGGGGCGAGCCCGGACCGGAGCACCGGCGGCGGCCCGGCCCCGGCCCCGCGCCGCCGGGGCGGCCGGGTCCGGATGACGGGCAAGCAGCGGCGCGAACAACTGCTGGAGATCGGCCGGACGGTCTTCGCGGAGCGCGGCTACGACGGCACCTCGGTGGAGGAGATCGCCGAGCGCGCCGGGGTGTCGAAGCCCGTGGTGTACGAGCACTTCGGCGGCAAGGAGGGCCTCTACGCGGTCGTGGTCGACCGCGAGATGCAGCTGCTGCTGGACATGGTGACCGGGGCGCTGACCGGCGGGCACTCGCGCGAGCTGCTGGAGCAGGCCGCGTTCGCCCTGATGGACTACATCGACACCTCGACGGACGGCTTCCGGATCCTGGTCCGGGACTCCCCGGTGGCCCAGTCGACGGGCACCTTCGCCTCGCTGATCAGCGACATCGCCACCCAGGTCGAGGACATCCTGGGCCTGGAGTTCAAGTCGCGCGGCTTCGACGCCCGGCTGGCGCCGATGTACTCGCAGATGCTGGTCGGGATGGTCGCGCTGACCGGGCAGTGGTGGCTGGAGGTCCGCAAGCCGGACAAGGCGACGGTGGCGGCGCACCTGGTGAACCTGGCCTGGCACGGGCTGGAGGGCCTGGAGCGGCACCCGAAGCTGGTCGGCGAGCGCAAGGGCTGACCGGCCACCTGCTGCCCGCGGCCGCGCCGCCGGCAGCGGGTGCCCGATCAGCTCCAGGCACCCGGCTGCGGATGCCCGCCCGGTGCCTGTCGCTCAGCTCCGGACGCCCACCGCGAAGATCCGCCGGAACGGGAAGACCGTCCCGTACGGCCCGGCCGGGTAGGCCTCGCGCAGCAGCCGCCCGTACTCGGCGAGGAAGGCGGCCCGGTCGGCCGGGTCGGCGAGCCGGGTGAGGACCGGGCGCAGCGCACTGCCCTTGACCCACTCCAGGACCGGGTCCGGCCCGGGCAACAGGGTGCGGTAGGTGGTCTCCCAGACGTCCGGGCGGCAGCCGGCGGCGGCCAGCGCGTCGAGGTAGCGCTCGGGCGGGTGGACGCCGGCCCGGACGGCCCCCTCGCCGAGCGCGTCCCGCCAGCGGGCGCTGCGGCGCAGGTCGGCCAGGATGGTGTGGCTGGGGGCGTCGAAGTTGCCGGGCACCTGGAAGGCGAGCACGCCGCCGGGTTCCAGGGCGTCCGCCCAGCGCGGCAGCAGCGCCAGGTGGCCGTCCACCCACTGGAGGGTGGCGTTGGAGACGATCAGGTCGGGGCCGGCCGGGGCCGGGTCGTAGTCGCGGGCGTCGGCGAGCAGGTACTCGGCGCTGGGTTCGCCCTCGGCCCGGGCGGTGGCGAGCATCGGGGCCGAGTTGTCGACGCCGGTGAGCCGCGACTGCGGCCAGCGCTCGCGCAGCACGGCAGTGGAGTTGCCGGGGCCGCAGCCGATGTCGACGATCACCTCGGCGCCGGGGTGCGGGAGGTCGGGGACGCGGGCGAGCAGCTCACGCAGCGGGCGGGTGCGTTCGTCGGCGAAGCGCAGGTACTGCGCAGGGTCCCAGACGGGGCTGGTCATGGCTCACCTCAAAAGTATCTCGACATCAAGATATCTGGCGTTAGCCTTGCTGGCACATTTCTCGATGTCAAGAGACTTCACATCGACACATCCACCGATACACTGATCGCCATGGAGGACGAGGTCGACAGGCTGGTCGCAGCGTGGCGCAGGGAGCGCCCCGACCTCGACGTGGAGCCGCTGGAGGTGCTCAGCCGGGTCAGCCGGCTCGCCCGGCACCTGGACCGCGCGCGCCGCACCGCCTTCGCCGAGCACGGCCTGGAGCCGTGGGAGTTCGACGTGCTGACCGCCCTGCGCCGGGCCGGCTCCCCGTACCAGCTCTCCCCCGGCCAGCTGCTCACCCAGACCCTGGTCACCTCCGGCACCATGACGAACCGGATCGACCGGCTCACCGGCAAGGGCCTGGTCAAGCGCCTGCCCGACCCGGACGACCGGCGCGGCGTGCTCGTCCGGCTCACCGACGACGGCCGCGACCGCGCCGACCAGGCGCTCGCCGGACTGCTCGTGCACGAGCGCGAGCTGCTCGCCCAGCTCACCTCCGGTCAGCAGACCGAACTCGCCGCGCTGCTGCGGCTGCTGGTCGCCCCGTTCGACAACATCCCGGGCTGACGCCCGCCCGGGCCGGGGGCCACCCGGCCGGCCGGTGCCTCCTCAGGACCGTTCGACGGTGCTCGCCACCGGGGGCGGCGGGGGCGCGGCGGGCTCGGCGGGGCTGACCCCGGCCCGGCGGGCGACCGCGACGGCCGCCAGCGTGGAGTGCACGCCGAGCTTTCCCAGCACGTTCTGCATGTGCGTCCGGACGGTGTGCGGCGACAGGTAGAGCCGCTCCGCCACGGCCTGCCGGCCGAGGCCCGCGACCATGCAGCGCAGGATCTGCTTCTCCCGCGGGGTCAGGGTGTCCACCAGCCGCTCGCTCTCGGTGCGGTCCCGCCGCGCCGTGGTGAGCTCGCGGATCACCCCGGTGAGCAGCGCGGGCGGCAGGTGGGTCTCGTCCCGCAGCACGCCCCGGATCACGGCGAGCAGCCGGGCCAGCGAACTCTCCTTGGCCACCCAGCCGGTGGCGCCCGCGTGCAGGGCGCGGGCGGCGCGGTGCGGATCGTCGGCGGCGGCCAGGACGACGGCGCGCAGCCCGGGGTGGGCGCGGCGGAGCCTGGCCAGCAGGGTGATGCCGTCCGGGGGTGGGGCCGCGGGTCTGAGCTGGTCGCCGCGGAGCGGGTCCACCGCCGGGCGGGTGCCGGGCGGCGGGACGGCCCCCGGGGGAACGGCCGGCCGGCGCGGCACGGGCGGGGCCGACCGCCGTCGGGCCTCCTCGGCCTGCTCGGCGCCGGGGCGGCGGCGGGCGGGCGCGCCGGGGGTTCCCGGCGCTGCCGACGGTCCCGGCGCTCCGGGCGTTGGCGGCGCTCCGGGCGTTCCGTACGGACCGGCCGCTCCGACCGGCCCGGCCGACCCGCTCGCGCCGAACGCCTCGGTGCCGAGGTCGGCGTCGATCAGCGCCACGTCGTAGGCCCGGCCCTCGCCGACCGCCCGCTCCAAGGCCCGCTCGGCGGCGGCGGCACTGCCCGCCGCCCCCACCTCCACGTCCGGCTCGGCGGCGAGCGCCGCGGCCAGTGCCTCGGCGAAGATCCGGTGGTCGTCGACCACCAGGACCCGAATCCGCCCCATCGTCCCTCCCCTGCTCAGAGCGCCCGAGCCCGGGGCGGGACCAGTCCGGCTTCCGCGTTCCGGACCCGCCGCTCCGCCCGCCCACCGGTGGCCGGTGGGGCCGAAAGGGCGCCGGCCCCCACCGGTACCGCACTCAGCGTACGGGGTCGGGAAACGCGCACGTGGCGATTCGGTGAAGTTTCGTCAGAAAGTGCACGGGCCAACGGACTTGAGTCCTATCGCCGCCCGCCCCGGGGTCCGCGTCCGAACCTTCCGGACGCGGACCCCGCCGGCGCTCCTCCCAATCGGCCGCCGCTCGGCGGCCGTCGCTCACCGGCCGCTGCTCACCGACCGTGCTTCGCCAGGGTGAACTCCCAGGCGTCGGCGACGATCTCGTCCAGGTTCGGGCGGCGTGGAGTCCAGCCCAGTGCCTCGTGGGCGCGGGCGGCCGAGGCCACCAGCACCGCCGGGTCGCCGGCCCGGCGGCCCGCCACCCGCACCGGGATCTCGCGGCCGGTGACCCGCTTGACCGACTCGATCACCTCGCGCACCGAGAAGCCGCTGCCGTTGCCCAGGTTGCAGATCAGGTGCTCGCCCGGCTTCGCCGCGTCCAGCGCCAGCAGGTGCGCCTCGGCCAGGTCGGCGACGTGGATGTAGTCGCGGATGCAGGTGCCGTCCGGGGTCGGGTAGTCGTCCCCGTACACCGCGATGTGCGGACGCAGGCCCAGCGCGGCCTGGAAGACCAGCGGGATCAGGTGCGACTCCGGGTCGTGCCGCTCGCCGAACGAGACACCGGAGGAACTGCCGTACGCACCGGCCACGTTGAAGTAGCGCAGCGAGACGGCGGCGAGCCCGTGCGCGACGGCCTCGCTGGTGATCAGGTGGTCCACGGCGAGCTTGGTGGCGCCGTAGGTGTTGGTCGGCGCGGTGCGGGCGGTCTCGGCGATCGGCACCGCCTCCGGCTCGCCGTAGGTGGCGGCGGTGGAGGAGAACACCAGCTTGCGCACGCCCGCCGCGCGCATCGCGCTGATCAGCTCCAGCGAGCCCGCCACGTTGTTGCGCCAGTACTTCTCCGGGTCCGCGACCGACTCGCCGACCTGCGAGGAGGCGGCGAAGTGCAGCACGCCCTCGAAGGAACCGTCCAGCACCTTGTCGGCCTCCTGGATCCGGCCCTCGACGAACTCGGCACCGGCCGGGACGCCCTCGCGGAAGCCGGTGGAGAGGTCGTCCAGGACGGTCACCTGGTGCCCCGCCTCCAGCAGGTGGGCGGCGACCACACTGCCGACGTAGCCGGCGCCACCCGTGACCAGGTACTTACTCATGTTGCGACCTCCAGCGAACGACGGTCCGCCCGGTCGGGCGGGTGCCGTCGACGGAATGCGTACGACTGCGGCCATTCTCCCAATCCGCCGGGATGCTCCGGACCACGCGGACGGCGGCTTCCGGCCTTCTCGTCGACTCCTCAGCCCCGGACGCCCTCGGCGGGCCCACGACCGCTGCCGCCGCCTCCTTCGGGCATTCCTTCACCGGCTCCTTCACCCGGCTCTTTCAGCCGTCTCCTCGGCCGGCCTCAGCCCCCGGCCAGCCGCTCCAGCAGACCGGTGCGCGCCGCCACCGCGGCCGCCTCCAGGCGGGTCCGGGCGCCGAGCTTCATCAGCACCCGCTGGACGTGCGTCCTGGCCGTGCTGGCGGCGATCCGCATCCCGGCGGCGATCGCCGCGGTGTCCTCGCCGTCCGCGATCCGGGCCAGCACCTGCACCTCACGGCGGGTCAGCAGGCGCAGCAGCCGGACGGCCTCGTCATCCGGTTCGGGTGCCGGGCGCAAGAGTTGGTCGAAGGCGCCGCGCAGGATGTCCACCGCGACCGCGGCCTCGCCCGCGCGCGCCCGTCCGATGGCCCGTTCGACCACCTCGATCCGCTCGTCGCTGGGCACGTACCCGGCCGCACCGGCCGCGAACGCCCCTGCGACGCCGCGCAGTTCGCCCACCGGGCCGAGCACGATCACGGCCACCTCGGGGCGCTCGCGGCGGATCCGGCGCAGCCCGTCGAAGGCACCCGGCTCCCCCGGGGCGGACACCCCCAGCAGGCACACCTCGGGCCGTCGGCCGACCACCAGATCGGCGGCGGCCCCGGCCGGGGAACCGACCGCGAGTACCCGGTTGCCGCGCAGCTGGAGCGCGGTGGCCAGCGCCTCGGCCAGCAGCCGGTGGTCGTCCACCACCACGAGTCGAACACCCATGACGCCCTCCTGGTCGGGGTCCGGCTCGCGCCCGCGCCCCTCGGGCGGGCGGCCGACGATGACGCACCATCACAGCGCATTCCGTGCCCGACCCGCTAGGCCGTGGCGTGTCGGCGGTGCGGAACGGGCCGGGAGAACGCGAAAGACCCCCGCCGCGAGGCGAGGGTCTTTCATTGGAGCCCCCATGCGGAATCGAACCGCAGACCTTCTCCTTACCATGGAGACGCTCTACCGACTGAGCTATAGGGGCTTGCTCGCTCGCCCGGTGTTCCTCCGGGCCGCTCGAACAAGGAAGACATTACACGGCCGTCGGCCCGGAAGGGAAATCGGCTCCCACCCCGCCCGCCCGCGGCCCTCAGCCCTCGGGGTGCGCCGCGTCGAACGCCTCGCGGGCCGCCATCATCCGTCCGGTGCTCCGCTCCGTCCACCGGCCGATCGGCGTGACCAGCTCGGCCAGCTCGCGGCCGAGCGGCAGCAGGTCGTAGACCACCCGCGGCGGCGTCTCCGGGAAGACCGTGCGGAGCACCAGCCCGTCGCGCTCCAGGTTGCGCAGGGACTGGGTGAGCATCTTGCGGCTGACCCCGCCGACCGCGCGCTGGAGTTCGGAGAAGCGCTGCGGGCCGCAGGCGAGCAGGCTCATCAGGATCAGCATCGACCACTTGTCGACCAGCTCGGCGAATACCTCGCGGCTGGGGCAGAGCCGGGCGAACACGTCGAGCTCCTGCCCGGCCTCCCCCTCCTCGGAGCAGGCCTTCCACCCGTCCTCCCGGTCGGCAGCCGGCACTTCCCGCCCCGCGGGCCGTCCGGTCCGGGCCCAGGCCCGGGGCGCTTCCTCCGTCGTCATGCCTCCAGGGTAGCGCGCGGTCTCCAATCCGCTCTTGGTAACCAATAGAGACCTGGTCTATATTCGAGACCAATCCCGGGTCGAGGGCACCGGCCACCTCGGTGCGCCCGCCCCGAACCGTCCCCGCGCTCGCCCGTCGGCCCGCGCCCGCCCCTTTTGGAGTGCCGCATGACCGCCATCCGTCCGACCGTCGCCCTCGCCTACCACTCGGGCTACGGCCACACCGCCGTGATCGCCGAGGCCGTCGCCCGCGGCGCCGCCGAGGCCGGTGCCGAGGTCGTCACGATCGCCGTCGACACCATCACCGAGGAGCAGTGGGCCCAGCTGGACGCCGCCGACGCGATCGTCTTCGGCTCCCCCACCTACATGGGAACCGCCTCCGGCGCCTTCCATGTCTTCGCCGAGGCCACCAGCAAGCGCTGGTTCACCGACGCCTGGAAGGACAAGATCGCGGCCGGCTTCACCAACTCCGGCTCCAAGAGCGGCGACAAGGCCGCCACCCTGGGCTTCTTCCAGACCCTCGCCGCCCAGCACGGCATGCACTGGGTCAACCTCGGCCTCAAGCCCGGCTGGAACGCCACCACCGCGTCCGAGAACGACCTCAACCGCCTCGGCTTCTTCAGCGGCGCCGCGGCCTCCTCGCCCGTCGACGCCGGCCCGGAGGCCGTCCACAAGGCCGACATCGCCACCGCCGAGCACCTGGGCGCCCGCGTCGCCCGGCACACCGCCGTGGTGCTGGCCGGCCGCGCCGCCCTGGCCGGCTGAGCCCCGGAACCACTCCTACGCCGCCGGGTCCGTCCCCCATCGGGGCGCCCGGCGGCGTCCGCCGTCCGCCGGGCCGTCCGCCGGGCCGTTCGCCGAGCCGTTCGCCGAGCCGTTCGCCGGCCCAGGCTCCAGCCCGTTCGCCGCCCCGCCCACCGATCCGCCCACCGATCCGCCCACCGACCCGAGCTCCGCGCCGATGGTCTCCGGCAGCAGCCACAGGCATCCCAGGGCCAGCACCCCCAGCGCCGCCAGGTACCAGCCCACCGGCTGCGCCGTCCCGTACGCCTCGGTCAGCCGGGTGGCCACCAGCGGCGTCGTCGCGCCGCCGATCACCCCGCCCAGGTTGTACGTCAGCGCCGCACCCGTGTAGCGCACCCGGGTCGGGAACAGCTCGGGCAGGAACGCCGCCACCGGGCCGAACACGCAGCCCAGCACCGCCATCGCCCCCGCCAGCGCGACGAACACCAGCGGCGGGCTCACCGTCTCCAGCAGCGGGAACAGCACCAGCGACCAGACCGCCGCCAGGGCCGTCGCCCACCGCAAGGTCCGCCGCCGCCCCCACCGGTCACTGCGCGAGGCGCTCAGCCACACCGTCGCGGCCATGCCCGCCGCACCCGCCAGCAGCATCGACAGCACCAGCGTGCTCGCCGTCCCGAGCCCGGTGGTCGCGTACGCCAGCGCGTACGTCGTGGTCAGGTAGAACAGCGCGTACCCCACGGTGATCGCCCCGCCGCCCGCCAGCACCGGGCGCCAGTGCTCGCGCAGCACCTCCAGCACCGGCAGCCGCTCCCGCCGCCCAGCCGTCCGGAACAGCGGCGACTCCTCGACCCGCAACCGTACGAACAGCCCCACCGCGACCATGACGAACGAGGCCAGGAACGGCACCCGCCAACCCCACACACGGAACGCCCCTTCGTCCAAGCCGAGTTGCAGCGCCAGGAACACCCCGTTCGCCAGCACGAACCCGATCGTCGGCCCCAACTGCAGGAACCCCCCGTACCGCCCCCGCCGCCCGGCCGGCGCGTTCTCCGCGATCAGCAGCGCCGCCCCGCCCCACTCCCCGCCCAAGCCGACGCCCTGGCACACCCGCAGCACCACCAGCACCGCCGGCGCCCACCACCCCCACGCCCCGAACCCCGGCAACAGCCCCACCGCCGCCGTGGCCAGCCCCATCAGCAGCAGCGACACCACCAACGTCGCCTTCCGCCCCACCCGGTCCCCGAAGTGCCCGAACACCACCGCCCCCAACGGCCGGGCCAGGAACGCCACCGCGTACACCGAGAAGGCGGCCAACAGCGCGCCCACCGTGCCCAGTTCGGGGAAGAACACCGACCCGAACACCAACGCGGCCGCCGTCCCGTACAGGAAGAAGTCGTAGAACTCGATCGCCGTCCCGATCAGCGCCGCAGCCGCCGCCCGCCGCAACTGCCCTACCCGCCAAGCACCCTCCGCATCCATACCACCACCCTCGCCACCCCGGCCCCTGCCCCACCAGCCTCCACCCGAGTGACCCCGGCGCACACCCCCGCCCCCGCGCCGCCACCACCCAGGAGCGCGCCGGGGGCTGAACCCCTACCGCGCGTACGGGTTCTCCTCCGGCGGCACGGGCGGCTGCGGGTACGACGCCGGAGGCGGCGGGACCATCCCCATCGGCTGCCGCACCGGCACCGGCGGCACCTGAACCTCGGGCGGCTCAACCGGCCTCCGCCGACGCCGCACCACCGCGACCACCACCCCGGCCACCACCACCAGCCCGGCCACCACACCCGCCACGACCGGCAGGGCGCTACCCGAACCCGACGACTTCTCCGCCACCGGCTGCGCCGTCGGCGCACCAGCGGCCACTTCGGTCGGGCTCTCAGCGGGGACCGTCGGCACGGCAGCAGGCACGCTTGCCGAAGGCGACGGGGCAGCCGACGGTGTAGCCGCGTCAGCTGGAAGTGGCGAAACATCCGCCGGGCCTGGATCCCCGGGGTCCGTCAGCGCGACGCGCGGTCGCACCGCGCCAAATCCAACAATGTTGTTGCGACCAGACCCGTCATTCGGCTTCCCTGCGGTATTGATGAGGACCCGCAAAACCTGATTCGCCGTCCAGTCCGGATGCGCCGCCCACACCAAAGCCGCCGAGGCGGAAACCATTGCTGTCGCATCCGACGTGCCATGCCCCTTGCAGTACCCGGTGGCACCGGGACAAGCACCGACCATGTCCACACCAGGAGCCACGAAGACAACCTGCGGCCCACGTTCGGACTCAGCGGTGACAGTGCCGTTCTGATCCGACGCTCCCACCCCGACCACATTGGGCAGGGCTCCCGGATACTCGACGATATTCCCCTGATCTCCGGAGTTTCCAACGCTGGCGACCACCAGCGATCCCTTTGAACGAGCCCACGCGAGGATCTTGTTCAGCTTCTCCACATCAGCCGGAGAAGTCGTCACAGCGGCCATTCCTTGGGAAATGTTGATGACCTTGGCACCCTGCTCGACCGCGTGGGTCACCGCCTGCCCGATCTGGTCCAGGAAATCAGCAGAAACCACCGCATGTTCAGACCCGTTGGCGATCTTCAACGGAAGAATCCTGGCTCCCGGAGCAAGACCATAGGCGCCCTTGCCGCCGTCCGACTTTCCGGTCCCCGCGATGAGACTTGCCATCAGCGTGCCATGGTTCTCCGCGTAGGACCCAACTCCACCCGGACTTCCGCTGAAGTCCTTGCCCGGCAGGAACTGTCCGACCAGGTCGGGGTGATCAAGTTTGAACCCGCTGTCGATCACCGCGACCGTGACGCCCTGTCCCTTGGACACCTTCCACATCTCCGGCGCTCGCATGGCCTCCAGATGCCACTGCTGCTGCCGAATCGCGTCCTCGGCAACCGCCGATTCCACCGCAAGCCCCAACACGGCCGGGCACACGACTGCCAACGCCACGAGCCGCAGAGCCCATGTCCTGCGGCCCTTCATCCGATCCCCCACTGCTTGAACTACCTCGCGTACGGATTGTCTTCCGGCGGCACAGGCGGCTGATAGGGCAGCGGAGGCGGCGGCACCGCTCCCATCGGCTGCTGCGCCGGCGCCGACCGCTCGACCGGCTTCCGTCGACGTCGGACCACCGCGACCACCACACCGGCCAGCACCACCAGGCCGGCCACCACACCCACCACGACCGGCAGGGCACTACCCGAACCCGACGACTTCTCCGCCACCGGCGCACCAACGGCCACTTCGGTCGGGCTCTCGGCCGGCGCCGGCACCGCCGACGCGGGAGCAGTCCCACTCGCGGACGGCTGCGGAGCCGCCGACGGCGTAGCCGCATCGGCCGGCAGCGGCGACACGTCCGCCGGACCGGGATCGCCGGGATCCGTCAGCGCGATACGCGGTCGCACCGCGCCCCACCCGGCATCATCCGTACGAACCGTTCCCCCGTTCGGCCTACTCGCCGTATTGATGAGAACTCGCAAAACCTGATTCGCAGTCCAGTCTTTATGGGCCGCCCAGATCAGTGCCGCCGAGGCGGAAACCAGGGCTGCCGCATCCGAGGTTCCATGGCTTCTGCAGTACTCAGTAGACGAGGTGCAAGCCGCGAGGATTTCGGCACCCGGCGCAACCAAAGCCACATGCGGACCGGTTTCCGACTCATCGGTCACGGTCCCCTGGCGGTCAATGGCCCCCACACCCACGACATTGGGCAACCCGCCCGGGTATGACACCAGGTTTCCAGACTTCGCTTCGTTGCCGACACTGGAAACCACCAGGACACCCTTGGATCGCGCCTTGGCAAGGATCCCGTTCAGCTTGGCCACGTCACCTGCAGAAGCCGTCACACCTGCAATACCCTGCGAGATATTGACGACCTTCGCACCTTGCTCAACAGCATAATTGACGGCCTGTCCGATCTGATCCAGGAAATCCGCCGAGACGATGGAGCCAACAGATCCATTGTTGATCTTGAGGGGGAGGATCTTGGCACCAGGCGCCAAGCCGTAGGCGCCTGTTCCGCCTACGCCCCTGCCAGTGCCCGCAATCAAGCTGGACATCTCCGTGCCGTGGCCGTCCTTGTACGACCCCACCCCGTCAGGGCTACCACTAAAGTCCTTACCCGGCAGGAACTGCCCGACCAGATCCGGGTGGTCCAGCCTGAATCCCCCGTCAATCACGGCAACTGTGATGCCCTTCCCCGTGGAGACCTTCCACATGTCCGGGGCATGCATGGCATCCAGGTGCCACTGCCTCGCGCGCACCGTATCGTCCGCAACCGCGGGTGCTGCGACCGGGCCGACCACGATTCCCGCCGCCAGAAGTGCCGCAGCCGCAGCCTGCCAACGCGCCCGCGCGTTCGTCCGCCCCATCACAACTCCTCGTCAATCTCTCCGTCGACCGGGAAGCGCGCCCCGCACAAGACTGCCCGGCCACTGGGGAGGCCCAGCGGCCGGGCAGTCGTTGCCGTCCTACTCAATCACGTCCGGATTGCTCTGCGGCGTACCGTTGGTCCAGGTCTCCTCGTCCTCGTGGAGGTAGTCGGCCCGCTTGCGGCGATCGCGTTCCTTCCGACTGCCGTGGCCCGCGGCTCCGGGAGCCATCATGCCGTTCTGCCTGGACTGGGCACCGCCCTCGGCAGCACCCGCCGCCCGGTTGCGCAGGCCCGTACCACCGGGTGTGAACTCCCCGCCCGCGGTCGGGCCCTTGCGGCCGCCGACCGTTCCACCGGTGGTCGAGGCCAGGCCCCGGGCACCTCGCGACCCGCCACCGGCACCGACCGCGCCCCCGTGGGCGCCGCCCATGCCGGGGTGCATGCCGCCGCCCATGCCGGCCGGACCGCCGACCCGGCCACCTCCCGGCCCCGCCGCCTCGCGGGCACCGAAGACCGTCCCGCTGGGCAGACCCGGCGTACCGCTCCTCCCCTGCCCGGGACCGCCGCCGAACGGGGTCGTACGCGCCGGAATCTGGCCGCCGCCCTTGCCGGGGATGGATCCACCGCCGCCGCCCCTGGTCGGGATGCTTCCGCCACCGGGCCCTGCCGGGATGCCGGGAACCGGGCCGCCACCGGGGATGCCGGGGCCTCCGCCCGGACCGTTCGGCCCGGACGGGTACCCGGGAAGGGTGCTCGGCCCGTCCGTCGGCAGCTGGCCGCCGCCGGGACCGTACGGACCGGTCTGGGTCGGAAGAGTCGGCGTGGGCAGGCTGTCAAGGCCGGTGCCAGGGCGGTTGATCGGATCCTGCGGGTAGGACGGCGGGATCGAGTTGCCCGGGTCCTGAGGCATGGGCGGCAGTTGGCCGCCGCCGCCATGTGGGGGCGGCGGGGTGTTGCCCGGGTTGGACGGGACAGGGCCGCCTGATCCGGGGTCGTGCGGCAGGACCTTTCCGCCTCCATAGCCTCCACCGCCAGACGGATTGGAGCCGCTTCCGACGCTACCGCCGCTCAAACGAGGACTGCGGACGCTGCCGCCACGATTGCCAGCGCCTCCACCGCTCCCGTTGGACGCCGAGTTGGAGTCGTTCTGGTTGCTGCTGCCAGGCGTCCCCGGCAGCACCACGTTGTCGTCGATCCCGTTCAGCGTCGTCGTCGCCGCACTGTAAGCCTGCGCCAGCTTCTCCATCTGGAGAATGGCTTCCTGCCGCTCCTTCTCGATCTTCGCGTTGGCCTGCCTGGCCGCCTCTGCGGTCACCCAGTTCTTGTCGACGGAAGCCATGTACGAATCAACCGACTGGCCGACGATGTTCTGCGCCGCGGCCGGCGGTATGTACACCGTCTGCGAGTTGCGCCTGGCAACCGTGTCGATCTCCGTCTGCGGGGGCGCAGGCACAGCCGCCCTGGCGGTGCTGAGCGCCTCACCCGCCTGTGTCATCGCGCTTCCTGCGGTCGTCGAATGCTGAGCAATGATCGCCGCGGACTTGTACAGGTTCCCGACCCAGGCCTTGAAGTTCTCAGCCGCCGGCCCCTCCCAACTGACCTGGGCCAGGTGCGCCTGAAGGGCCTTGCTGAGCTCCGACAGGACGCGGCCGGCGTCCTGGAGCTGCGCCGCTCGCTTCAGTACCTCTGCCGGTTTCGCACCGTCGACCATTCCCTTGAGCACAGCATGGTCGATGCTGTCGAAGTCTGTCGTTCCTGTCATGAATCGCTCCCCGTCTCCCCGTAGGTCTCTCCCCGCACCACTGTCAGAGGTTCAGGTCCTTCGACTTCGGTGCCGCCCCGCTCGACGGCAAGTCAATGCCGGCTTGCTGGGCAACCGCGTTCTGAGCAGCCGTCGTCTGGTCTTCGTTGCTCGCGTACTGATTGGCCGTCTTCGAGACCGCCTCCGTCATCGCCTCGATCTGAGACACGAAGTCCTTGTGGAGTTTGACGAGCTGCGCATGCACCTTGCCGTAGGCGGCATTCAGAGCCACAGCCTCCGGAAACTTCCCCGCGTCCGCACTGTTGACGAAACTCCCCTGGGAGACCTTCTGCTCCTCCAGTTTGTACGGCGCGGCCGCGGACCCCTCCATCGCGGCCAGCAGCGCTTCGATCTTCGTGGCGAACGTCTGGAGCGTCTGCAACTCGACCTTGACGTTCTGCTGGCCGAAGGCCGAGACCAGGTCGCTGGCAGTGAAGTTCGTCTGCGCGACGCTGATGAAACGGTTGATTCCGAACCCGAAGGGCCCGAAAGGGTCGCTCAGCATGAACGGCGAAGGGTCGTTCGAAGGCCCCTGCGCGTTCGGGTCGGTGCCCGAAGGGCTGGGCGCGGGGCTCGACGACGGGTTGGGCGTGGAGCTCGCCGAAGGGCTCGGCGAGGGGCTGGGCGAGGGGCTCGGGGCCGGACTGGGCGACGGGCTCGGCGAAGGGCCCGCCGAGGGCGTCGGCGTCGGACTGGGCGAAGGGCTCGCCGAAGGAGTCGGCGTCCCCGAACTTGTTGCACCATTGCCTGCCACAGCAGTTCACCTCTCCCCCGTACGGCCGGCCGGCCCCGGGTTCCCGGGGGGCCATCGGGCCGCAACACACCGTCAACTTCTGGGTCGTACCGTCCTGGTCGGCGGACCGCCCGCCCTGTGGGCGGTTTCCGTCTCCGTCATCGTAGCCACCACCTCTGTCGGACCGGCAGGGCCCTTGGCCCGCCCGTACGCGATCGGTACGAACTTGACACGTACCGGCTGCCGGTACGGCCCTGGTTAGACTGGCCGGGTACGCCCCATCTGCCGCGCAATGTCGCACAGCAGCGACCCAAGGCCGCGGAATGGACGTGACCCGATGAGCTCCCCCGATGCCACGACCTGGTGGGCCCGTGCCGTACGGCCCACGCGGCCGCCCCTGCCGGTGGGGCTGATGGTGCGGGCGGCGGTGGGGATGGCGGTGCCGTTGGCGGTGGGGCTGCTGGCGCACCGGCTGGACCTGGGGGTGTTCGCCGGCCTCGGGGCGATGCACGCGACGATGAACGACCGCGCCGAGCCGAACGGGCAGCGGGCGGCCCGGATCGGGACGGCCGTTCTCGCCTCCTCGGTCGGCATGCTGATCGGCTCCGCCCTCCAGCACGCCGACGTGGACGGCCTAGTCCTCGGTCTCGCGCTGACGCTGACCGCCTTCGCCTCCGGCGCCCTGAGCGCGACCGGCCCGCGCGGCTCGGCGGCCGGGATGCTGCTGCTGGTGTCGGCCGCGCTGGGCAGCGGGATGCCGCTGCCGCAGCCGTGGTGGGCGGCGGCGCCGATGATGCCGGTCGGTGCCGCGTTCGTGGTGCTGCTCGGGCTGCCCGCGGGTGTGCCGAACCGGCCCGCCGCGGATCCGCGCAACCGGGCGCTGGCCGCCGCGTACGACGCGCTCGGCCGCACCCTCGCCGACCTGGGCGGGCCGCGCGCGCCCGACTCGCGCCAGGTGCTGACGGCGCGGCTGAACCAGCTCCAGGACCTGCTCGGCACGGACCGCGGAGGCGGACGGGACCGTCGCGGCGCACCGGGCCGTCGAGGCGTACGAAACCTCCGAAAGGCGCCGGGCCGCCGGGGCGCGCCCGCCGAACAGGACGCGCGGGACCGCCGCAACCTGATGTACGAGGCCGCCCTCGCCGCCACCGAGGCGGCCACCGGACTGCTGTGGGCCCGCCGCCCCGTCCCGCCGGAGGTGGCGGAGGTGCCGAACCGGCTGGCGGCCGCCGTGCGCCGGGGCAGCGGCGAGGTCACCGTCCCCGACTGGCGTCCCGACACCCCCTCGCGACAGGCCCTGGACGTGGCGCTGCGCGCCGCCGCCGACACCGTGGCCGGCCGTGACGCGCGGCTGGGCACCGCCCCCGGGCCCCCGCCGGACCCCTGGCGGCTGCGGGCACGGCTGCTGTCCCGGGGATCGACGCGGTACGGGCTGCGGGTCGCGCTGTGCATCGCGGTCGGCTCGGCGGTCACCGCCAACTACCCGCTCAGCAAGAGCTACTGGGTGCCCATGACGATCGCCTTCGTGCTCAAGCCCGACCTCGGTTCGGTGTTCCTGCGCGCCGTGAGCCGGTCGATCGGCACGGTGCTCGGGGTGGCCGTGACCGCGGCGCTGCTGATGGCCACCACCGACGAGTGGGCACTGACCGCGATGGCCGCGCTCTGCGTGGCCCTGCTCCCGTACGCGACGGCGGCGCACTACGGACTGAACACCGTGGTGATGACGCCGATGGCGTTGATCCTGCTGCAACTCGGCGGCCAGAGCGGCGCCGCCGAGTCCTGGCCCCGGGTCCTGGACTCGGTGCTGGCCAGTGCGATCGTCCTGCTCTTCGGCTACCTGCTGTGGCCGGAGCGCCCGCGCCACCGGATCGAGCCCAGGCTGGTCGCCGCGACGACGGCCCTGCGGGCCTACCTCGACGCCGTCGTCGCAGACGCCGCCGTCGCAGACGCCACCGTCAAGGACGCCGTCGTCGCAGACGCCGTCGTCGCAGACGCCGTCGTCAAGGAGGCCGCCAGGGACACCACCACCGGAAAGGCCCCCACCCCAGGCACCGCGCCCGAGCCCGGCACCGCCCACGTGTGGCTGCGCCGCACGGCCTACCGCTCGCTGGCGGACGCCCGCCAGGAGGTGCGGCAAGGGCTGTCCGAGCCGCCGCCCACCGGCCGGCTCGCCGAGCGCTGGCTGCCGGCGACCGCGGCGCTGGAGCGGCTGGGCGGCGCGGTGGCGGCGTTCGCGGCCCAGATCCGGTACGGCGGCCGGGTGCCGGACCCGGCGGAGGTAGACCGGGTCCGCCGCTCACTGGACGAACTGACGGCCGCCGCCCGGGCGCACCAGCCACCGACCACCCCGGCGAACCCAGCGAACCCGGCGAACCCGAAAGACCCAGCGATCCCGACGAACCCGGTCACCCCGCACGACCCCACGCGCAGCGCCCTGGGCCGCGCCGCGGAGGAACTCGAAGCGCTCCTCCGCCGTCCCTAGTACTGCAACGGTGCTTAGCATGACGGGGCTTCAGCCGTCGGGCTGTGGCCTCGTCGCTTGTAGTGGCTGGTCCGGGCCTGGTGCTGGCGTCGGCG
>NZ_JBVITE010000012.1:0-180724 GCF_055575155.1 Kitasatospora sp. NPDC034533
TCCCTCCCTCCCCCCCCCCCCCCCCCCCCCCCCCCCCCCACCCCTCCCCCTCCCCCCCCCCCCCCCCCCCCCCCCCCCCCCCCCCCCCCCCCCCCCCCCCCCCCCCCCCCCCCCCCCCCCCCCCCGGCCGTGTTTTCCCGCTCAACCGCCCAGCGGCCCCGGTGCGCGAGGGGCGTCCGGCGCCGGCTCGGGGAGCGGTCCGCGCGCGAGGCGCAGCAGTTCCTCCGGGGTCAGCTCGGCCAGGCGCTCGCGGCTGAGTCGCAGCACCTCGGCGGCCGCGGCCAGCAGCTCGGCGGCCGTCCCGGGGCGGTCGGGCAGGTCGCCGGTCCGGGCAGCGCCGCCTCGGTCGCCGGCGCGCTGGTCGCCGGCACCCCGGGCTCCGGAGCCGGGGGAGGTGCCCGCGGCCAGGAACTCGCCGACCGCGGCGCGCAGCCGTCCGGTGCCGACCTCCCGGACGGTGAACGCGAGGTGCACCGACAGTCCCTGACGACCCGTCGCGGTGTGCGGCGCGCCGCGCGGCACGTACAGCACCTCGCCCGGGGCGAGCACCGTGTTTAGCGCCACCGGCCCCGGCTCCGGGGCGAGCCCCGGGCGCCAGCGCCCGTCCGCCGGCGCCTCGTGGACGGTCCACTCCTTCTGCCCCGCGAGCTGCACGACCAGCACGTCGGCGTCGTCGCGGTGCACGTCCAGGCCGCGCCGGCCGGCGCCCGTCGCGAAGCAGAACACCTCGGTGCGGCGGCCCAGTTGGAGGGCGATGTCGGTGGCCAGCGCGCGCACCGGGGCGTACCACTGGTCCAGCTGCGGCAGCAGCAGGGTGGCGCCCTCGGCCAGCAGGGCGGTGATCCGCTCGGGGTCGGCCCAGCCGTCCTCGCGACGCCCGGCCACCGTGCGGGCGGCGCAGAAACGTTCCGGCTCGACGACCTCGCCGTCCTTCACCATCTCCACGTACGGCACCCGCAGCAGACCGCCGTGCAGGACGGCGTCCAGCTCGCCCGGCCGGGGCAGCCCGGCGGGCCACCCGGCGGTGCGGAACACCCGCGGCCTGCGCTCCTCCAGCGCCCCGGCGAACGCGTCGGCGTCCCCCACCAGGTGGTCCAGTACTCGCCCCATCGTTGGTCCCCTCTCCTCGGACGCGCGGTTCGACGTCCCGTTCGGCCGCTCACCGGCGGCCGGCTGTCCCATGACCAACGGATGAACAAGGGGAACCGGTTGAACGACATCCGCCGCCGTGGCGGGAACCGGCCAGCTTGGCCAGCCCGGCGGACCATCCGCCCGGCGCCGCGATCCCGCAGGTCGGCGGGGTCCGCGGCGGGCCGCCCCCGCACACGGAGGGCCGGAGCGGCGGCTCGGCGGACGGAATCCGGTGACAGTGGGATAGATCACACCCGGTCCGGACCGCCCGCCGGGGTGCGCGATTTTCCCCGAACCCGCCCCGGGCGCCGGGCCGCTCTGGCATGCTCACCCGAATGGCAGTGAGCTGCGGGTGACCGTGGCGTCACGGAACGTCACTGACTGGGCCGGAGGCGGGCAATGGAGTACACCATCAGCGCGACGGCGTTCGTCGCGATCCTCATCGTCATGCGGCTGCGCCGCCGCACCGAGGCGCGCAGCCGCGGCGACGAGGCCTTCACGGTCTTCACCGGCGTCGTGTTCGGCGTCCTGATCGCCGCGACCGCCGGGGGCCACGCGATCCGCCAGCTCGTCGGCATCGCCGCCGACGCCACCCACTGAAGGGGCGCCACCCCCGGTTGGGGCGCCCCCCGGGCGGGGCGCCGGTCGGCGCCGTCACCGGCGAGCCCGTCCCCTTCACCGACGCCCGGCGGCGGCCGACCAGCGGCCGAGCCGGGCCGCCGGCGCCCGGGAGGCCCCGCGCACCGGCACCGTGGCAGCGCTCACGCCGGGTCGGTGTGGACCTCCGCTGCCGCGTCCCGGACGTCCGGCAGCGGGTGGCGTCGGCGGCGTGCGCGGCACCTCCCGCCGGGCGGCGGGCCGGCCGCGCTGCTCCCCGGGCCGCCGCCAGGACGACGGCGAACGGGCCGGGGGCGAGCGGGTCCTCGGCGGCCGGCCGGCGGGCGGCCGTCAGGGCGTGCTCGGGAGCCGCCCGCCGTCCTCGGCGGTGTCCGCGCGGCTGTTCGGTGGCGGCCACCGCCGGGGCCGGGCGGTCGGCGACCGGCTAAGGCCTGTCGTCGGACGGCGTGGTGACGGTGTGGTGGAGCCGGGCGATCTCGGCCTCCCAATCGGGGACCGCGCGGGCGGGGACCAGGATGACGTGCTCGACGCCGGCGTCCGCGAACTCGGCGAGGCGCTCGCGCAGCGCCCGGTCGCCGCCGACGGCGTAGACGTCGCGGCTGGTGCAGCCCTGCTTGTGGGCCGAGACCTCGGCGTCCAGCTCGCGCCGGAGCTCGGGGGTGTCGATGACCGGCGGCACGTAGACGAGCTGTACCGCGCGGGTGATGTGCCCGGTGCGGCCGAGGCGCCGCTGTTCCTCGTCGAGGACCGCCAGGCGCCGGCGGTACTCGGCGGGGGTGATGAACGCGGGGACCCAGCCGTCCGCGAGGGCGGCGACGCGCCGTACGGTCCGCTCCCGGCCTCCGCCCAGCCACACCGGCGGCACCCCGGTCGGGCCGCTGCCACCGGCTTCACCGGCGGACTCCCCGGCGAGGCTGCGCAGGCGGCGCAGGATGTCCTCCAGCGCGGCGGCGGCTTCGGCCGGGTCCCGGATGAGGGCCTCGCGGGGGCCGCCGATGCCGAGCTGGGCGACGAACCGGCCGTTGGACCGCCGGTACAGCTCCGTCAGTTCGCGGACCACGGCGGACGGTTCCAGGCCGGCGGCGACCAGGACGTGCGGGCCGAATACCAGGGCGGATGTCCGGCGGGCCACTTCCCGTGCCAGCTCGAGCGGCGGGGGCATGTCGTCCCCGTTGTTGTTGTAGAACCAGAACGAATCGAACCCGTACTGCTCCACCGCGTCGAGCAATTTCCACAAGTGGTCCCGCGTCACGTCATGGCGCAACGAGGTACCGAAACAGAAGCCGAATTGCAGACCCATGAGATCTCCCTGTCGAGATATTGCCTGCCAGTCCTCGGGAAGTGCGCCCATCCGGGCCGGAAGCCGGTTTACCGGGCCACATTAGGTTCTTCAACCAACCTTCGCAAGATCCACAGGTTTCACCCAAATCAACAGTGCGGTTCGCCCCGAAGTGCACCCTTGCGCGGGCCCCGAGGCGGCAGGAACGCCGGCGAAAGCACCGGATTCGGTGACGGAAGGGGCGGGGGAAGGTCTATGTCCGGAATGTCATGTCCCCGGCACCTGCGAGAATGAGACATCCTCTTTACTCGTTCTTGAAAACTTCCCAGGGCGCCTACAGACTCGCCTCATGAACGGACCCCGGCCTGCCGGAGGTCCGGCCCGGGACGCCGGTCCCGAGAGCGCCGACGCACCTCCAGGTCATTTCGCGGCGCCGGCTCCCACCCGCTCGCGGGCGAACCTCTTGTGTTTGCGGGCTCCGTTCCGGATGGCCGCGCAGCCTCATTCTTCTTCTCGACACCCCACTCGGACCACCGGCCGAGTGCCGCCAGCCCGTACGGAAGGGGAAACCGAAGTGGACAGGAGCGACCTGGTCGCGAATTCGGGTCCGGCCGCGGACACCGAATTCGCATTCCCGCTCTCGGCCCCGGAGTTCGGTATCTGGCTCACCTGTCGGGACCAGCCGGAGTCCTTCAACATCCACCGCGTCTGGGAACTGCGCGGGAAGCTCGACGAGCAGGCCCTGAAGGAGGCCGTCGAGGAGACCGTCGCCCGGCACCCCGTGTTCGCCCGCCGGCTCGTCGACGAGGACGGCGTGCCCTCCTGGGTCCCCGGCGCGCCACGGCCGCGATGGACCACGGTGGACACCGGCGCGGCGGCCGGCGCAGCGCCCTGGGCGCCCCTCGGGCGCCACCGGTTCGACCTCAGACGGGACTGCCCCGTCCGCGTCGACCTGTTCCGGCACCGGCCGGACCACCACGTGCTCTCCCTCCTGGTGCACCACATCGCGTGCGACGGGGCGTCACTGGAGAACGTGCTGGTGGACATCGGTGCCGCGTACGGCGCCCGCACCGCCGGCGGGCCCCCCGTCACCCCGGCACCGGCACCGGCACCGGTACCGGAACCGCCCGCACCGACCGAACCCTCCCGCTTCTGGCCCCTCGAACTGGCGGACGCCCAGTGGCCGGAGGCCCTGCCGCGCACCCCGGGCCCCCGGACGGCCGAAGCCGACGTCCTGGTGCTCCCGCTGCCCCCCGACGAGGCCGACGCGGTGCGCGCGGCGGCCCGCCGCCTGCGCGTCACCCCGTACCTCCTGGGACTCGCCGCCCTCTACGCGGCGTTCGCGACGCAGGGCAACGCCCCCGACATCATGGTCGCCACCCCCTTCGCCTCCCGGACACCGGCCACCGTGTCGCTGGTCGGCTGCTTCGCGCGGATGGTCCCGCTGCGCCAGCGGTGGCCCTCGGGCGCCTCCGGCGCCGAGCTCTGCGACGGTGTGCGGCGGACGGTCGCCGAGGCGCTGTCCCACGCGCACGAGCCGATCATCGAGAGCGCGGACCTCTTCGACGCCGCGGCGCCCGGGCTCACCGTCAGTTTCCAGCTGCGGGATCCGCTCCCGGGGCCGGCACTCGACGGCATCACCGTCCGTTCGCTGGACGCCGATCCCTCGACCGGGTCCCCTCCCGCGACGAACGGCCTCACGCGTTTCGACCTCGAATTCGACCTCTGCCTACGGGCGGACGACGCCTCGGTGACGGTGACCCGCCGGATGCGCGGCGGCACGACCCACGCGGCCGCCGCCGACCTGCTCGCCGTCTACCGCCGGGCCCTGCTCGCCCTCGCCCGCGACCCCGGGGCGCCGCTGCCCCGCTCGACGAGCGCGGCGACGCCGTCCCTGATCGTCGCGCCGACCGATCCGTCGGAGCACGCCCAGCCCCTCATGGACCGGTTCGACACCTGGGTGCGCGCACAACCCCGGCGGCCGGCGGTGCGGTGCGGCGACGACCTCCTCACCTTCGCCGGCCTGGACCGCGAGGTCACCCGGCTCGCCACCGCCCTGCGCCGCCACGGCGCGGGCCCGGGCACGGCGGTGGGCGTCCTGCGCGAGCGGGGCGTCGCCCTGGTCGCGTCCGTGCTGGCGGCGTGGCGGGTGCGGGCCCACGTCGTCGCCCTCGACCCCTCCCAGCCCGACTCCCGTCTCGCGTACGTCGTGGCGGACACCGGCACCCGGGTCGTGCTGTGCGATCCCGCGTCGCGCCACCGGCTCGACCCCTCGCTCACCTTCGTCGACGAGACCCCGGAAACCGAGGACACGCACGCCGGGACTGCGGCCACCGAGGATACGCACGCCGGGACCCTGGCCACCGAGGACGCCGCCCGCCCCCACGACCTGGCGTACGTCCTGCACACCTCGGGCACCACCGGCAGCCCCAAGGGCGTCATGGTCGAGCACCGGGGCCTCGCCGTCCTGGTCGACGCGCAGCCGGCCGGCGCCGGGGCCGCCCGGGTCGGCGTCACCGCCGCCGTCTCCTTCGACGTCTTCTTCCAGCAGCTCCTCTACCTCTTCCGGGGCAGCTGCCTGGTGGTGGCCGACCAGGCCACCTACCGCGACCCGCAGGCGCTGGTGGAGTGGGTCGAGCGCAACGACGTGCGCCTGCTCAGCACCTCGCCGTCGATGTTCGCCGCCATGCGCCCCTTCGGCGTGGAGGAGATGCTCCGGCGGACGGGCCTGGAGCTGGACTTCGGCGGCGAGGCGGTCGACGCCACGACCTGGCGCAGGCTGAGCGAGCTGGGTGTCCGGGGATCCAACGGCTACGGGCCGACCGAAGCCACGATCCAGACCACGTGGTGCGGCTTCGACGAGTACGGGACCCCCAGCATCGGCCGGCCCCTCGACGGCACCTCGGCCTACGTCCTGGGCGCCGACCTGCGCCCCGTGCCGGTCGGTTCCCGCGGCGAGCTGTACCTCGCCGGCCCGCTGGTCACCCGCGGCTACCTCAACGCCCCCGCGCTGACGGCCGAGCGCTATCTCCCGGACCCCTTCGCCCCCACACCCGGCGCCCGGATGTACCGCACGGGGGACCGCGTCACCCTCGGCGCCGACGGGCACCTGATCTACCACGGCCGGACCGACCACCAGCTGAAGGTGCGCGGCCAGCGGGTCGACCCGTACGAGGTGGAGGAGGTGCTGCGCGGCATGCCGGGCGTCCAGGACGCCTACGTGGCACGCCGGGGCCCGATCGGGACGGCCGGGCTCCTCGCCTGGGTCACCCCCCGCCGCCCCGGGCCCGCCCCGGTGCCGGGGGAGCTGCGCGGCCTCGCGGCCCGGCGGCTGGCGCCCGCCGCGGTGCCCGCACACATCGAGGTCGTGGACGCGTTCCCGCTCACGCTCAGCGGAAAGGTCGACGAGCGCGCCCTGCCGGCGCCCGCGCCCGTGCGGCCGCCGGACGGCGACGCGAACCCCGTGGTCCGGCTCTGGGCGCTGACGCTCGGCCGCCCGCCCGCCTCGGACGGCGACAACTTCTTCTCCTGCGGCGGGAGTTCACTGGACGCGGCCCGCCTCGTCGCCGAGGTCAACCAGGAGTGCGGAGTGCGCGTCGACCTCGCCTCGTTCTTCGGCGACCCCACACCGGAAGGGCTGCGGCACCTGGTCGCGCGGGCCGTGCCCGCCGGCGGCGAGCGCCCGTCCACGGCGGCGCCCGCCGGTCTGTCGGCCGCTCAGCGGCGGCTGTGGCTGCTGCACCGGGCGGAGCCGGACAGCCATGAGTTCACCGTGTACTGGGCGCTGCGGCTGAGCGGTCCGCTGGATCCCGCGCGGCTGGAGACGGCCTGGCGCGACGTGCTCGCCGCCCACCCCGAGACGCGGCTGCGGGTCATCGACGACGACGTGGCCCCCGGGCGCGGGCAGTGGCCCCTCACGGCGTTCGGCGTGAACGTGCGGGACGTGCCCGGGCACGCCCTGGCGGAGCACCTGCGGCGCGCGGCCCACCGGCCCTTCGACCTGTTCGAGGAGCCCCTGGTCGAGCTGCGGGTGCTCAGGACCGCCCCCGAGGAGCACGTCCTGGTCTTCGTCGGCCACCACCTCGTGCTCGACCGCCGCTCCACGGAGCTGATCACCGAACAGCTGCTGAGCCGGCTGGCCGGCGGCCCGGCGCTTCCGCCCGCCCCGGCGGGCGCCGTCCCCGGGCCCTCGCCCGCCGAGGCCGAACGGCTGCGCCGGTTCTGGGCCGAGGAACTCGCCGGCGTGTCCGCCCACTCGCCCGTCGCCCTCGGCGGGCCGCCCAGGCCGGGCCCGCTCCGGCGCACCGCGGCGGCGGTCGGCGTCCCGCTGGACGCGGCGCAGTGGCGGCGCGTGACGGAGGCCGCGCGGACCCACCGCACCACCGTGCTCGTCCTCGTCCTGTCGGCGTTCGCGGTGACGGCCGACCGGTACGGCGCGGCGGGCGACGTCCTGGTCGGCACCACCATGGACGTCCGGCCGCCCGGCTTCGACGGGGCCGTCGGCCTCTTCGTCAACCCCGTCCCGGTACGGCTGCGCCCCCGCCCCGGCGGCACCGCCGGCGAGGCGGTCGCCCAGGCGCACGAGGCCTTCCTGCGGGCGCACGCGCACCGCGCGCACCCCTTCGACGAACTCGTCCGCGAGCTCGGCCTGCGGTCCGCTCCGGGGCAGGCCCCCCTGTTCCAGGTGCTGATCGACCACGAGCCGCCCGCCACGGCGCCGGCCGCGCCGCCCGGGCTCCGCGCCCACCCGGTGGAGATCCCGCCGGCCATCGCGAAGTACGACCTGGAGATCCTGGTCCGGGAGACGCCCGACGGCGCCCGGCTGGACGTCCTCCACCGCACCGACCGGTGGACGACGGAGCAGGCCGCGCACCTGGCCGAGCGGATCCGCGGCGCACTGCTCGCGCTGGCGGCCGGGCCCGCCGCACCGGCCGCGCTCCCCGCGGCGCTGGACCCGGGGCGCCTCCCCCTGGAGTGGGGGCGGGGCCCGGAGCCGTCGGCGCCGGCCGTCCCGGTGAGCGAACTCGTCGCCCGGATCGCCCGGCAGGCGCCGGACCGGACCGCCGTGGTCGGCGGGGGCGAGCGGATCACGTACGGGCGGCTGCGGGCCGACGCCCTGGACCTCGCCGCCCGGCTGACCGCCCGGGACGCGGGCCGGGGCGCCCGGGTGGCGGTGCTGACCGAGCGTTCCGCGGGCCTGATGACCGCGCTGCTCGGCGTGCACTTCGCCGGTGCCGCGTACGTCCCGCTCGATCCCCGGCACCCCGACTCCCGCATGGCGGCGTGCCTGGCCGACTGCGGGGCCCGCGCCGTGGTCACCGACGCGGCCATGGCCGGGCGGGCGGCGTCGTTCGGGCTGCCGCTGGTCCCCCTGCGCCCGGCCGCCGAGCCGGGGGCCGAGCCTGCCGCCGAGCCGACCGCCGAGCCGACCGCCGAGCCGGGGGACGAGCCGGGGGCCGATCGGAGTGCCGGACCCGCCGACCCCCTCCCGCCCGGACCGCACGACCCCGCCTACGTCATCTACACCTCCGGGACGACCGGGCGGCCGAAGGGCGTGGTGATCGAGCACGGCACGCTGGCCGCCTCCACGGCCGCCCGCCGCACCGTCTACCCGGGGCGGCCGGTCTTCCTGCTGCTCTCGCCCGCGGCGTTCGACTCGGCCGCGGCCGGCATCTGGGGAACGCTGTCGGCCGGTGGCCGCCTGGTCGTCGCGAGCGACGATGAGGTCCGCGACCCCGAGGCGCTTCTCGCCCTGATCGCCCGGCACGAGGTCACCCGGCTGCTGTGCGTGCCCTCGCTCCACGCCCTGCTGCTCACCGCCGTCGAGCGGGCCGGCTCCACCGTGGTGCGGAGCCTGCGCGAGGTCGTCACGGCCGGGGAACCGCTCCCGGAGGAACTGCTGCGGCGCCACTTCGCCGTCCTGCCACGGGTGGCGCTGGTCAACGAGTACGGGCCCACCGAGGCCACCGTCTGGGCCAGTTACCGCCGCTACCACGGGCCGGAGGCCGTCGACATCGGCGGCCCGGTGCCTGGCTACCGCCTCTACGTCCTGGACCACGCCCTGCGCCCCGTCCCCCCGGGGGTCGACGGCGAACTGTACGTCGGCGGCGCGGGCGTGGGCCGGGGGTACGTCGGCCGGCCCGCCGAGACGGCCGACGCCTTCCTGCCCGACCCGTTCGGCGGCGAGCCCGGGGCCCGGATGTACCGCACCGGCGACCGGGTGCGGTGGCAGGCGCCGGGGTCGCTCGCCTTCGTCGGCCGGCTGGACCACCAGCTCAAGATCCGTGGCCACCGGGTGCAGCCCGCCGAGGTGGAGGCGGCGCTGCGCGGCGCCGAGGGCGTCCGGGAGGCCGCCGTGGTCGCCGACGGCGGCGCACGCCTGGTCGGCTTCGTCACCGGCGGCGCGCGGCCGGACGCCGTACGGCGCGAAGTCGCCGAACTCCTGCCGGAGTTCATGGTCCCCGCCGCGGTCCACGGGCTGGAGCGGCTGCCGGTCACCCCCAACGGCAAGGTGGACCGGCGGGCCCTGGAGCAGGAGGCGGCCCGGCTCCGGGCCGCGGCGCTCGCCCGGCCCGCCGGGGACGTGCCGCCCGGCCACGCGGCGGTCACCGCGGCGTGGCGGGAGGTCCTGGGCGTCGCCGACGTCCCCGGCGACGTCAACTTCTTCGACCTCGGGGGGCACTCACTGCTGGTCCCGACGCTTCAGGAGGCGTTGCACCGGCACACCGGCGTCCGGCTGCCGATCCTCGACCTCTTCCGCCACAGCACCGTCGCCGACCTCGCGGCCCGACTGGCCCGGCCGGCCCGGCCGTCCGACGCTCCGGACGGCGCGACAGCCGGCGCGACGGCCGCTCCGCCCGCCCCCGGCGCGGAACCACCGCCCTCAGCCGGTACGCCCCGTCGCCGCCGCGGCGACGCGGCCCGTACGCTCCGCGACCGCCGCGCCCAGGAGGCCGACCGATGAACCGCGACCGTTCCCTCGACATCGCCGTGACCGGCATGACGGGGCGCTTCCCCGGAGCGGCCGATCCGGCCCAGCTGTGGCGGGCCCTGCGCGACGGACGGGTGCTGACCCGGCGGCTGAGCCGGGAGGAGCTGGCGGCCCGTGGCGTCCCCGCGCCGCTCGCCGACGATCCGGCCTACGTTCCCGTCCACGGGGCGCTCGACGATGCCGACCGCTTCGACCACGAGTTCTTCGGCGTCAGCCCCCGCGAGGCCGGGCTGATGGACCCGCAGCACCGGCTGCTGCTGGAGTGCGCCTGGGCCGCTCTGGAGGACGCCGGCCACAGCGTCACGGCCGGCGACGGGCTGCGGACGGCGGTGTACGCGGCCGCCAGCGGCAGCGGTCACCTGCGGACGCTCCTGGCCTCCGGCTCGCTGGCGCCCCCGGAGTTCGAGGAGGCGCTCCTGGTCAACGAACGCGACTTCCTCGCGACGCGCATCGCCTACAAACTGGGCCTGACCGGGCCCGCGCTGACCGTCCTCACGGCCTGCTCCTCCTCCCTCGTCGCGGTCCACCTGGCCGCCCAGGCGCTGAACAACGGGGAGTGCGACCAGGCCCTGGTGCTCGCCGCCTCGGCCAACGCCCCCCAGGCGGGGCACCTCGCCATCGCGGGCGGGGTGATGTCGCTCAGCGGGCACTGCCGGCCCTTCGACGCCTCGGCGGACGGCACCGTCGGCGGCTCGGGGGCGCTCGGCATCGTCCTGCGCCGCCACGAGGACGTGGCGGACGGCCCGCAGCCCCTGCACGGCGTGCTGCTGGGCTCCGCCGTCAACAACGACGGCACCGCCAAGACGGGCTTCCTCGCGCCCTCGGCGGCGGGTCAGGAGCAGGCGATCCGCGCCGCGCTCGCCGCCGCCGACGTGGACGCCGCGTCCGTCGGCTACCTGGAGAGCCACGGCACCGGCACCCGCATCGGGGACCCCATCGAGTGGTCCGCCGCCTCCTCGGTGTACCGGTCGCTGGGCGCCGCTCCCGGCAGCATCGCGGTCGGCGCGCTCAAGGCGACCATCGGCCACCTCGACGCGGCCGCCGGACTCGCCGGACTGGTGAAGGCGCTGCTGGTGCTCCGGCACGGGTACGTGCCCGCGATTCCCGGGCTGAGCCGGGCCAACCCGCTGCTGGAACGGGAGGACTCGCCGCTGTTCCTGCCCACCGAGGCCGGACCGTGGCGGGGCCCGCAGCCGCGCCGGGCCGCCGTGAGCTCCTTCGGCGTGGGCGGGACCAACGTGCACCTGCTGGTGGAGCAGCCGCCGGAGCCGGCCGCCGCGCCGCCCGCCCCGGCGTCCGGGCGGGAGCGGCTGGTGGTGCTCTCCGCGAAGGACCCGCGGGCCCTCGCCCGGATGCGGGAGCGGCTCGCCGCGCACCTGGCGGACGCCGAACCCGCGCCCGCGCCGGCGGACGTCGGCCGCACCCTCACCCGGCGGGCGGTCCTCCCGTACCGCTCCGCGGCCGTGGGCGCGAGCGCGGCCGAGGTCGTGGCGGCGCTGCGGGCCCCGGCCGAGGCGGCCCCGGAGCCCGCCGCGCACGCCGCCCCGGCGCTGCTGCTCTTCCCGGGGCAGGGGACGCAGTTCCCCGGCATGGCGGCACCCTTCGCCGCCGCCCTGCCCGCCTTCGCCGAGGCACTGGACGCCTGCCTGGCCGCCTTCTCCCCCGAGCTCGCCCGCGAGGTGGGCGAGGCGCTGCACGACGCCGCCTTCCCCGCCGGACGGCTCGCCCGCACGGCGCTCGCCCAGCCCGCGCTGTTCGCCGTCGAGTACGCCGCCGGGACGGCGCTGCTCGCCCTGGGCCTGGTGCCGTGCGCGCTGCTCGGGCACAGCCTGGGGGAGGTCACGGCCGCGACCCTGGCGGGCGCGCTCCCCCTCGACGCCGCCGCCCGTCTCGTGGCACGCCGGGCCCTGCTGATGGAGGACTGCGCCCCGGGCGCGATGGTCTCCCTGGCCTGCGGCGAGGCCGAGGCCCGGGCCCTGCTGGCCGAGACCGGCGCCGCGCTGAGCGTCGCGGCGGTCAACGCCGCCACGAGCACCGTGCTCGCCGGGTCCGCCGAGGCGGTGGCGGCCTTCCGGGAGCGGATCGGCGGCCGGTACACGGCCAAGGTGCTGCGGACGACCCGCGCCTTCCACTCCCCGCTGATCGAACCGGCGGCCGAGGCGCTGCGGGGCACACCGACGGCCGCCGAGGTGCGCCCCGCCGCCCTGCCGTGGATCGAGAACACGCAGGGGCAGCTGCTTCCCGAGGGCTCGCTCACCGACCCGGACCACTTCGCCGGGGCCGCCCGCCGGCCGGTGCGCTTCGCGGACGCGCTGGCGACGGCGCGGGCGAAGTTCCCCGACGCCGTCGCGGTCGAGGTGGGGCCCGGCCGGGTGCTGAGCGGCTTCGCGGAAGCCGCCGGGCTGCCCGCCGTCCCGCTGCTGGACTGCGCGCCGCCGGCCGCCACCGCCCCGGCCGCCTCCCCCGGCCGCCCGGTGCTGACGGCGATCGGCCGGCTGTGGTGCTCCGGCCTCGCCCTGGACCTCTCGCCGCTCCAGACCCCCGGGCGCTCCGTCCCGCTGCCGACCTATCCGTTCCACGGCCCGCGCCATCCGGTGCCGGTCGCCCCGGCGCCCGTACCGGTGCCCGGACCACCCGCCGGGTCCGCCGGCACCGGCGGACCGGCCGACCGGCGCGACGGCCCGGCCGGGGAGGCGGCCGACCCCGTCGAGGACACCCCCGCCGGGATCCTCCGCGCCCTGTGGGCCGAACAGCTGGGGGTGACCGACGTGCCCGACACGGCCGACTTCTTCCACCTGGGCGGTGACTCGCTCACCGTGGCCCGGCTGGCGCGCGGGATGAGCCGCCGGTTCGGCGTCGACGTCCCCGTCGCCGAACTGCTGCAAGCCCGGTCCATCGGACTCCAGCACGCGCTGGTGGAGCGCCTGATCGCCCAGCAGATCCTCGACGAGGCCGCGGAGGAGCTCGGATGACCGCCTCACCCCTCGACCGGCTCACCCCCGGGCAACGCGCCGAACTGGCCGCCCGGCTCCGGGGGCGCGGCCCCTCGGCGGCGCCCGTACCGCCATCGGCCGTACCGTCACCGTCCGTACCGTCACCGGCGCCCCCGTCCCGCCCGGAGGCCGTGACCGGGAGCCACCCCCTCTCGGTCACCCAGTACCGGATGTGGCTCGCCGAGCAGGCGTCCCCCGCCGCATCGGCGGCCTACACGGTGCCCCTGGCCCTCCAGCTCACCGGCCCGCTGGACATCGACCGGCTCCGCGCGTGCCTGGACGCCCTCGCCGGCCGCCACCTGGCCCTGCGGGCCCGCTTCGTCCAGGAGGACGGGGTGCCCCGGCAGCGGTTCGACCTGCCCGCCCGCATCCCGCTGGAGGTACGGCCCGTGCCCTCGGGGGCGCCGGAACGGGACCGCGTCCTCGACGCCGAGGCGGCGCGCCCGTTCCGCCTGGACCGGCCCCCGTACGTCCGTGCCGTCCTGCTGGCCCAGGGGCCGGGGCAGCACACCCTCCTCCTGACCTTCCACCACGCCGTCTGCGACGGATGGTCGTTGGGGGTGCTGATCGACGACCTGCTGGACGCGTACGCCGCCGGGGACGGCCCCGGTTCCACCCGCCCCGCGCCGGCCGCCCAGCACCTCGACTACGTCCACTGGGAGCAGTCGCCGGACGGGCGGGCCGCGCTGGCCGCCCACGCCGCCCACTGGGCCCGCGCCGCCGCCCGCGCCGACGACGGGACGGAACTCCCCTTCGCCGTCGACCCGGCCGCCACGGAGCGGGCCGTCCCGAAGCAGGCCGCCACGGAGCAGGCCACACCGGGACGGGCCGCCCCGGAGCAGGCCGCCCGGATGCCGCACGCCGAGCTGACGCTGCCCCCGGACCTCACCCGGCAGGTCCACGAGTTCGCCCGGCGGCACGCCTGCACCGCGCACGCCGTGTGGCTCGCCGCGTTCGCGGCCACCTGGAGCGCGGTCACCGGCGCCCGGACGGCCTCCGTGAGCGTTCCCACCGCCAACCGGTCAGCGGAGCGCTACGACCTCACCGTGGGCGCCTTCGTCTCCGCGATGCCCCTGATCCTGCCCCTGCCGCCCGCGCTGGGCTTCGCCGAGCTGGCCCGGCGGACCGGCGAGCAACTCCTGACCGGCTCGCAGCACCCGACCCTCCCCCTGACCTCCGACGACACCGCCGTACCCGTACCCGCCGCCGCCTTCGTCCTGACCCGCGAGGACAACCGGCCGCGCCCGGCCGGCCCCCTCACGGTCACTCCGCTGCCGGTGCGCGTCCAGGGCGACCAGGGCGCGCTGACCGTGCAGCTGACGGAACACGCCCACACCGCCGTCGTCCGGCTGACCGGCTCCCCGCAGCACTACACCGACGCGGCCCTCACCCGGCTCGGGCGGGCCTACCGGCGCTGCCTCACCTCCGCGCTCGCCGCCCCCCACGCGCCGCTGGCCACGCTGGACGCGCGCGCCCCGGCCGAGCGCGCGGTCATCGCCGCCGCTTCGACGGCGCCGCCCGCGGCCGGGGCCCGCCTGCCCTACGACGCCTTCGCGGACTGGGCGCGGCGCACCCCCGAGGCGTTCGCCGTCGGGGACGCCACCGGCGGCCACCTCACCTACCGGGCGCTGCACGAGCTCACCGGGCGCACGGCGGCCCACCTGTCCCTGGCCGGGGTCGGCCCCGGCTCGGCGGTGGCCCTGGAGGTGCCGGCGGGCGTCGACTACCCGGCGCTGGCCCTGGCGGTCTGGCGGCTCGGCGGCTGGATCATCGCGCTGCGCCCCGACGACCCCGTGGAACGCCGCCGCGCCCTGCTGCGCAGCGCCCGGGCGGACTTCCTCGTCCGCACGGCCGGCGCCCCCGGGCCCGACGCCGACGGGCACGACGCCCCCGGGCCCGACGCCGACGGGCACGACGCCCCCGGGCCCGACGCCGACGGGCACGACGCCCCCGGTGAGGGCGGTGCCGACAGCGGAGCGCCGGGGAGGGCCCCGCGGACGATCCGGCTCCCCCGAGGGGGCGTGCGGGAGCTGCCGGCCACCGGGGCGGTGCCGCCGGTGGCCCGCACGGGCCCGCAGGACCTCGCCTACGCCGTGTTCACCTCCGGCACGACCGGTACGCCCAAGTGCGTCCCGGTGCCGCTGGGGGCGCTGGCCAACGAACTCGCCTGGCGCCGCGAGGCGATCGGCCTCGCCGCCCCCGACCGGGTGCTCCAGACCATTCCCCTGGTCTTCGACCCGTCGCTGTGGCAGTGCTTCGGACCGCTGGTCGCCGGGGCCGGCGTGGTCTTCCCCGGCGTCGACCTCGGGACGCGCCCGGCCGCCCTGGTGGAGGCCGCCCTGGAGCACTCCGCGACCGTGGTCGACGTCGTCCCGTCCCTGCTCGCCGCCCTGGACGACGAGGACCTGCGCCGGCTCCCGGCCCGGGTCGTCTTCTGCGGCGGGGAGGCGCTGCCCTCGGCGCAGGCCGACCGCTACCTGCGCGTCGGCCGCGGTGAACTGCGCAACCAGTACGGGCCGTCCGAGGCCTGCATCGACGCCACCTCCTACCGGTGCGCGGCGGGGGCCGACGACGGCACCGCCCCCGTGGGCCACCCCATCTCCGGCGTGCGCCTGCACATCCTCGACGGCGCGCTGCGTCCGGTGCCGATCGGGGTCACCGGCGAGCTGTACATCGGCGGCACCGGGGTGGCGCACGGCTACCGGGGCCGTCCGGCCGAGACGGCGGCCCGGTTCCTGCCCGACCCGTCCGGCCCCCCGGGCTCGCGGATGTACCGCACCGGGGACCGGGTGCGGTGGAACCCCGACGGAAGCGTGCAGTTCGTCGGCCGCAGCGACAACCAGGTCAAGGTGCGCGGCCACCGGGTGGAGCTGGAGGAGGTCGACCGGCACCTCGTGGACGCGCCGGGGGTGCGGGAGGCGGCCACCGTGGTCGTCGGGGAACGCGTCAGCCGCCTGGTGGGCTTCGTCACCGGCGAGCCCGCCCCGGACCCTGCCGCGGTGCGCGCCCACCTGGCCCGTACCCTGCCGCCGTACATGGTGCCCGGCGAGATCCGGGTGCTCCCGAGGCTGCCGGTGACGGCCAACGGGAAGGCGGACCGCCGCGCGCTGCTGGCGGCGGCGCGCTCCGCGCGCACGGCGGAGGGCCCCGCCGCCGTCCACGACCGGGCGGCCGCCGCCGTGGTGGAGGCGTTCGCGGCGGCGCTCGACCGGCCGGCGGCCACCCTGGACGACCACCTCTACGACCTCGGCGGGGCGTCGCTGGGGGCGGCCCGGATCGCCGCCGCGCTGAGCCGCCGCCTCGGGGTGGAGGTCCCCGTGCGCACGGTGCTGACGCACCCGCTGGCCGCCGAACTCGCCACCGAGGTCCGCACGTTGCTCGCGCAAGCGGCTCCGGAGGCGGAGGCGGCACCGCCCGGCGCCTCCGACGGTTCCCGCACCCCCGAACAGCTCCTGGTGGCCCAGCAGGAGCGGGCCCTGGGACGCCCCGCTCCGCCGATCCCGCTGCTGCTCGGGCTCGACGCCCCCGTGGATCCGCGGGACGTGGAGCGGGCGGTCCGAGCCCTGGTCGCCCGGCACGAGGTGCTGCGGCCCCCGGCCCCGCAGGCCGCGCCCGGGACGACGGAGGAGGCACCGGGAGCCGCCGGACCCGGACGGCACGACCGGTGGCAGCCCTGCCCCGTGGCCCCGCTGCCGGCCCGGCCCGCCCTGGTCCACTGGGACACCGCGCTGGTTGAGCGGCCGCTGCCCGCCGGGTCACCGGGGCTGGAGGTCGTCCTGCTGACCGGGGAGGACGGCACCGTCCGGCACCTGCTCCTGCGGCTGGCCCGCCACCGGGGCGACGGCGCCTCCGTGGGCATCCTCGCCGACGAGCTCCTCACCCTGCTCGCCGGCCGTGACCTGCCGCGGCCGGCCCCGCGCTACAGCGACTACGCCCGTGCCAGGGCCGCCCGCCGCACCGCCCGGCGCGCCGAGCTGGAACGGTACTGGCGCACGAGCCTGGGCCCGGTCCCCCCGGATCCGTTCGCCGGGCGCCGCGTCGGCCCGAGGACCTTCCGCAACCACGGGGTGCGCTCCCTCCTGCCCGCCGACGCGTACGCCCGCCTCCAGCAGGCGGGCCGGACGGCGGGGACGACCACCACGGCCGCCTTCCTCGACGTGCTCGGCCGGATCGTCTCCCGGATCTCGGGCGGCACGTCCACGGCGATCGGCATGCCGGTCTCCCACCGCTCGGCGGCCACCGAGGGATCGCTCGTCGGCCGCGCCGTCGACCTGCTGCCCGTGGTGCTCGGCGCCACCGGGGCCGGCCACGCCCACCGGGCGCTGCTGTCCGCCCTGGACCACGCCGACCTGCCGCTGCTGCACATCGCCGAGCTCACCGATCCGGTCGATCCGGCGCTGCGGCCGCCGGTCTGCGCGGCCGGGCTGGTCGTCCACGGGCAGGAGGAGAACCCGGCCGTGGTGCCGGACGACCTGCCCCACGACACCGTGCCCGAGCACTGGGCGGACCTGGACCTCGTCCTCCATGTGCAACCGACCCGCTCGGGAGGGTGCTCGGTGCTCCTGACCGGAGCCGTCGGCCTCTTCACCCAGGCCGAGCTGCGCGGGCACCTCGCCCGGGCCCTGGCGGAGCTCGAACCCGACCGGAGCTGAGCTCCACCCCAGCCGTACCCCCGCGCGGTGCCTCCCCCGGGCCCGCGCCCCACCGCCCGCTCTCCGACAAAAAAGGAAGAGTCATGGACGAAGAGCAGAAGTACCTGTTCGACCTGCGCGGCTACCTGGTCCTGGAGGACGTCCTCTCCGCGCAGGAACTCGCCTCCGTCAACGCCGCACTCGACGGCCACGGCCTGTGGGACGGCGAGAACAAGCTCGGCTACCCGCTGCTGAAGCAGTACAACCCGTTCATCGCCAACGCCGGGCCGCTCCACACCACCCCGCGCCCGGTGCGCGACCTGATCAGCCACGAGAAGGTGCTGCCTTACCTGGAGGAGGTGCTCGGCCCCGACCTGCGCTACGACGAGGGCCAGGTGCTCTACGCACGCAAGGGCGCCGGAGCGCTGATCCTGCACAACGGCAACACCCCCTGGGAGTACCCGCCGCTGACCTACCAGGTCCGCGACGGCCGGATCTACGGCGGGCACATGATCGCCGCGTTCTGCCTCACCGACGCCCTCGCCGACCAGGGCGGCTTCGCCGTGGTCCCCGGCAGCCACAAGTCGGCCTTCGAGATCCCGGAGGACTTCCAGACCTGGCAGAAGGTCGGCGACTGGGTCTCCCGCGTCCCGGTCAGGGCCGGCTCGGTGGTCCTCTTCGCGGACACCGCCACCCACGGCAGCTGGCCCTGGGCCGCCGACTTCGAACGCCGGGTCGTCTTCTGCCGCTACACCGCGGGCATGGTGCAGCACACCGCCCCCGCGCCCGTACCCGAGGACCTCCCGGACGAGGAGTGGACCCCGGTCGAACGCCGGCTGCTCCGCCCGCCGTACGCCTGGCACTTCCACGACCGGGGCGCGGGCTACACGGAGCAGCAGCGCACCTCGGTGCGCACCGCCGAGGGCTGGACGATGAACGACCACTCCCAGCAGATCATCACGCTCGCGGGAGACGCGGCAGACGCGGGAGCCGTGAACGACGCGGGAGACGCGGGAGACGCGGAGGCGTCCGCCGGGGGGCGGGGTTAGCCATGGCGAGCATCACCGTGAGTTCGCTCGGCCACCAGGAGTTCGACCAGGAGCTCGGGAGCGACCCCCTGGGGCTGATGACGCGGCTGCGCGACGAAGGGACGGTCAGCGCCGTCCCGCTGGAGGACGGCACGCGGCTGATCGTCGCGGCGGAGCCCGCCGTCGCCGCCGCGGCCCTCGCCCACGGCACCCGCAACCACCGGGGGCTGCTGCGCGAACTGGTCGGCAGCGGACTGTTCGTGGTCGCCTCCGGGGAGCAGTGGCGCCACCGCCGCGCCCTGCTGCGCCCGATGTTCTCGGCCCGGGCCGTCGCGACGCTGCACACCCTGGTGCTGGAGAGCGCGGAGGACTTCGTGCGCCGTCGGCTGCTGCCCGGGGCGGGCCGCGAGTTCGACCTCGGGCACACCCTCCAGCAGCTGAGCATCGAGATCATCCTCCGGCTCGTGGACCCGGAGCTGACCGGCGCCGAACTGGCGCGCCTGGCCTCGGCGGTGGACGCGGCCGTCCACTACCTGGACCGGCGGCTGTTCGCCCCGGACACCGTCACCGACGCGGACGGCGAGGCGTTCGTGCGGGACAGGGCGGTGCTGGAGGAGTTCATCGCGCACCGGGCGGCCCGGGAGACCGAGACGGCCACGGCCGACGGGGTCCTGCCGTCGCTCGTCGCCGCCCTGCGCCGGCGGGGGGAGACGCCCGGCGAGCGCCCCGAGGACGTGCTGCGCGAGGAGCTGATGTCGGTCTTCGTGGCCGGGGTGGAGACCATGGGCACCCTGCTCACCTGGATCTTCCACAACCTGGCCGGCTCGCCCCCGGCCCTGGCCCGCACCCTCGACGAGGTCCGCGCCACCGACCTCGGCGCCCTGCGCGCCGCACCGTCGATCCCCCAGGGGACCCTGCCGTACACGCTGGCTGTGGTCGAGGAGTCCCTGCGGCTGCACCCGCCCGCGTGGGCGCTCTTCCGCCGCATCGACACCCCCGTCGAAGCGGCCGGCGTACGGCTCGATCCCGGTGACCTCGTCCTGGCGAGCACCTACGCCATCCACCGCTCCCCGGCCCTGTGGGAGGCACCCGAGGAGTTCCGCCCGGACCGCTTCCTGGGCCGGCGCCCGCCCGTCCAGCAGTACTTCCCCTTCGGAGCGGGCCCCCACCAGTGCCTGGGGCGGCAGTTCTCGCTGCTGGAGGCGCAGCTCGCCACGGCCACGATCCTCGCCCACGGCCGGTTCGCCCTGCGGGGCGACCGGGCCGCGACCGGGCTGCGACCGGCCATCGCGCTGACTCCGGACCCCAGCCCGCGCGCGGTGTTCACCCCGCACCCCGACCCCGGTACCGGCACCGCCGGCCTGGGCACCGCCGGCCTGGGCACCGCCCGCAAGCACCCGTCGGGGGCACGATGACGACCGCGCCGCACCCCCGGATCGAGCAGTGCTTCACCACCGTGGCCGAGGCGTTCCCCGAGCGTGTGGCGCTGGCCGACCGGTACGGCGAGATCCGCTACGGGGAGCTCCTGACCCGGGTGCGCGCCGCGGCGGCGTCGCTCCGCGCGAAGGGCGTCACCCCCGGCACTCCCGTGCTGATCGTCGGACACGGCGACCGCCGGACCGTCCTCGCCATGCTGGCCGTCCTGATGGCGGGCGGCTGCTACGTGCCGGTGGACCCCCGGTACCCGGCGGACCGCGTCCGGCTCATGGCCGGCACGGCCCGGGCGGCCCTGGCCCTGCACGCCGACGACGGCGCCCGGGGTGCCGACGGCGCCGACGGCCCGGCCCCGGCGGACCTGGGCGTACCCGTGTACGCCATCCCCTCCCTCCTCACGGAGCCGGCCACCACGGCGGTGCCGGCCTCCCCGGCCGGCCCCGACGACCTGGCCTGCGTCATGTTCACCTCCGGCACCACGGGAGCCCCCAAGGCCGTGGGCGTCACCCACCGGGGGATCACCGGGCTGGCGCTCGGGGCGCAGTCCCTGCGGCTGGGCCCCGACGACGGCGTGCTCCTGCACTCCACCCTCGCCTTCGACGCGTCCACGTTCGAGATCTGGTCCCCCCTGCTGGCCGGGGCCCGGATCACGGCCGCGGACCACCACCCCCTCGCCCTCCACGAACTGGCCGCCCTGCTGGCCCGGCCGCAGGTCACCACGGCCTGGCTGACGGCCCCGCTCTTCCGCCTCATGGCCACCCACCACGGCCCGGCGCTGGGCACCCTGCGCACCCTCGTCACCGGCGGCGACACCGTCCCGGCCGGCGTCGCGCGCTCCTTCACCGCCGCCCACCCCGCCACCCGGCTGGTCAACGGCTACGGACCGACCGAGAACACCACCTTCAGCACCCTGGGGGACGCCGCCGCGTGGGACCGCGAGCACTGCGCCGCGTTCCCCATCGGCACCGCCGTCGCGGAAACGACCTGCCACGTCCTCGACGAGCGGCTGCGGCCCGTCGCCCCGGGCGTGGTGGGCGAGCTCTTCCTCGGCGGCCCCCGGCTCGCCCGCGGCTACCTGCACGACCCCGCCGCGACCGCCGCGCGGTTCGTGCCCGACCCCTTCTCCGACCGGCCCGGTGCCCGGATGTACCGCACCGGCGACCGCGTACGGCAACTCCCCGACGGCGCCCTGGACTTCCTCGGGCGCGCCGACGACGAGGTGAAGGTCAGGGGCTTCCGCACCGATCCGGCGGAGGCGGCGGCGCTCCTCGCCGCCGACCCCGCCGTCGACGACGCCGTGGTCATCGCCGGCACCGGGCCCGACGGCGCCGTCCTGACCGCCTTCGTCACACCGGCCTCCGTCGACACCGACGCGGTGCGCCGGGGCGCGTGGCAGCGGGCACCGCGCCACCTGGTGGCCGAGCGGATCATCGCGGTCGACACCCTGCCGCTGGGGCCCACCGGGAAGGTGGACCGCGCGGCCCTCGCCCGCCTCGCGGACGCCCGGACGCACGACGCGGGCGACCCGGGTGACGCGCACGACGCGGGCGACGCCGCCGCACTCGACCACCCCGCACTCGCCGTGGTCTGGGAGGCCCAGACGGGGTACCCCCCGCTGCCCGATTCCGACTTCTTCGCCGACGGCGGCACCTCCCTGGGGCTGATGCGGCTGGTCGAGCAGGTGCGCACCCAGCTCGGAACGACCCTTGACTTCGCCCAGCTCTACGCCGCTCCCACGTACGCCGATCTGTGCCGGATGGCCACCCCGAGCGCCGCCCCGGCACCCCACGGCGACCGAACCCAGGAGACCGTCGCATGACACAGGTGATGCGGGATCAGGACAATGATCTGGCCAGAATGGACGGCCTGTGGATCCGGGTGATCGAACCCCAGTCGCCCGCCCGGCACGCCCGGGACTTCACCCGGGTCCACACCTGGCTGCGCCAGTACCTCAGCCGGCCCCACGACGAGATCGGCCGCACCGGACCGGTCTGCCCCTTCATCCCGCCCGCCCTCAGCGGCAAGGACGTCCAGTTCAGCTTCCGCTACGACATCGCGGGGGAGGACGAGCGGCAGCTGCGCGAGGCCCTGGAGGCGGAGATGTCCACGTTCGCCCTCGGCACCGAGCGCAGCCGCACCCACACCGGGGCCTCCCTCGACTGCCGCATCGTGGTGCTGCCGGCCACCGGGCCGGAGGGCTGGCGGGTCCTCGACGAGGCGTACGAAGGCCTGAAGAACAGCGCGGTCGCCCAGGGCCTGATGGTAGGTCAGTTTCACCCGCACTGCGACGAACGGGCCGTGCGCAACCCGCTCTTCCCCGTCTCCGTGGCCCCCGTCGGCCTGTTCGCGATCCGCCGGATGGCGCCCCACGATGTGCTTTTCTTGTACGAGCACGACGCGTGGTTCAGGATCTACGATCAGAACTTCCGCGCCCACTACGAGCGGGGCCGCGTGCGCGACCCGCTCCTGCGCGAGTTGTACACGACCGCCGTGGAACGCCACGGCCTGCCCGAGCTCACGCCGAAGGCAAAGGAGGACGAGGCGCCGTGACCGAGGACCAGTACCACATCGTCGTCAACCACGAGGAGCAGTACTCGATCTGGCCCACCTACCACGACGTCCCCCAGGGGTGGCGGACGGTGGGTGAGCCGGCCTCCCGCGAGGACTGCCTGCGCAGGATCGCGGAGGTCTGGGACGACATGACCCCGAAGTCCGCCCGGCGCGAGGCGACTTCCGCCACACCGGTTCCCGTCGCACCGGCTCCCGCGGGTCCGGCTTCCGTCGCACCGGCTCCCGGCGCTCCGGCTCCCGTTGCACCGGCTCCCGGCGCTCCGGCTCCCGCGGGTCCGGCCGACCTCCCGGGGTCCCCGTGACCGACCCCCTCCCCACGGTCGCCGTCGTCTACGGCAGGGGCTCGGCGGGGCCGGCCGAGATCCTCAGCGCCGCCCGCGGCCTGTGCGACGTGGTCTTCGTCTGCGACCCGGCCGTACCGGGCGTGGCCCCGCTGCTCGCGGGGATGCGCCGACGGGCACGGGTCTGCGAGATCAGCGGAGACGGCGCCCCCGCCGCCGAACTGCTGCGCGAGCACGGCCCGGTGGGCATCGTCACCTTCAGCGAGTACTGCCTGGCCGCCACCGCGCGGCTCGCCGAGGCCCTCGGCCTGCCCTACCACCGGCCGGATACCGTCCGGCTGCTCACCGACAAGGCCGACCAGCGCGCGGCGTTCGCGGCGGCGGGGGTCGACCACACCCCGAGCCTCGTGGTGCGCTCCGCCGCCGAGGTCGACGCCGCCGTGCGGCGCCTGGGCTACCCCGTGGTGCTCAAACCCCGCACCGGCGCGGGCAGCCAGGACACCGTACGGCTGGCGGACGCGGAGCAGCAGCGGCACGCCCTGGCCGACGTCGGCCTGGCTCACGTCGACCCGGGCGGCGACCCCGATGACGGGCGGGCGGGCCCGGGCGGCGGCCCGCGCGACTTCGTCGTGGAAAAGTACCTGCCAGGGGACCCGGAGGTGGCCGGACCGGACTGGGGGGACTACGTCTCCGTCGAGGCCGTCGTGCAGCGCGCGGAGGTCACGACCCTGTGCGTCACCGGCAAGTTCGCCCTGGCGGACCCGCTCCGGGAGACCGGCCTGTTCCTGCCCGCCACCCTCACGCCCGCCGTGGAGAAGGACGTCGCCGAGCTCGCGGCGGCCGCGGTCCGGGCCCTCGGCGTGACGACCGGGGTGACCCACACGGAGGTGAAACTCACCCCGGACGGCCCCCGTGTCATCGAGGTCAACGGACGTGTCGGCGGCCGCGCCGTGGGCCTGCTGGACCGCGCGCTGGGCGTCGATCTGCTCGCCCTCGCCTTCGCGCTGGCCCTGGGACGCACCGTCGAGCCCGTCCCGGCCCCCCGGCCGGCGGCGGTGACCTTCGAGTACTTCATCGTGCCACCGCGCATCGTCGGCACCGTCCGGGCGGTCGACGGCGCCGACGCCGTACGGGCCCTGCCCGGCGTCGACGAGGTCGACGTGGCGACGGCCCCGGGGCAGCCCGTCGACTGGCGCCACCCCGCGCAGCGTCTGGCCTTCGTCCGGGGTGCCGTCGCCACCCATGAGGAACTGCTCCGGCTCGTCACGTCCGTCCACGACAGATTCCACCTGGAGTTCGCAGCCCAGTGAAGAGAACGTTCCCCACCACGGATCACAGTGGAAAAGCGGAGAAGCAGAGAGGAAGTCGATGCTCGACAAGGTGCGGCAGCCACTGAAACACCGGCCCTTCCGGCGGGTGTGGCTGGGCGAGACCGTCTCCCTGGTGGGGGACTACAGCTTCGAGGTCGCCTTCATCTGGCTGATCCTGAACGAGACCGGGTCCACGACCGCGCTGGCCACGATCCTGCTCGTCCAGGCCGTCCCCCGGGGCGTGCTGATGCTGGTGGGCGGCGCGGTGACCGACCGGTTCTCCCCGCGCGCCGTCATGTTCTGCTCCCACACGCTCCGGGGGCTCGCCGTCACCACCCTGGGGCTGATCGCCCTGACGGACCACGTGAGCACATGGCACTTCTACGCCCTCGGCGCGCTCACCGGCATCGCCGAAGCGTTCTTCTGGCCGGCCGCCGGCAGCATCATCCCCTCCCTCCTGCCGCCCGAGCACCTCGCCCGGGGCAACGCGCTGGTCGGCTTCGGCGAGCAGGGGGCCCGGCTGCTGGGCCCGATCCTGGGCGGCGCCCTCGTGGGCGCGGTGGGGACGTCGACCACCATCCTGCTCAACGCCTTCACCTTCTTCTTCGCCGCCCTGACGGTCTTCGGCTCACCGCGCAAGGAGCCGTCCGCCCAGGCCTCCGAGCAGGCGGGCGAGGCCGACGAGCCCGCCAAGTCCCTCACGGTGATCCGGCGGGAGATCGTCGAAGGGCTCCGCTACGCGGGACGCAGCCGGGAGATCCGCACCGTCCTCCTGCTGATCGGCGCGGCGGCCCTCAGCTACAGCGGCCTGTTCAGCGTGGGGCTTCCCGCGCTGGCCAAGACCTTCCCCGAGGGCTCGCTCGCGCTGGGCGTCCTGCTGTCCGCCTGGGGACTGGGGCAGCTGATCGGCACCATCGGCGCGGTCTTCACCGGGCTGCCGCGCCGTTGGGGGCTGCTCATCATCGGGATGACGCTCTGCGAGGGGACCGCCTTCGTGCTGCTGGGCTTCCTGCCCAGCGTGTGGAGCGCGGCGTTGGTGCTCACCCTGCTGGGGATCGGCGTCGCGTACTCCAGCGACGTCGCACTGCCGACGTTCATCCAGACCAGGACCCCGACGGACGTACTGGGCCGGGTCAGCAGCGTGATGGAACTGCCCCGGGCCACGCTGGAACCGCTCTCCATCGCGGCCATGGGCCTGCTGGTCGGCTGGGACATCGAGTGGGGGTTCGCACTCGCCGCGATCCCCATGCTGGCCGTCGGCCTCCACCTGGCCCTCGACCGCGAGGCCCGCGCCCTGAGCACCACGGCCCCGGAGGCCCACCCCCCGGCCAAGGACCCCCTCGTCTTATAGGCCCGCTCCTTGTCGGCCCGCTCCACCCCGGGGGCGGTCGGCGGCCCATGCCCTGGGCCATCGGCCGCCCCCACACCCGGCCTCGACGCCCGACCTCGACGCACGGGCTCGACGCACGGGCACCGACCAGCCCCAAGCGGCCCCTGCTGGCCCGCCCCAGCATCCGCGCCGCCGGGGAGGAGGGGGAACTGCCGAGGTCTCCGAGTACCCACCGCCCGCTCAACGGGCCTTTCTCGTCGACCCGTTGGCCGGTGCGGGGGCCGGCCGGTGCGCGGGACGGCCGGGGCGGGGCGGCGGTCGCGGGGTGAGGCAGGTACCGGCAGGACGACGTCGCCGCGCCCTGTCACCGACGGGCTGTCGGGGGTGCGACTGCCGCGCGGGCGCACGGGGCGGAGTTCGAGGCTGGCTTCGCGTACGCCCGCCGTGCACCAGGTGACCCGCCCGCTGCACGAGCGGATCGGGCGGTCGCCCGCCGCGCGGCGGGCGACCTGTCGGTGGCGCTGGCGCTGGGCGAGGGGGCGCGCCGAGCCGTTTCGCCGTCGGCCCGGCCCTGTCGGGGCCGCTGTCCGATGCCGCGCAGGAGAGGGCCGTGGTGTGCGTGGTGGACGACGCGCAGGCGCTGGCGTTCGCGGCCAGGCGGGGGAGCGGACCTTCGCCGAGGCGCGCGCGGCAATCCGCTGGCGCTGCTGGAGCTGCCGCGCCGATTCGGCCCCGCCGCGCTGGCGGGCGGCTTCGGCTCCCGACGCCGCTCTCCCCGGCCGGCCGGATCGAGCAGAGCTACCGGCAACGGGCCTTTCGGCTCTCCCCGGACGCCCGGACGCCCGCTGTTGGTGGCGACCACCGAACCCCTGGGGATCCCGGGCCGCTGTGGCGGGCGGCCGGTCTTCTGGGCGTGGGGCTGCGGGCCGGACCGGAGGCCGAGGCAAGCGAACTGATCGAACCGGGCGGGCAGCCGTGGTTCCGGCACCCGCCGGTGCGCTCGGCGGCGTACACGGTGGTGTCGCCCGCAGAGCGCCGTCGCGTCCACGGGGCCCCTCGCGGCGGCCACGATCCGCCGACGGCACCCGACCGGCGTTCGTGGCACCGCGCCGAGTCCCTCTCCCGGCCGGACGAGGGGGAGGCGGCGGATCCACTGCGCTGCGCGGAGCGGACGCGGCCCCCGGTCATCCGGTTTTCCGGCCGGAGCCGGGGGGTGGCTCACGGACGGGGGCTCACTGGCCCTCGATCTCACGGAGTCCCGTCGGCGCGGTGAACGTCGGCTCGACACCGGTCAGTTCGCAGCTGGCCTCCCACAGGCGCGCAGCGGTCGTCGTATCGGTCAGGTGGTTCCAGAGCGGTTCGACCCTGGGCGCACCGCGCAGCCCGAACGCCCGGGGGCTCAGCATCAGACCGCCGCGCACGCCCGGGTCGAGCACGGCCCGCACGGCGGGCCAGGCGGCGGCGTCCTTGCCCTGGACGACCAGGCCGAGCGGCAGGCGGCTCAGCCGCTCGCCGGTGGTCCGGACATGGATGGGCGGGCGCGAGGGCGTCAGGGAGTCGAGCGCGCCGCCGGGATGGACGAGCACGCTCGTCGTCGTGCTGCCGGCGGCACGCAGCCGGCGGTCGAGTTCGAGGGCGAAGAGCATCTGGGCCAGCTTGGAGCGCGAGTAGGTGCGCTTGGGCCGGTAGTCGTGGGCGCTCTGGAGGTCGTCGAGGTCCAGGCGTTCGGACTTGGCCGCGAAGCTGCCGGTGGTGACGACCCGGCTCCCCGGGGTCGCCGCGAGCAGGGGGGCGAGGTGGTGGGTCAGCGCAAAGTGCCCCAGGTGGTTGGTCGCGAACATCAGCTCGTGGCCGCCCGTGGTCTCGCGGCGCGGCGGATGGTCGAGCGCCACCCCCGCGTTGTGCACGACCGCGTCGAGGCGGTCGGACCCGAGCGCGTCCACGGAGGCCCTGAGCGAGGCGAGGTCGGCCAGGTCCAGGGGCACGTGCCGCACCTCGGCACCGGGGACGCGCGAGCCGATGGAGGCGATCGCGGCCTCGGCCTTCGCCCGGTCGCGGCTGCCGAGGACGACCGTGGCGCCGGTGGCGGCGAGCTGCTCGGCGACGAAGTAGCCGATGCCCGCGTTGCCGCCGGTGACCAGGAAGCGCTTCCCGTCGGCGCGGGGCAGCCGGTGGACGTCCCACTGCGGGAGCCGGTGGACGGACCGTGCGGAGGGCGCGGAGGAGGTGGTGGGCATGGCGGGCTCCCGGACGTTCGACGTGGTCTGAGGGGCGGGCGGGCCCGCGCCTTCACGGTCGGCCTCGCCCAGTCCCCACCGTCCCGGGGGCCGCTCACATCCCACCGGCAGGCCGCTGTCCCCCCTGACAGCCGACCGGCACGGCGGGCACCGGGCAGGTGCCGGAGGGGGCCTGCCGGGGCAGCCCGCCGGTCATCCTGGCGGCGTTGGACGCCGACGCGCTGACTCCACCTCACCACGACCACGTGATGTACGGGTTGGCGATGAATCCCGCACTGCCGCCGGCCCCATGATCCGGCGGCTGTTCGCATGGCGGCATGGCTTGGGGCGGGTGGCACGGCGTCCGGACCTCACCGAGGCCATGGTCTCCGAGATCGTCGCGACCGGCGACGGCTGGCTACTGCACAGCCTGGCGCTCAACGACCGGCTGCCGGACCGCTTCCGCGTCCGTCTGGCCGCCCATCGGGACAGCGGGGTGCGGTCCGCGCTCGTCATCCGTGCCGAGACCGCGCCGAGCGAGATGCTGGAGCGGCTCATCGATGATCCGGATCCTTTCCTTGCAGTGGTACCTGAACTCCGCCGCACCCACGGAACTGCGGCCCCTGCGCCTGCCGTGGGTCGCGGCCGATCCGCTGCCCGCATGTCGACTCGCCCTACGTCAGCTTCTGGGCCGTCGGCGGCCGCGAGCAAGGCAATTCCTGCCGAAGCGGTGGCCCGGTTCCTCGACGACAAGGAGGAGGTCGTCCGCCTCACCACGGCAGCCACCGCCCCGCACCCGGCCGATCCCGCGACCGCCGAGAACATCGAGCGCCGCTACCGCCGCAGACGGGACAAGCTCACGCTCCGGTGGGACAAGGCTGGGGTTCTACCGTTCCCGCCGGCGACCCTGCGACGCTTCGCCACGGACCCCGAGCCCCGGCTCCGCTCGCTCGCACCCCGCGATCCGGACCTGCGACCTGCCCCGGAACTCGCCGAGCAGCTGGCCCACGATGCCGAGGAACGCGTCCGCCTCACGGCTGCGGCCCACGCAACCTCCCGCTCCCGTCGTTGCTGCGCCTCCTCGCCGACGCCTCGGAGCGCATCGCGGAGACCGTCGGCGCCTCGCCGTACCTTCCCGTCGAGCACATGGACCGGCTGCTGACGCGGGCGGGCCTGTAGCCGTAGAGCCACCCGGCTCCGCTGGGGCGGTGGTTCCGGGCCGGCCGGTGGCCGATCCGCATCACCGCGCCCACGTTCCGGCCGGTCAGTACGTGGGACAGATGTGCTTGCGGACCGCCGCCAGGATCTTCGCCGCCTTCTCAGACCCGAAGCCCTCCGGGTGCTTGGGCGAGGTGAACCGCTTGTTGGCGAGGTCGACGAGCTTCGCCTGGTCCGTCGGCCACTCGGAGACGGACGTGCACTGGTCGCGACCGCGGCTGACCGCCCGGTCCGGCTTCTCGCCGACGATCTCCGGATCGATGGCCGTCAACGCCGCGATGTAGGCGGAGGTGGTCGCGGCATCCGGCTTGGGCGGCGGCCCGCTCGGCTTTGCCCCGGCGGCCTCGGGCGCCGTCGTCACGGCGGGTGCCGGGGCCTCGGGCGCAGCGGGCACGGCTGCCGCCGAGGCCGGCTGGGCGGCGGCCGTGCTGCTCGCGGACGCCTTGGTGCCGCCGGCGGACGAGGTGGAGCTGGAGCAGGCCGCGAGGCCAAGAGCGGCCAGACCAGCGATGACGGCTGTGGTGGTGGTACGGGTACGCATGGTCCCCCCCTGGGACGGTGTGGTGTCCGCCGACCGTATCGAGTCACCGGCCGGTCACAACAGGTTCGTGGCCGATCTGTGACCCGGCGTCGGCCGCCGGGCCGGTCAGCCGCCCGGGTCACCGGACCCCCGTGGTCCGCGATTCCGGCAGCCTGGCCGCCGTGCAGGCCGCCCCCGGCTGGCCGGCTACCGCATCCGGATCAACGCGATGATCAATAAGCGGGAGGGCTTCCGGCCCTTCGCCCCGATGGCCGTGCCCGAGGCCGCCGGCACCTATTTCGAGCTGACCGACACCGCCGCGAACCACGACTTCATGTCGTTCGTGGTACGGGTGCGCCCGAACACCGGGACGCGCTCGACGCCGTCACCCACCTCGACAGCACCGCCAGACTCCAGATCGTTGCCCCGGAGGGGGAACGAGCGGGGCCATCGCCTCGTCACCCGCTTCGGCGACCTCATCGGCGTGCCGGTGCTGCACAACACCTCGATGAACAACGGCGCCGAGCCGATCGTCCAGAGCGTCGGGTACGCGCTGACCTGCCTGCTGACCAGGGCCCTCGACCGCCTCGTCGTCGAGGACTTCGTGGTCCGCCGTCGGCCCGGCTTCCTGCCCGCGCTCGACGCCTGGCGTGTGACCGGCCGGCATCCCCGACTACGGCGACGAACTCATCGCCCTCACCGGGCTGTCCACCTCGCCAGGGCAGCCTCTGGCTCCGACGTGGTCGTGGACTGCCTCTATCCCGAGGTAGCGGCCGCGCACCTGGGCGGAGTCCACCCCCGGGGAGGAAGCGGTGGACGTCGCGCGCCCTTCTCCCTGTCGCCGGACACCGAACCGACGCTGACGGTCCCACGTCCACCGGCTGCCGCCCGCCAACAGCATGGAGCTGCTCCTGCGCCGCGTGGTGGACGCCGTCCGCACGCGCTCCCACGAGTTCGACGACCCGCTCCCCAACGACGCCCGCACGCTCGACCGCCTGATCCGGGCGGCGGAGGGTGCGGGACGGGGAATGCACCTCCGGAGATGCGGCCAGGCACATAGGATGCTCCGCAAGCTCTTTGACATTCGACACACGCGCGTAAAGAAATGGCAAAGCCACCCCATCGCCCCAGGCCGCGAAGGTCCTCCCCGCACCCGCAGGGGTCGGCCGTCGACGTCGGGAAGGGGGTCGTCCTCGCACCCGCAGAGGCCAGCCGCCGGCCAGCCACCTCCCGGGGTCTCCTTGTCGTCCTTGAGTGGCCCGAGCTGGCTGCTCCCGATCTGTCCGCCGCTAGGCTGGGCGACCCCGCCACAGAGGAGGACCAGGTGGACGACGAGGGCGAATCGCTGGAGCAGTGGGCCGCGCGACGGGATGCCCGGCGTAGGCCGGTCGGCGAACGCAAGGCGCTGACCATCGGTCACGAGACCGCCTCGGCTCACCTCCACCAGGACGCACCTCGGCTCGTCTCTAGCTGGGACGGCTACCAGTGGGTGCCGGAGGCGATCGCCCTGGACTACGCAGCCGCGCAGCGCCTCCTCCACGGCATCGACGGTGACGGGGTGATCCCGATGCCGGCCGCCCAGCCCCCGAAGAAGCCGACGGGGAGGCACCGCAAACCCTGACCGGCCGAGCGCTGGCGCGTGCATGCTGGGCTGGCGGATACATCTCCGGAGATGCGGCCAGGCGCATAGGACGCTCCGCGAGCCCTTTGACATCTCATCACCAACGCGTAAAGAAGTCGCAAAGCCGCCACATCGCCCCAGGTCGCAAAGGGTCTTCCCTGCACCCGCAGGGGTCAGCCGCCGCCGAGGGCGCCCCACACGTTGAAGCTGGGGTCTTCCCTGCACCCGCAGGGGTCAGCCGGCCGGCGGGTCCAGCGCACGGGCCGTCGACACCGTCTTCCCTGCACGCGCAGGGGTCAGCCGTCACACCGACCCCCTTCGGGGGAGAGGTGTGTGTCTTTCCTGCACGCGCAGGGGTCAGTCGAGCGGACTGGAGAGCATGCAGTGACCGACATCGTGCAGACCAATGCCTTGGCCGTCCAGGGCCGTTGCCCTCGGCGCCGCCCTCGCGCCGCTGGTCTGCTCTGGTGGGTAGTCCGTGGGCCCCACTGGGCGCTGGAGGCATGCTCCGAGGGGTGGCGCAGAACCTAGGCCAGCCGCCGTGGCCCCCGCCCATCCCGGCGTGATGGTGAGGCTGGCCGATATCGGACAACTTGGCCCTCACCAGGGAATGCGGTCCTCAGGGACGAGCAGTCCGTTCAGGAGTTCCAGCAAAGACCCTGAACCACCGCCCCCGCAACACGGCCCGCCCGGCCGCCGCCGGGCGGGGCGCATCGTCGGTTTCGCGAGGGCTATCCGAACGGCAGCACCGCGGTGCTGCGAGCGGTCAGCGTACGTGAGTAGTCGGCTGCTTCGTCGGTCACAGGCCGGTAGTTGAGCACCGGGTCACCTGCGGCCACCAGGGCGGTGGAACACGCCAGGCACCAGGGCCGAGGGGGATCGACGTCCATGTCCTCGATGGCTGCGTCCGCGGTTTGGCACTCGGTGCAGAGCGGCATGCTGCCGGCCTCCTCTAGCTCAGGCCCAGGTCGAGCCGCACTGGGTGCAGCCCCACCGGCCGTCCATGGTCTGATAGGTGGCACCCGATCCGCAGACGGGGCACACCATGGCGGCCGCGGTTCGGTGGCTGTTCAGCACGGTACCGGGCTGAGGGTTGTCGTGGGCCGCGTTCGGGGTCTCGGGACGGTCGAGCAGGGCTGCACTCATGACGCACGCTCCTCCGGTGAGGATCGGGATGGGGATGCGCCCGGCCGGGGCACTTCCCAGACAACCCGCTCGGTGGCCGCCTGGGGAGGCACGGACGGGGCTTCCGCACGCCGTGTGCGTGCTCCGCACACGCCGTGCGCGCCCTGTCCACGGGTACGTTCCCGTCGGTACGGTGGCGGCCCCGTGTGGACAGAGGGGGCGTCGTGTCCTATCAGCGTCGACTCGGGACGGCCATCAGGGCCGCCCGGTGCGCACAGCGGATGACGCAGGCCCAGCTGGGCCGGACATGCGGCTATTTGGCATCCGCGATCAGCCGGGTGGAGGCTGGCCTGCTGCGCCCGGCCGACCAGCCGCTCGCGGTCATCGTTCAGGTGCTGGGCCTGCGACTTGATGCCCTCGGCCTGGCTGGAGCGGATACTCTGGCACGAGATATGACCCCGGATCAGGAGGATGCCATGCTCCGCAGGCAGCTGCTCGTGGCTGGCATGGCGGCGGCCGGCGCCTCGGTGGTCCCGTCGACGGCCGCGGCCGCGACCCGACCGGACGCGTCGGCCCGGATCATCGGGGCGCTCTACGAGTCGACGGCGTCGGCACCGGTGCCGTTGCAGCAGCTCGGCCGGTCCCTGGCTGCGGCGCACACGCAGTTCACGGCGGCCCGGTACGAGGATCTCGCCGCTGCTCTGCCCGGCCTGCTGGGTGCGGCCCAGGCGACCCGGGATGCGTCGTCCGGTCGGGTCCGGGAGGAGGCGCATGCGATTGTGGCCCGTGCCTGGGTCCTGGCGACGGAGCTCGCGTTGAAAGCGCACCACTCGGACATCGCGTGGCCGGCTGCGGACCGGGCCCTGGCCGCGGCCGAGGCCAGCGGCGACCCGGTGGTCCAGGGCGAGGCAGCACGGGTCCTGGCGATCACGATGCGGCGTGCCGGTCGGCCGGCCGCCGCCGTCGACCTCCTGCGTCGTACGGCCCGATCGCTTGACCAGGGCCCGGGCGGCACCTCCCGGGCGGTGGCGGCGACATTGCTGATGACGGCGGCCTACACGGCGGCGTGCGGGCAGCGCCGTGCGGACGCTGTCGAGCTGATGGCGGGAGCCGAGGAAGCGGTCAGCCGCCTGGCCGTCGCCGCCACTCGACCGCGGTCGCAGCTGTTCACGGTCGACGCCACCAGCGCGCAGGCCAACCTGTACTGGGTCGGCGTGCACACCGCCCTGGGGACCCCGGACGAGGGGGTGCCGTACGCGGCACGGATCGCCGCGGGGCGGCTGCCGACTGCGGAGCGCCGGGCTCGGTACGGCACGGACTGTGCCCGCATGTGGCACCGCCTCGGCGACCATCGCCGTACGTTCGCCGCCCTGCGGTTCACCGAGCAGGTCGCCCCGGAGGAGGTGTGCCGACCCGCCCTGCGGGCGCTGACGGCGGACCTCCTGTACGCACCGGTGACCGTGGCCGGAGTGCGTGAGTTCGCCGCGCGCACTGGCGTGTCGTAGCGGGTCGGGGCCCGGGGGTCCCGTGCGCGGTGACCGATCCCGACCCGATCAGTGCGATGCCGGCGGTCTCGGCCGGACGAGTGCTCAGGGCGGGCCTCAGGCGCTGTACTCGTAGCCGATGGTGTATCTGGTCGGGATGCACCACTCGCCGTACTCGATCACGCCTTGTTCGTCCGACCAGCGGTGGACTCCGGCGAGGATCGCGGCGCCGGTGGGGATGCCCAGCGCCGAGGCTTCGCGCTGGTTGGCGGTCCGGCCGTGCATGTCGTCGCGCGCGTGGGTGATGGTCCGGCCGGTGGCTTCGAGGATGCGACCGAGGAGCCCGGCGCTTTTCCCCGGCGCGGTGCTCAGCAGGTCGGGGATCCGGGCGGCGAACTCGGCCGGGTAGTAGACCCCTTGGTACATGGTCCGCTGCCTGCCCCTGCCGGTGACGAACTCGCGTCGCACCAACTGGTCACCGGGATCGAGCCCGAAAAGCTCCTGGACGTACAGCGGGGGGACCTTGAGTTCGGCCACGGTCACGACGCACGTCTCGTGCTCCATGAGGCTGGAGCGGACTCGCTGGACCTGGAGCAGCCGGTCACGGCCGGACGCCGCGACGATGGGCTCATCGGCCACGAACGTTCCGCGCGGCGAGGTGAACAGGTAGCCCTCGACGACGAGTTGCTGGAGAGCCCTGGTCATCGTGGCGGCGGACACGCCCCACGATTTACACATGTCACGCTGCGTCGGCAGTCTGGTCCCGGCGTCGAGTTCTCCAGTGAGTATCTGCTGCCGGTAGTGGTCGGCGATTTTCGAGAACGTGTTGCGGGCAGCCATCAAGGATCGCCTTTCCTGACTGTCACTCATGAGTGAACTAGGACACCGGCACAGAGTATCGCGTGACGCCTCGAATGCGTAGCGTTATGTCCTGCTACAGCCTGGCGGAGTCCTAGGAGGCTAGTGATGAGCGCTGTCGTCAGACGCGAGGTTCCGAAGAGGGTCGTCGAACTCCTGGCCGCTTGTCGGGCGGACTACCTGGAAGGCGAGGCCGAGCGACGAATGAACCCCCCGGCGTTCCCTAAACCCCCGTGCTGCCGTTGCCCCGACGCCGAATGCCGAGCGGCGAGGGCAGCCGGAGAGGCGGACGGCGATGCAGACTGACGCCGAGGTCCGGTCCGGTGCAGACAAGGATCCGATGCCTGTGCAGGAGTGTTCCAGGTGCCGGGAGTTGGACGCGATCGCGTGCGCGGCGTTGCGCGCCACCGACCCGGCGACCGGCCACTGGTACCGGGACGTCTCACGCCTGAGCGACGTTCGCGTGCTGCGGGAGCGCCACGCGCCGTACTGTGAGCACCCCCGGGGTGGTGGGCGTGGGTGAGCCCGATTCCCTGCCGCCGGAGGACCCGGCGGCGGAGGGCCTGCTGCCGGAGGACCCGGGGACGGTAGGCGCCGTGCAGGTCGGCGGCGGTCCGCCGCCCCTGGAACCCGCCGAGTCGGACACCATGCGGCTCCTGCGCGAACGCACCCGGGAGCTGCGGCACCGCCGCGCCGCCGATTGGCGCTGGATTTTCGAATGAGGAACACCATGACCGACACCCCCGCGAGCCCGGCGCCCGCGCACCCGGGCTGCGCCCCGATCGAGCAGCACCTGGACGATCTCCCCGCCCCGCGTGAGGACGACCCCGCGCCTCCGGAAGGTCTGGCGCTTCACGGACTGGACGCAGAGCCGCGCCGCGGACGAGCCCGACCTGCCCCCGGTGAGGCACCGGTTCCAGTGCCTCTCGGAGGACGAGGACGGCCGGGTGTGCGGGGCCGAGGGCCCCGAGCAGGAGTCCTTCGAGACCGCCCAGGGCTGGCCGTTCCCGCCCGTCGAGGACGCCCCCGACCACCGTACGTACGACCACGTCGCACGGGTGCCGTGGACGGTCTCGCCGGCCTCGTGACGGGCGGCTGATACGGCAACGTCGAAGCCTGTCCGTCCGGTGCTCCCAAGTGCCAGATCCGTCCGCTGGCGGCCCTCGGGGGACCTCGTGCGGGCAGTCCGTGCCGGTCTACCGTGGCGGGGTGAGCGAGGAGACGAACGGGTGCACCGGGCGGGTACTGGTACTGGTGCTGCCCGAGGTGAATCTGCTGGACCTCGGTGGTCCTGTACAGGTTTTCGATGCCGCGGCGCACCTCGGCGGCGGCTACAGGCTGGAGTACGTCGCCGAGGCGGGTGCTCTGCGGTCCGCCCAGGGCCTGCGGCTGGCCGGTCTGGCACCGCTGCCGACGATCCGGCCGACGGCCGGTGACCTGGTGCTCGTACCGGGGCCCCGGCTGGCCGGATCCGACCGGCTGGTGACTCCCGCCGTGGTGCGCTGGGTGCGCGAGGCCTACGACGCGGGCGCCCGGGTGGCGTCGGTGTGCAGCGGCGCCGTCGTCCTGGGGGAGGCGGGACTGCTGGACGGCAGGGCGTGCACGACCCACTGGTCACTCACCTCGGCGATGCGCGACCGGTACCCGCGGGCCCGGGTGCGCGAGGCCGCACTCTACGTCCACGACGGGCGGATCAGCACCAGCGCGGGCATCTCGTCGGGGATCGATCTCGCGCTGTCCCTGGTCGAACGGGACCGCGGCCCGGAACTGGCCGCAGGAGTCGCGCGCGAACTGGTGTTGTATCTGCGGCGGGACGGTGACACGGCACAGATCAGTCCGTTCCTGCGGCACCGCAACCATATCCAGCCCGCGGTGCACCGGGTGCAGGACCATCTGGCGCAGCACCTGGACGCCGCATTCACCCTGCGTGAACTCGCCGGCGTCGCCGGGCTGTCCCCACGCGGTCTGACACGGGCCTTCACCGTGGTCACCGGCATCACCCCGTTCGCCTACCAGCGGCAACTGCGGCTGGAGAGGGCCCGCGCCCTGCTGTTCGGTACCGACTTGACGGTGGAGGCGGTCGCGATCCGCTGCGGTTTCCGCGACGCACGGCAGCTGCGCCGGGTGGTGACCGCCGCATTCGGTTCCCCGCCCTCGCGGCTGCGCGCGCCTCTGCGGCCGTCCGCCTGACAGACCAGGCCCCCTGTGTGAGGGCGGTTTCCCTCCCACGGTCTCCCCCGCTCTTCCCGTTTCCACGAGGGCCGACGGCACCACGCTGCCGATCAGTGCCCGGATTGTGAGGTATGTCTTGTCCGAGGTGAGTTCCGAGGTCCGCCAGGGGCACCGGGCCCTGCGCCGTGTCGGCTGGGCACTGCTGGCTACGGCGCTGTCCGCGGCCTCCTTCGCGGGGATCGCCTTCGCGGGGGTGCGCGCGTCGATGGCCGAGAGCTTCGCCGCCGCCCCCCGCGGATCCGACGCCAGGGCGTGGCCGGCCGCCCGGCCGGTTCCGGACGGCCGGATCACGGTGGCGGTCGCGGTCAGCAACGCGGGCTCCGTGGCCACCGACGTACTCGCGCCCTACCAGGTGTTCGCCGAGTCGCCGGAGATGTTCGTCTACACGGTGGCCACCGAACGCCATGTCGCCCCGCTGTCCGGCGGTGCCCATCTGCTGCCCGACCACACGCTGGCCGAGGTGGCGGACGGCACCCTGCCGGAACCCGACGTGGTGGTCGTGCCCGCGGTGACCGACCCCACTGGCGCGGGCGAGGAAAGCCTGCGCCGGTGGATCGTCGAACGCCACCGCAAGGGCGCCCGGATCCTCGGGGTGTGCGCGGGCTCCGAGCTGCTGGCCGCTTCCGGTCTGCTCGACGACCGCGACGCCACGTCGTTCTGGTCCAACATCGGCTCCCTGGAACGCGATTACCCGAAGGTCAACTGGAAGCGCGGGCAGCGCTACGTCGAGGACGACCGGGTGACCACCACTGCGGGCGTCACCTCCGGCACCGTGGGCGCCCTGCGGGTGGTCGAGGAACTGATCGGCGGGGCGGAAGCGACCCGTATCGGCACCGGGCTGTCCTACCCCGGCTGGGCTCCGGACGGACCGACCGCGATACCGGCCAACCACCTCGCCCCCGGCGACCTGCCGTACGCCCTCAACGCCGCGTTCCCGTGGCTGCGCCCCACCACCGCCATCGGCCTGGTCGACGGGATCGAGGAGATCGACGCGGCCGCGGCCGTCGAAGGATACGGCGGAGTCTCCTTCGCCACCCGGACGGTGGTGATCGGCGCCGGCGACACCGTCACCACCCGCCACGGCCTGGTCCTCGTCACCCGGCCGGCGAACGAGGACGTCCACGGGGTGGACCGCTTCGTGGTGCCCGGCGTCAAGGACCCCTCCGGCCTCGGCAATGCGCTGAGCGGCTGGGCCCGCCGCAACGGGCTCACCGCCGAACTGCCCGACGGGGGACGACGGCCCGGGGAGTTCGGCTTCGATCCCGTTCTGCGGGACCTCGCCGAGCACAGCGACCGCCGTACGGCGCTGGCCACCGCGAAGTTCTCCGAGTACCCCTCGGCCCATCTGGAGCTGACGGGCCCGTCCTGGCCCTGGCGGTCCACCCTGCTGGCCGCAGCGACGGTCGTCCTGAGCGTGGGAGTGGGGCTGGCGCCGACGGCGATACGACGGACGGTACGACGGCGGCGTCCCCCACGGCATCCGGCCGCGTAGTCCCCAGGACGCCGTGAGCACGCCGGTGCGCGGGGACACGTCAGGGGAGCAGGCTGTCGGACGCCTGGGGGGCGATCCCCCCAAGACGATCCGGATCCGGGGGAGTTTCAAGGTGATGCAAAGTCATGAAGCATCAGAGCAGGCCGAGTCGTCCAGGCGGTGAAAGGTTCCTCGAAAGCCCTCTGGACACCACCGAGCAGGCCGTTCACCAGGCAGGTTGCTCATGGTCAGCCCGCCCGGCTGTTGCTGACCAGTCCCCGGAAACGCTCTCTTCGCAGGGACCCATTGCCAACGAGTCCGTGGAACCCTACAGCAGAGCCGTAGGGTGAGTTCTCCGACGAGGTGACGCGAGGGCAGAGCTGGGGAAGTGACCGCGGACCCAGCCGCGTTCGGCGGCGTCGCGGGCGAGGGTCTGCTCGACTTCGCGTCGTGCCCGCAGCCGTGGCGCGCACTCGGGTGTCGTGACGAATTTGGCGCAGGTCAGGCAGAGGTCGCCCTCGCAGGGGCCTTCGGCGGGCCCCCGGCGCGGATGCACCGCCGGTGGCAGGCAGCTCCGGAAGTCGCTCGTCGGCTCGCCCCCGGACGGAACCGGCGGCGCACCGGCGTGACCGGCACCGGGCCCGTTCGTTGCACACCGAGGGGTCGCCCTCACCGCACGGGCGACCAGGAGCCGGAGGTGCGCGCAGCATGGGGTTGGCCGAGGGAACAGCGGGAAGTGGGCGGACCCGGCGTCGTTTCCTGGCCGGCGCCGCCGCGCTGGGCGGGGCCCTCGCCCTCGGGCCCGGGGCGGGCGCCGCTGCCGGGCTCCCAGGGCTCTCCGGCCTCCCGCGCAGCCGCCGTGGCTCCGGGCCGGCCGTGGCGGTCCTCGGCGGCGGGGTCTCCGGCCTGAGCGCGGCGCACGAACTGGCCGAGCGCGGTTACCGGGTGACGGTGTACGAGTACTACGCCGCGCTCGGCGGCAAGGCCCGGAGCATGGACGTGCCGGGCAGCGCGACCGGCGGCCGGCGGGCACTGCCGGGCGAGCACGGCTTCCGGTTCTTCCCCGGCTTCTACCGCAACCTGCCGGACACCCTGCGCCGCATCCCCTACGCGGGCAACCCTGGCGGCGTCCACGACAACCTGCGCGACGCCACCCAGGCGCTGCTGGCCTACGACGCCCCGCGCCCGGGCCTGCTGCTCCCGTTCCAGACCCTCACCCGTCCGCTCAACCTGGGCGACCTCGCCCCGGACGCGCTGCGGCGGACCCTGGCCGGCGCGCTGGACGAGGTGCTGCACCTGCCCGCAGACGAGCTGCTCTACTTCGTCGACCGGCTCCTGGTCCACCTGACCAGCTGCGACCTGCGCCGCGAGCAGCAGTGGGAGCGGGTGCCGTGGTGGGAGTTCATCAGGGCCGAGCGGATGTCCCACGACTACCAGCGCCTCCTCGGGGTCGGGCTGACCCGGGACCTGGTCGCGACGCGGGCGGAGCGGGCGAGCACCCGTACGGTGGCCCGTACCGTCGTCGAGGCCTTCCTGCTGAACGGGCTGCTCGGGCGCGGCGTCGACGGACAGCCCGACCGGGTGCTCAACGGCCCCACCAGCGAGGCCTGGATCGACCCGTGGGTGGCCCATCTGTCCTCGCTGGGCGTCGAGTTCCGCACCGGGACCGAGGTCCGGGAGGTGTTGTACGACGGGGTCCGGATCACCGGGGTCCGGGTGGCGCCGGCCGGCGGCGGCGGGGGCGAGACGGTGCGGGCCGACTACTACCTCAGCGCGCTGCCGGTCGAGCACGCCCGCGCCACCTGGGGCCCGAGGCTGCGTGCCGCCGATCCCCAGCTGGCGCGGTGCGACGCGATCGAGACGGACTGGATGACGGGCATCCAGTTCTACCTGCGCCGTCCGGTGCGGATGGTGCACGGCCACGCCGTCTGCCTGGACTCTCCGTGGTCGCTCACCACGGTTCACCAGGCGCAGTTCTGGGACCGGGACTTCGCGGCCGCCTACGGCGACGGAACGGTGCGCGACTGCCTCTCGGTCTGCGTCTCGGACTGGGACCGCCCCGGGATCCTCTACGGCAGGACGGCCAGGGAGTGCACCCGCGAGCAGGTGGCCCGCGAGGTGTGGGCGCAGTGCCGGCGGGCCTTCGACCGGCCGGGCGCCGAGTGGCTCGCGGACGAGGACGTGCACTCGTGGTTCCTCGACCCGGCCGTCACCGGCCTGGGCGGGCCGGCGCCCGCCAACCGTGAGCAGCTGCTGGTCCACCCCGTCGGCACCCTCTACCACCGGCCGTCCGCCGCGACCGCCGTGGGCAACTTCTTCCTGGCAGGCGACTACGTCCGCACCGAGGTCGACCTGGCCACCATGGAGGGCGCCAACGAGTCCGCCCGGCGCGCCGTCAACGCCCTGCTGGACGCGGACGGCTCGGCGGCCGCGCGCTGCCGGATCTGGGGGCTGTTCCGGCCGCCGGAGCTGGAGCCGCTCAAGCTGGTCGACGAGGGCCGCTACCGCCTCGGCCTGCCGAACACCTTCGACCTCGGGTGACCGTGGCCCGGGCGCCCGCGCCCGGCCTGGTCGGCGGCGGGCCGATGTGGCGGAGTCGACGTCGGCTCGGGTGAGTTGGTCCAACCTCTCCTGGTCGCGGTGCGTGCACCTGACGGGCTGAGTGTCGAGGGGGGACGGCGTCGTGGAGCTGCTGGCGGACGGCCATGCGCTGGGCGGTATGCGTCCGGTCCTGGAAGCGGGCGAGGCCGTCCTGGGCCACGAGCCTGAGGACGCCTTCCCGGACCGCTGCTGGGTCCTGCACACCGCCAGGGTCGACGGCGAGCGGGTCCGGTGGAACGACGTGCTGGCCCAGGTCGGCAAGCGCCTGGAGGACTGGCCGTACACCCCCTCCTCCAGGGTCTTCGCCGGGCTGGACCTGCCCGAGGGCTTCGAGCGGCCGCGACTGGGCGAGATCGACCGCGACAGCCTGGACCGCCTGATCGAGGTCCTCGCGCGCCACAGCCCCGAGGGAACGCGGACGGAGTGCTACTGGGCCCAGGCGGCGATCGAGTGCCTGGGCTACCCGGTCCCGGCCCGCCGGGGACGGCTGGACGAGGCGGCCGCCCACCACGAGGCCTGCGCCTCGCTCCATGGGGCCGTCAGCACGCAGTTCCCCGCCCATTGGTGGCCCGTGGAGAGGTCGTCGTGGTTCGTCGTGACCAACTGGGACCTCAGCGCCACCGAGGTCTTCGGCCCCCCGGCCCTGATCGCCGATCTCCTCTCCGACGAGGGGCTGGACGCCGTGCGGCACCCGAGCGTCGGCGAGGTGCAGCCCTACCGCGCGCAGTGGCGCGAGGAGGGCCCACGAGGCTGACGGGTCCTACCGCTGTGGTTCGACACTCCCGCAGTCGGGTGTACGGGCGTTCCTCCGCCCTGTCCGACGCGCCAGTGAGACGCCGGCGCGCGCCGGAACGGTGACCGCCATCGCCAGGAAACCGCCGCCGAGGGCGAGGACGAAGCTCGCCGCCACGGCGGGCACGAGGAGGACGGCGACGAACAGGAGCCTGCCCAGCGGCATGTCGTCGAAGCGGCCGTCGGTCGCGGACCACAGCCGTCCCACCGCGTAGAGCACACCGGCGAGGAAGGTGATCGCCGCGCCCGTGAGGTAGGAGCGCTCGGCCCTCCCCGGCGTGACAGAGGGCTGCCCGGATGGCGATGCGGCCGCTCTCCGAGGTGCCGGCCCGACCCGGTACCCGCTGGAAGTCCCCACTCGCCCCACCCAACTCCTGCGTCACGGAGGGCACATCGTACCCAGCGCGGCGGTCGCCGCCGGGGGATGCCGCCCCTTCGTCCCCGCAGCGCGAGTCGCCCTCGTGCTCAATCCGTTCGTGCGTCTCCGGCGTCCAGGCGCTCGGATGACTTGAGCAGATACTCGGGAAGCTTGGAGTCGGCCGCCAACACCTCGATGCCGATGAGGCGCCCGTGCTCGTCGAAGTCGAGGTTGATCATGCCGTCGCCCCCCGCTGGATCACAGGGATACGTGTACGAGGACTTCGTGCGTACCTGCGGATCCGTGAGGTACACGTACGCCGCGTTCGCGGTCTCGTCATAGGTGACTCGGACGTCTGCCATGGCTGGCATGCTCCCCTGGTGTAGTCGGCGGCGGCAAAGACGATCTTCGGCCGCGAAGATCCAAACAGACAGGGGCACCCCGCGCCACCCGGCAGAGCCGCCGGGGGATCGGTTTGGGTGGGCACGTCTCCTGCGGGTTCTTACACGCCTTTGCCGTCGCTCTGCCGAGCGGCTGACGGGCGCCCGGCACAGTCGTACCCACACCGACCGCAGGACGCACGGAGGGCACGGCGATGACGACGAGCACGAACACGAGCACGACCACGACGAGCACGAACACGAGCACGACCACGACGAGCACGAGCAGGACCAAGACCACGAACGGCGCGAAGAGGCGTGCCACCCTGGCGGCCGCGACCCTGGCCGTCCTGGCGGCCGCACTGCCCCTCACCTCCGCGCAGGCCGCCCCCGCCGCGCAGGCCGCCCCCGCCGCGCAGGCCTCCTCCGCCGACACCCAGGGCCGACCCGCATGGTGCCCGACCGTCCCCGGGCACCAGGTCGACTGCACGACCATGCGCCGCCCGCTGGTCGCCGACGAGCCGCGCCTGGGCGGCATCGACGTGAGCTACGCGGTGGTGCGCCACAGCCGCCCCGGCCCCGCGCTGGGCACCGTCGCGCTCAACCCCGGCGGCCCCGGCGAGACCATGATCGACCGCGCCGAGCAGGTGGCCGGCGCCTTGCAGGGGGTGCTGGACGACTACGACGTGCTGCTGCTGGACCCGCGCGGCACCGGCCGCTCCGGCCGGCTGCCCTGCGACGTCACCGAGGCCGAGTACCGCTGGGCCCCGCGGGCCGGTCAGCGAGAGGCCGTCGCCGAGTGCGCCGAGGAGCTCGGCCCGCGCGCCCGCGGCTACACCAGCGCCGCCACCGCCGACGACATCGACGCCGCCCGCGAGCGCCTGGGCGCCCCCAAGCTGGTGCTGTACGGCCTGTCGTACGGCACCTACCTGATGCCGGTCTACGCCGACCGCCACCCCGAGCGGGTCGAGAAGATGGTGCTCTCCGGCGCCTACCCGATCGCCTTCGACTCCCTGGCCCGGGCCGGCGCCCAGCAGGTCTCCCTGACGCTGCGCCGGATCTGCGAGCGCAGCGGCGCCTGCGACCCGGACACCGTGCTGCACGACCTCGCCGCCGTCACCGAACGGCTGCGCACCCGCCCGCTGAAGGTCACCGGCACGGTCGGCGGAGAGCGGCGCACCGTGCTGTTCACCGAGGACAAGCTCGCCAACCTGATGTACGAGCCGGCCACCCGCGGCATCGGCCTGCACCCCGGGGAGCCCGGGCTGCTCGGCGCCCTGCCCGCCGCCCTCCACGCCTTCGCCGTGGGCGACGAGGGGCCGCTGACCGCCCTGGTGCGCGGCGAGATGGAGGGCACCGGCACCGAGGACCAGGCCTCGTTCCTGGCCGTCACCTGCAACGACTACGTCCGCGCCTGGGACCCGGACGCCCCGGTGGCGGAGCGCCGCCGCCAGTACCGCGCCGCCCTGGCCGCCGCCGACCCGGCCGACTTCGGGGCCTTCAGCCCCCAGGGCTGGACGGAGGGCCAGACCGACGGCGGGGACAACTGCCTGAACTGGCCGCGCCGGGGCACCGCCCGCCCGCAGCCGACCGACCTGAAGGACCTGCCCGACGTGCCCGTCCTGGTGCTCTCCGGGGACCTCGACACCAACACCTCCGAGGTCAACTCCCGCCAGTCGGCGGCCCAGTTCCGCCACAGCGCGTTCGTCTCGGTCCCCAACAGCGGACACCTTCCGGAGATGGAGTCCACCGGCTGCGCCCTGGAGATCTCCAGCCGCTTCGTCCGCACCGGCGAGGTCGGCGACACCTCCTGCCTGGCGCACGTCCCGCCGGTCACCGTCGTCCCCGTCCCGCGCTGACCAGCCCCTTCCGCTGACCCGCCCCGCCCGCCCTGCCGCTGGCCCGCCGCTCCTGCCGCCCTGCCGCCCTGCCGCTGGCCCGCCCCCCCAGGGTCCCGCGCTGACCGACCCGCCACCCCGACCGGCATGACCACGCCCCCCACCAGCGAAAATGACGCCATGACAGATCCCACCGCCACCGCCCGGCGCACCATCCTGGTCGTCGAGGACGACCCCGGCGTCCGCAGCACCCTCGACCACCTCCTGCGCTTCGAGGGCTACCGGGTGCTCACCACCGCCGACGGCCAGGAGGCCCTGGAGCTCCTGGAACACCGGCGCCCCGACCTCGCGGTGGTGGACGTGGTCATGCCCCGCCTCGACGGCCTCGCGCTGTGCCGGATGCTGCGCCGGCGCGACGACCGCCTGCCCGTCCTGGTCCTCACCGCACGCCACCAGCTCGGCGACCGGGTCGCCGGGCTGGACGCGGGCGCCGACGACTACCTCGCCAAACCCTTCGCCACCGAGGAACTGCTGGCCCGGATACGCGCCCTGCTGCGCCGCACCGAGCCGCCCCGCCCCGAGGACGGCGAGGGCACCGGCAGCGCCCGCCTCGCCCTCGCCGACCTCGCCCTGGACCCCGCCGCCCGCCTCGCCCACCGCGGCGCACGCCGGCTCGACCTGACCAAGACCGAGTTCGACCTGCTGGAACTGCTCCTGCGCAACCAGGGCACCGTCCTGACCCGCCACCAGATCTACCAGCGCATCTGGGGCTACGACTTCGACACCGACTCGCGCTCGCTCGACGTCTACGTCGGCTACCTGCGGCGCAAGACCGAGGAAGGCGGCGCACCCCGGCTGATCCACACCGTGCGCAACGTCGGCTACACCGCCAGGACCGCCTGATGCTGCGCACCAGGATCGGCCTCGTCGTCCTCGCCTCCGTCCTGCTGGCGATCGCGGTGCCCGTCACCGCCGCCTACCGGGGCGTCAGCACCCTGGTCTCCGACCAGCTCGACCGGAGCCTCCAGGACCGCGCCCACACCGTGCTCGCCGCCCTGGACCTCGGCCGCCTGCCGCCCGCCAGGCCCGACACCGTCGAACAGCTGCTGCCCGCCGACGGCACCGCACGCCCGCTGGCCCCGGGCGGCCCCGCCCTGCCGGTCTCGGCCCGCGCCCTGGAGGTGGCCCGCACCGGGCAGGGCTCCCACCAGGAGGACGTCACCGTCGACGGCACCCCCTACGGCGTCCTCACCCGGGCCCGCCCGGACGGGCAGGGAGCGGTGATGGTCGGCCAGACCTACGCCGGGGCCGCCGAGGTCGACGAGGCGTTCCTGCGGCGGATCACCGTCACCAGCGCGGCGGCGGCGGCCTCCTGCGCCCTGCTCAGCTGGCTCGTCATCGGCCGGATCCTGCGCCCGGTGCGGCGCCTGGCCCGCGCCGCCGAGCACATCACCACCACCCGCGACCTGACCACCCCGCTGCCGGCCGCCGGGCGCGACGAGGTCGGCGGCCTCACCCGGGCCTTCGAGTCGATGGTCGGCGCGCTGCGCCGCTCGCGCGAGCAGCAGCAGCGCCTGGTCCAGGACGCCAGCCACGAGCTCCGCACCCCGCTGACCTCGGTGCGCGGCTGCGCCGAACTCCTCCAGCGCGCCCGCGGCCGGCTCGCCCCCGAGGACGAGGAGCAGATCCTCGCCACGCTGGTCACCGAGACCGTCGCGCTCGACGAAATCGTGCGCGAGCTGGTCGAGTTGGCCACCGACCGGCAGACCGCCGAGGACCCGGAGCCGCTCGACCTGCCGGCCGCCGCCGAGGACAGCGCCCGGCGCTTCCACCGCCGTACCGGCCGCGAGATCGCCGTCACCGTCGAGCGCCCGGTGCCGGTGCTCGCCCGCCCGCGCGCACTGCAACGCTGCGTGGACAACCTGGTGGGCAACGCCGTCAAGTTCAGCCCGGAGGGCACTCCGGTGGAGATCCGGGTCACCGGCACCCGCCTGTCCGTGCGCGACCACGGGCCCGGCATCGCCCCCGGCGACCGGCAGGCCGTCTTCGAGCGCTTCTACCGCGGCGCCGGCACCCAGGCCACCCCGGGCTCGGGACTGGGCCTCGCCATCGTCCACGACCTCGTCGCCGCCGACCACGGCACCGTCTTCGCGACCGCCGCCCCCGACGGCGGCGCCGAGGTCGGCTTCCACCTGCCGCCCGCCCCGCGGCACTGACCACCCGTCGGGGGAGCGGGCGCCGCCTCGTGCCGACGAGCCCGGCCAAGCCGCGAACTCACCGTAACCTCCCAGGAACTGACCGCGCTGCTGCCCGAGGACGTCCGACATGACAGGCTCGCCCGCTGCCACGAAGTGCTCCCCCTCGGCTGCTCGCGGCCCTTGAGGCCGTCGTCAACCGGCCGACGGTCCCGTGCGACGAGGACTCCGGCGAGGGGCCCCAGCCCTCGCCCACCCTTGCCGGACCGCCGGTGGCTCAGGGACAGGGCTTCCGGTACGGCGTACCGCCGGGCACGTACCGCTCCCACTGATCTTTCGTGATGGTGTCGCCCACGGACCCGCAGATGGCCTCAAGGGTGCCGGGCTGGTTCGTGCTCCAGACGTCCACGGTCTCGCCGACCGTCGCGATGAGCTTCCCGTCGGGACTCACCGAGATCTCGGAAGGCCGGAGCGCGTTCGTCGAACCCATGGCAACCACGGCCTGGAGCGTGGGGACCCGCCAGTTGCCGACATCCCAGAGCTCGATGTGCGAGTACCTCGGTCCCACGGCGGCGTAGCTGTCTCCCGTGCCCGTCATGGCAAGGGTATGGCCGTCCGGGCTGAAGGAGATCCCGGGGCCGGTCCCGGGCGCTTGCACGACCACCGGCTCCGCGTCGCTCAGCCGGTCGCCGTTGACCTCCCACAGCCTGGTCGCGCCCGTGGAGTCGGACACCGCCAGCAGGCGGCCGTCCGGGCTGAAGGCCGGCTCGGACATGTCCGCACCGGCGGTGAGCGGCTTCGGCGGCAGGGCGGCCGGCTGCCGGAGGTCGGTGGTGTCCCAGAGCCACAGCGAGTCCGCGCCGCCACCGGCCAGCAGACGATGGTCGGGGGAGAAGGCCAGGCGCCGGACATTGCCCGGCAGGACGGCGATCCGCCGGGGACGCGTGTGGTCCGCCAGGTCGTACAGCTTCACCGCCGGAGTGATCCGGCCGTCCAGGGCGTCGTTGGTGTCGGACACCGCCAGCGTGCGGCCGTCGGAAGCGAAGGCGAGGGCACCGGCGGAGTTGTCGAGGTCGTCGATGGTGGACAGCACGGCCACGTCCGGCTGCTCGGTGCTGCGCAGGCGGACCACGGGGTTCCCGTTCTGGTCCAGCTCGCCGGTGGCCAGGACGCGGCCGTCGGGGCTGAAGGCGACGCCGCCCGCGCCCAGTTGGCCGCTGCCGGGCAGGACGGCGAGCCGGTGGTGCGGTGCGTCGCCGCTGAGATCCCAGAGTGCCCCGTCACTGTCTCCTTCCCAGGCGAGCAGCCGCCGCGGGCCGGGACTGAACGCCACCGGCACGACGAACCCGCTCGGCGCCTGGCCCAGGCTGGCCGCTGCGCCGGACTGGAAGGGGTTGGTCACATCGGTCAGGTGCACCCCCCGTCCGGTGGCGGTGAGCAGCAGGCTCGTCACGGACTTGGCCAACAGCGGGTTGCCCGCGGGTACGAACAGGGCGGGGCCGGCGGTGTTGCCGGCTTCGTCGACGCTGGGCTCGTCCAGCGCGTTGATGGCGACGACGTCGAGCGGATCGTCGCTCACCTGCCACAGCAACGCGGAGTGCTCGCAGGTGGTGGCGAGCAGGTGCCCGTCCGGGCTGAACGCGGCCGACACCAGGCGCGATCGGCAGTCCGGCACGGCGGCGCGGTCCGCGGTCTTCGCCAGACGCGGCCGGGCCGGGCTCCGCACGTCCCAGAGCCGGAGCGCGTTGCCGTCTCCGTCCCCGGGGCCGGCCAGCAGGTGCCCGTCCGGGCTGAACGTCAGCCGGTGCAGCGGCTTGTGCTGGAGATCATTGGTGAGCGGGCCGCCGTCGAGTTCCGGCAGGGCGACCGGCCGGGCGGGCTCGGCGAGATCCCAGAGGTGCACCGACGTGTCGGCGCCGGCGCTGGCCAGGGTGCGCCCCGAGGGGGCGAAGGTGAGCGAGTCGACGACTCCGGTGTGGCCGGTCAGCGCCGGGAGGGGCTTCGGCGCGGCCGGCTCGGACAGGTCCAGGAGCCGGATCGCCCCGCCGTCCGTACCGGCGGCGAGCAGGTGTCCGTCCGGGCTGAAGGCGAGCGACGTCACGCCGGGCTGATCGGTCGCCGGGGGTATCGCACGTTCCTCGGGGTGGGCGGGATCGCCGATGTCCCACAGCCGTACCGCCTGCTTTCCCTGCGGACCGGCGGCCGCGGCGACCAGGCGCCCGTCCGGGCTCAGGGCGACCGGGCCGGCGCCCGGAAGCTGGACACGGCCTTCGCTGAAGCCCGCCGTGCTCCAGAGCGCGACCGAGTTCCCGGTCGAGATGGCCAGGCGGCGCCCGTCCGCGCTCTGGGCCAGGTCCGCCACCCGGTCCTGGCCGTCGAAGACGCCGTCCGTCCCCACTGCGGCGAACAGCGCGGCCGTGTTCGCCTGCGGGTCGAGCCGGTACGCCGTCACAGCGAGCTGCTTGGCCAAGCCGGGCTGGCTGTTGCGCAGGTCGACGGCTTCGGCCGCGACCAGCTGGGCCACCGCGTGCTGCTGCTGGGCGCGGGATTCCCGCTGGAAGGCGAGTGCCAGGCCACCGCCGCCCACCGACAGCAGGGTCAGCACCACCAGGGAGGCGATCGCCGCCCTCCCGCGCCGGACCCGGCGCAGCTCGTACCGCTTCGAGCGGTCGAGGAACTCCGCCAGTCGTGGCGGAAGTTCCTCCGCCAGGCCGGCCTCGGCAGCACCCTCGCGGGCGGCCGTCAGCCGGGTGCCGCGATACAGCAGCGAAGGGTCCTGTCCGGCCTCCCACCAGGTCTCGGCGTCGGCGGCGAGCCGCTGACGGGTGCGCAGCCAGTCGCGGTCCGCGTCCACCCACTCGCGCAGACGCAGCCAGCCGCGCAGGAGGGCGTCATGGCTCAGCGCGACGGTCTGCTCGTCCAGGACGAGCAGCCGGGCCTCGGCGAACCGGTGCAGGGCCCGCTCAGCCGCCTCGGGGTCGGGCAGCCCGTGCACCAGGCCGGCGCGGTCGACCCGCTGGGCGGTGTCCACGCTCCGGTCGTCGACCCGGACCAGGCGGGGCAGCATCCGGCGGAGGGCACTGCGGCCCGCCTCGTCCAGCCGGTCGTAGGTGTCGTCGGCGGTGTGGGCGATCGCCTGGGTGATCCCGCCGGTGGCCCGCAGCCCGGCCACGGTCAGCCGGGCGCCGTGGCGCTGCCGCCAGATGGCCCACAGGGTGTGGGAGAGCATCGGCAGCGTGCCCGGCTCCGGGCCGGTGAGCTGGGTGGCGCCCAGTTCGTGCAGCAGGAGGTCGGCCAGGCCCTCGTCGAGCGTCAGCCCCGCCAGCTCGGCCGGCCGCTCGATCGCCGCGCGCAGTTCCTCCGGCCGCATCGCCACGGCCTGCACCTGGTGGTCGCGCAGGGCCGCCGCCAGCTCCGGGAAGACCAGGGCCTGACCGTAGAAGTCGGCCCGCAGAGCCAGTACCACCAGGGCCGGGCAGTCGGCGGCGAGGGCCGCCAGCGCGGCCAGGAAGGCCCTGCGGTCCGCCTGACTCCGGCAGACGGTGAACAGCTCCTCCAGCTGGTCGATCACCAGCACCAGCCGCTCGGCGGACCCTTCCGCCAGTGCGCCGCGGACCAGCGCCACCGCCGAAGCAGGGTCCGCACGCAGGGCTCCGGCGGTGCCGTCCGGGCGCAGCGCAGCGGCCAGGGCGTGCAGTGGCTGCGCCCCGGGGGTGAGCAGCACGCTGGGCCAGCCGGCCGAGCCGGGCAACTCCGGTACGCCCCGGCCCAGGGCGGCGACCAGCCCGGCGTGCAGAACCGATGTCTTCCCCGCGCCGGAGGGCCCGACCACGATCACCGGCTGCCGCCCGGCCAGCGCTTTGCCGCAGGCCCGCACCAGCTCTGCCACCAGCCGCTCCCGGCCGTGGAAGAACTCCGCGTCGTCCACGGCGAAGGATTCCAGGCCCGGGTACGGGCAGCGGCCCGGGGACGGTTCCTCCTCGACCGGGCCCACCGGCTCGGGCTGGGCCGGGTTGACGGCGAGCACCAGCCCGCCCGAACGGTCGCCGGCCTGGCGACGGGGCAACGGGCCCTGCTGGGCACGGAGGGTGCGGAACAGATAGTCATACGCCGCGTCCAGGGTCAGCAGCCGTGGGCCACGCGGATCACCCTCGTCGAACAGCTTGATCAGCGCCCCGGTGAAGGCGGTGTACTGCCCGTCCTCGGGTGCCAGGGCGAGCTGCTCGGCCGAGCCGAGCAGATACATGCCGTGGGCGGGCGGGAGCGTGAACTGCTGTGGCGAGCGGTTCGCGAGCTTGGCGCGCCCGGAGAAGCAGCAGTCGAGGACCACCACGACCGAGTGGGCCCGGCAGGCGCTCAGCGCTTCCCGCAGGTCAGCCAGTCGCAGCGCCTGATGGGCAGCCAGTCCGGGCGTCAGCTGGTCGGTGCTGCTCGCCGCGAGGTACAGCTCGTCGCCGGGGCCGATGAGGCCGTGCCCGAGGTAGTAGACCAGCAGTGTGGTCCGGGCTTGCAGCGCCTCCTCGGCGACGGCCGTGGCCATGTCCCGGGCGGTCGCCGGGTCGGCCAGTAGGCGCACCTGGTCGGCGGGCACGCCGCACCGGCTGATCAGACGATCCCGTAGGGCTTCAACGGTCCGGAGGACGGCGGGAACGGAAGTCAGCGTCGGACCCGCGTGCGTTGCCGTGCCGATCAGCAGCACTCGGACGCCCGCCCCCGACAGATCCGTCATCGCGGGCCCTCCACCTCGCCCGTGTCCTGCACCGCTTCCAGTACGCGGGTGGCGTCGGCCAGCAGTGCCCGGATCGCGCGGTCGTCCAGACCCTGGACGCGCTTGCCCGAGAACTCGACCGAGGCCCCGTCCGGCCGGCTGATCTTGAGGGTCACCTCGCCGCGACGCTGACGGATCCAGGAGAAGACCGCGGTGGCCAGCGCTGTCGCGACGCCGCCCGGCCCGAGAGCCACGGCCAGTGCGTCGAGGACCGGGCCGAGCGTGCCCGGGACAGGCGGACTCTCCACCGAGGTGACCCGGCCGCGCAGTTCGTCGACGTCGGCGAGCCAGGCGCGCAGCGAGCGCAGCTCGTCCGCTTCCTGACCGCCTGCTGCGGTGAGCGTTACGTCCAAGGTGCTCCCCTTGCCAGATAAGTGACGTACCGTCAACAGTACAAGTGGAGAAGCCCCCTGTGGGGCTGGTTGTGGCAACGCGTGAACCGCACCGCTCCGTGGACTTGTGCATCCCGTGCGCAGTGGTCGTCGACCTTGCGCGTCGACTCGTGGACACGGGTACCCGTGTGGGTTGAGCCGCTTCGTCCGCGCTGGTGCGTCGAAGGGCGGACGCACATCGCGTGTCCGCCCTTCGACGCACGTGGCCCACTCGGGGGCGTCAGTTCGAAGGTTGACTACGGCCAGTTGGGTGGGTGACGCTATGTCATGTCCACTCGCCGAGTCGTACCTTGGGGGGACTGTGGGCGATCTTCTGACGATCAGGGTGGCCGGCGACGACCGGGCCGCCGTCGCTTCCCTGCTGGCCTGGCTGCGGGCCGAGGACGAACTCCGGGGGCGTGTCGAGCTGGTCGGGGCGCCGCCCCCGCCCGGCGCGCTGGGCGCGGTCGCGGACGTGCTCACCGTCGCGGTCGGTGCGGGCGGGGCGATCTCCGGCCTGACGAGCGCGCTGATAGCGTGGATCCGGCGTCGCGCGGGCAACACCGTGGTTCAGGTGACGCGTGCGGACGGGAGTTCCATCGAGCTGCGGGCGACGGCCGTTCATGGACTCAACGCCGAGGGAATCGCCGCCCTCGTGCGGGAGGTCGGCGAATCGCTCACCAGCGAGCCGAGCCCAGGAGCTGCCGCAGGACCGGCCTCGACCCAGTCAACCCGCGGTGAGTGACAGCGGCCTGCCGCTGGGGCTTCCCGGAGCGCGGGTGCTGGTGGTGGGGACCGGGAGCCACGTGCCCGGCTCGGTCCTTCCGGCGGTCCCCGCGGCGGCCGGCACCGTGCACGCGGTCGCGAACGCGCTGATCACCAGGTGCGGCCTCGACCCGGCCCATGTGCACACCGTGGTCGACCCGGAGGACCCGTACACGTTCGGCGAGGCGCTGATCGGGGCGGCCGAGTCGGCGGAGACGGTCCTCCTCGTGTACTACGTCGGCCACGGCCTGGTGGGCCTCGACAACGAGCTGTACCTGGCGACCCGCATCACCGACGACCTGACCCGGGGGCTCGCCTACAAGGCGCTGCGCTACTCGGACCTGCGCGAGACCCTGGCCTCCTCCAGGGCGCGGTCGGTCGTCCTCGTCCTGGACTGCTGCTTCTCCGGCCGGGCGGCACCCGTCGGCGGCGCGGCCGACACGTTCGAGACGTCCTATCCCGGCGGCGGGTTCGTCCTGGCCTCCGCCGCACCCGAGGAGCTCGCGCTGGCACCCGCCGGCGCCCCGTACACCGCTTTCAGCGGCGAGCTGCTGCGCCTGCTGGAGGAAGGCGACCCCACCGGGCCGACGCAGCTGACGCTGGAACACGTCTACCGTTCCCTGCGGCGCCGCCTGCGCGAGAAGGGCTTCCCGCTGCCGCGCCGCCAGTCCGAGGGCCAGGTCGGTGAGCTGGTACTGGCTGCCAACCCCGCCTACCGGCCCCCGCACGGACCCCTGGGGGCAGGCGGCTCGGACGGCTCGGACGGTTCGGACGGCGAGGGGCCGAACGGGCCGAACGGCGGCCCGGAGCCCGACCTGGACACCTGCCCCTACCGGGGCCTGGCCCCGTTCGGCTCGGAGGACGCCCGGTTCTTCTTCGGCCGCGAGAAACCGACCCGCGAACTCGTCTCCGCCGTGTCCGCGCGGCTCTCGGACAGCGGTCCGCTCGTGGTCGTCGGCCCCTCCGGCGTCGGCAAGTCCTCTCTCCTGCGCGCGGGCCTGCTGCCGGCGCTGGACCGCGGACTGCCCGCCGCGCCGGAGAGCTTCCGCTGGCCGCGTGCGGTGATCACCCCGGGCGAGCACCCGTTGGCGCAACTCGCACGGGTGCTGGCCGACCTGATCCACCAGGACCCGGAGTCGCTCCGCGAAGAACTGGAGGCGCGACCGGCGTCCGTCGCCGGCCGGCTGGCCGACGGCCTGGCGGAGAGCGGTTCCCGACTGGTGCTGGTGGTCGACCAGTTCGAGGAGCTCTTCACCGCCTGCTCCGACGAACGCGAACGGGAACGGTTCGTCCGGGCGCTCTGGGCCGCGTGCACGCACACCGAGGAGGGAGCGGACCCGCGCGCACTGGTGGTGCTGGGACTGCGCGCCGACTTCTACGGGCACTGCGCGGCCTACCCCGTCCTGGCGGAGGCGATGCGGAGCAGCCAGGTGCTGGTCGACCCGATGCCTCACGAGGAACTGCGCAGCGCCGTCGAGAAGCCGGCCCGGCTCGCCGGACTGAGCCTGGAACCAGGCCTGGTGGACCTGCTGCTGCGCGACCTGCGCACCGGCGCGTCCGACCGGCACGGTACGACGGCGCTGCCGCTGCTGTCGCACGCGCTGCTCGCCACCTGGCAGAACCGGGCGGGCCGCACCCTGACGATGGCGGGCTATCAGACGGCAGGCGGTGTCTGGGGCGCGGTCGCGCGCACCGCGCAGGCCACCTACGACGGATCGGACCCGGCCGCGCGGGAGGCCGCGCGGCGGGTGCTGCTGCGCATGGTGCGCCTCGGCGAAGGCACCGAGGACACCCGGCGAAGGGTCTCACTCGCCGAACTGGACCGCGACGCCGACCCGGCCGTCGCGGCCGTCCTCGACGCGTTCGTCCGCGCCCGGCTGATCGTCCTGGACGGCGGGTACGCCGAGCTGGCCCACGAGGCCCTGCTGCGGGCCTGGCCGCAACTGGCCGAATGGATCGACCACGACAGGGCCGGCCTGCTGGTCCGCCAGCGCCTGCACGAAGCCGCGGACGCCTGGGAGCGGGACGGACGCGACGAGGGGGCGCTGTACCGGGGCGTGCGGCTGGCGGCGGCGCGCCAGTGGATCGAGGAGTCCGCCGAGCATCACGGGATCACGTCGGTGGCACGGGAGTTCGTCGCCGCGGGCACTGCCCGGCAGGAGGCCGAACAGCGGGCCGAGCGCCGTCGCACCACCCGGCTGCGCGCGCTGGCGCTCACCCTGTCCGTGCTGCTGGTCGCCGCGGTCGCCGGGTTCGGTGTGGCGGTGCGGCAGACCCGGGTGGCGGACGAGCAGCGCGACGTCCTCGCCTCCAAGGTGGGGGCGCAGGCCTCCGACCGGGTCAGGGCCACCGATCCGACCCTGGCCCTGCAACTGGCCCTCTCGGCCCGCAAGGTCGCGGACACCCCGGAGGCGCGCGGCAGCCTGTTCAGCGCGGCGATGGCCCCGTACTACACACCGCTCACGGGGCACACGGGCAAAGTCACGAAGCTCGTCCACAGCGCCGACCGGCACCTGCTGGCCAGCCTGAGCGGCGACCGCACCGTCCGGCTCTGGGACCTGTCGGATCCAGGCCGGGCCGAGCCCCGGGCGGTCCGGGACGCCGCCTCCGACAAGGCCGGCCTCGCCCTGAGCGGGGACGGCCGGCTGCTGGCGGTGGGGGACACGGACACCTCCGTGCGGCTGTGGGACGTCACCGATCCCGCCGCTCCGGTCACGGTGGCCACCCTGCCCGACACCAGAGGATCGCTGGCGTTCCGCCCGGACGGCCACGTGCTGGCCGCCGTCGGCAAGGGCCGGTCCGCCCTGTGGGACCTCACCGATCCCCGACGGCCGGTGCGGGCGGGTGCCTTGCCGGACGACACCACCAGGGCGTCGGGCGGCTCCTTCAGCGCGGACGGGCGTCTCCTGGCCGCCGTCGTGGACCTGCCGGACGGCAGCACGGAGGCCCGGCTGTGGAACGTCACGGATCCCGCCAAACCGGTGTTGACCGCCGGGCTCCCCAACAGCCACGCGCTGACGGTGGCCTTCAGCCCCCGGGGAACACTGCTGGCGGTCGGCACCAACCACTGGGGTGTGCAACTGTGGGACACCGGTGACCCGGCCAAGCCGGCCCAGGTCACCCAGCCGGAGAGCAGCCGGAAGCCGGGGCCGCCCTACTCGGAGTACCCGGTGAAGATCGCCTCCGGCCAGATCGTGGCGGCCGTCGCGTTCTCGCCGGACGGCCGGATCCTGGCGTTCGGAAGCTCCGCGGACGACCCGTACAAGGTCGGCCACGCCGGAGCGGTGGACATCACCGACCCGCACGTACCGGACCCCACCGTCAGCTACCCCACCTCCGGCAAGGTCTACTCGGTCGCGGTCGGCGACGACCCGGCGTCCCTGCTCAGCGCGAGCGACGAGCAGGTCATCCGGCGCTGGCACCCCGCCCCCGCGCCGATGATCCCCGACACCGGTGTCCAGGGGACGTTCACCCGGGACGGTGGCGTCCTCGCCTGGGAGTCCGACAGGGGCGGCTACTCGGCCGACCGGGAGCTGCGGCTGTGGCGGACGGCCGGACCGTACGACCTGCGCCCGGCGGGCACGTTCACGGTTCCGAACGGTGGGATCGTGCGCGCGGTCAACCCCCGGACCGTTCTCGCGTTCAGTGACGTGGGCCTCCCGCAGTTGTGGGACGTCACCGACCCGGACCACCCGAGAGCGGGCGGCACGCTCAACCAGATCGCCCCGTTCGTCGAGCACACCGGCAGCATGTCCACCTTCGACACCGACGTGGACTTCGCGGACTGCCTCGTCGTCGTCAACGGGAGCGACGGCCGGATCCACGTGTGGGACGTCGGCGACCCGCTGGCACCGCGACTCCTCTCCACGGTCGAAGCCCCGCAGCCCCCGGGCCGGCTGCACCTCGTCAACCGCAGGCTCGTCTCCGTCGACCGGCTGGAGGACGGCCCGGCACGGGTCTGGGACCTCAGCGACCCCCGCCACCCGATCGCCCTCGCTCCCCTCGACACCGGTGGCGGCTCCGTGGAGGAGGTGCGAGGCGCCGGGGTGATCGCCTTCGCCATCTCCGCGAGCGCGGAGCTGAACCCCAAGATCCTCCGGCTGTGGAACCTGAACGACCCCCAGCACCCTGACCGCGGCGAGCTGCCGGGCGGGATCGTGCACGACTTCTCGATCAGTCACAACGGGCGAACCCTCGCGGTGGCGACCGACAAGGCCATCGACCTCTGGGACATCAGCGACGTCCGCCGGCCCGTGAAGGTCAGGTCCCTCGCCGCCGAGCGGCAGTACTCCGTGGGGTTCAGCCTCGACGACCGGCTGCTCCTCAGCCGTTCCGACTCGCAGCGGCGGGGCGACCCCGAGGCGGCACAGGTACGGCTGTGGCAGGTGGCGGACCCGCGCACCGCCGGCGAGATCGGCACGCTCACCGCTCCCCGTCCCATCCGCATCGCGGGAGTCAACCCCGACGGGAACAGCGTCCTGATCAACGACACGCCCGACGACGACGTGCGCGGCCGGGTCTACCTCGCCGACACCGACATCGACCGGCTCACCGGGCGGCTGTGCGGGGCCGTGGGAGGCACCATCACCATCGAGCAGTGGAAGCAGTACTTTCCCGGTACGCCCTACCAGCCGCCGTGCCGTTGACAGGGGGGCAACGGTCGCCGGACAGGAGGTGAGGGACAGTCGGGACCGTCAGCGCCCGCACCCGGGCGATCAGGGAAGCCGCCGCGGCCTCGCCCGGGGCCGCCCGCCAGTACTCCGGCCACGGCAAGGTCGGCAACGGCCGGATCGGGACGGGTGTCCTCGACCACATCGAGGGGACGGACGGCGCGGTCCGCATCCGCTTCGGCGCCGTTCCGGTCGGACTTCCCGAGCCGGTCGCCGAGCTGACCCTCCACCATGTCGCCGTCCGCCGCAGCCATGCCGTCCGAGCGTGAGCGGACGCACGCCGGCTCTTTCCCGGCGGCCGGCCCGGCCGTCCGATCAGCGCCTGGGCGATGGGAGAATGACTGCGCAAGCTCGGCACCAAACTCTCGGAGACCCGCTCAACCGCTCTGTTCCAGCCGGCCGCCGAGCCGCCGGCTGCCGTTCTCGCCCGCACCCTCGGCATCGGCGTCACCGTCGCCGTCAAACGGCAGCGCGCCGCCGTCGGCGACTGGGCCGCCCACGCCGCCGAGGTCGGCCGGCGCTCCAGCCGTGTTCACCAGCAAGGAGAAGACCGACATGCCCCTCGACGACCGGCACGCGTGGACGCTGCTGCGAGAACTCGATGATCCGGAGCACATGGAGTTCCCGCGCGATTACGACCACACGGCTACCCGGGCCCGGTTCGACCAACTCGCTGCCAGGCTGGATCAGCGGTTCGACTGCACCTGCCTCGTCGACCGAGGCGTCCAGGACGCCAGCCACCACGGGACGATCGTCATCCCCACCAGCGCGACGGCCAGCGGCGACCACATCGTCATCCGTGTCAGCAACTTCGGCAATCTGGCCGCGGTGACGCTGGGCCACCCGGGCAGCTACGACGAGGAAGAAGAGAACCTCCTCCTCGACACTGCCGACCGGCACCGCATCGAGGACGAACTCGAAGGGCTCGGCTACATCGCCATATCCGGGCACCTGCTCCGGACCGACTACGACGGTGCCAGCGAACTCGTTTCCTACTTCCCGCCCGAGTACCCCCCGACCTGGCGGACCCGCTTCTTCGACTACCTGTGAGTCAGCCCCCGAGCAGCCCTTGGGGGCAGGCATTCGGACGGTTCCAGTACCGACTCCACCATGACGCACTCGCAGGAGCTGGAGACCGGGATGGCGCCGGTGCCGGACGGCTGGGAGCCAAGGGATACCGTCGCCCGATCCGAGGGCGACCCGTACGGGTTCCGTGCGCTTCCCGGTGACGGCGACGAAGGCTCAGTGACACGCGCTACGGATCGGTGGGGCCGAGGCCGGACGGTGGGCGCGGCGGGCCGGGGGCGAGGTGTTCCAGGATCTCGTCGACGCCGCCGTCGGGCCGGTAGAGGGTGCGGTAGGCGTAGAGGTGGGTGGCGCCGGGGAGGGTGGCGACGCCTTCGGCGGTGAGGGTGCGGCCCTCGGTGATGGCGCGCAGCCGAAGGTCGACGTCGGGCGGCAGGCGGGCCTGGTCGGGTGCGGGCGGGCGGCGGTGGCGGCCGGGCATGTCAGGCCCCGGCCTTCTCGGCGGGCCCGATCAGGGCGCGTGGGTCCGCGCCGGGGGCCCAGCCGTGGACGGAGAAGCCCCGGCCGCCGTTCAGGTAGGCGGTGAGGGCGGCGTGGGCGGTGGGGAACATCGGGGTCGGCAGCGCGCCGACGTCCCGCCACTCCACGGCGAGGTGTTTGTCCGGCTCGGTGTTGGCCGGCTCGCCGTGCCAGCGCGTGGCGGCGAACGCGGAGAGCAGGAACGGGGTCCTGCCGTCCCAGCCGGCCCTGACCTGGACGGTGTGGACCAGCCGCAGTTCCTCGGGGTCGACGGTGAGGCCGGTCTCCTCCCGCAGTTCGCGGGCGGCGGCCTCGTCCAGGCGTTCGCCCTCCTCGACCTTGCCGCCCGGCACCGTCCACACCGGGTTCGCGGACCAGCCGTGGTTCGCGTAGTGGACGCAGAGGATCCGGGCCGCCGCCTCGTCGTGGACGATGACACACACGGCCTGGCGCAGGGACTCCATGGACGACACTCCGACCGGTAGGGGGACTTGGGGCGCGACGGCTCCGCGGCGGTGCTCGGCCCGGCCGGCCCGGCGGCGGAGACCGCACTGCCCTCGGTGATCCGGGCTCCGGCGTGCGCGGTACCGACAGTGACAGGCAGCTTACTGCGCGCGGGCGCGGGACGACCCCGGGACTACGGAGCTTGCCTGCCATGAACCGGCTACCGCCGTACCGGAGCCCGGCCATGCCCTTCCCCGGCCACCCGCAGGCCCACCGCCCTTACCGGGCAGGGGACTTCCGGTCGCCGAGCACGCCCACGCGCACACGACCAAGCTCCCGGTCCGGCATCGTGAGCGGGATCGTCCGTCGGCCGAGCGGTACGTCCGCGCGGCCGTCAAAGTGAGCGACCACCACGAGGAGTTGCTGTCAGCGGGGACGCGCACCGAGCCGTCGGCCAGTGCTCCCGGGGCGAGGTCGTGGCGGGCCCGGGGGCTGCCGAGCCGCCGGCCAGGGGCGTCAGCCGCGATGGTGCCCGGCCGCCTCCGCCTGCTCCCGGGCTGCCATCACGTCGTCGCCGTGTTCGAAGGCCCAGGCGCCGAACGCCTCCACCGGCTCCAGCAGTGTCCGCCCCAGCCCGGTGAGGCCGTACTCCACGTGCGGCGGTGAACCGGCGTACGCGTGGCGCTCCACCAGGCCGTTGAACTGGAGCCGACGCAGCGTCTCCGTGAGTACCTTGGGGCTGATCCCCCCCGATCCGCTCGCGCAGGTCACCGGGCCGCGAGGGCCCCTCGCGCAGCGCCCACACCACGACGGCGTTCCAGGTGTTGGCGAGCAGGTCGAAGGCGAGCCGGGCGCGGCAGTCGGCGATGAAGCCGTGGTCAGTGGTCACTTACCAGATGGTGCCCGAGCGGTTTCCTAGTGTCGTCCCGATTCGACTGACAGGTCGTCGCGAGGAGGTCGGGCAGGATGAGGATCGGGATCGCCGGTACGGGAAGCATGGCGCGGGCACTGGGTGCGCGGTGGGCGCGGGCCGGCCACGACGTGCTGGTGGGCGGGCGGGACACGGCCCGTGCCGCTGTGCTCGCCGACCGGATCGGAGCACGGGCGGGAACGGTGCGGGACGCCGCCGAGCACGGCCGGGAGGCGGTGTTGCTGGCCGTGCCGTACTCGGTGGCGGTGGGCGTGGTGTCCGGCCTGGCGGACGCCCTGCGGGGACGGACGCTGGTCGACTGCACCAACCCGGTGGCGCCGGGCTTCGTCCTGGAGACCCGGGGCGGGCCCTCGGCCGCCGAGCGCATCGCGGCCGCGGCGCCCGGCGCGTCGGTGGTCAAGGCGTTCAACCTCTGTCACGAGAGCGTGTGGTCCAGGACCCCGCCCGTCTTCGGCGGGCGCCCGCTCGCGGTGCCGCTCTGCGGTGACGACGCACCGGCTCTCGAAACCGTCCGGCTCCTCGTCCGTGATCTCGGCTGCGTGCCGCTCAACGGAGGAGGGCTCGACCGGGCGGGCCTGCTGGAGGCGACGGCGGCGTTCCTGATCGGTCTGTGGGTGGGCGAGGGCGCGGACGCTCAGGCGATCGCGCCGCCGCTGGAGTACGCGGGGGTCGACCCTTCCTGATCCGCGATCCCGCCGCCGGATCCGCCAGGGCGGCGACGGCCACCGGGTGATCACCGGGGTTGTGCCGACTCCCCACCGTCCGCCCGTCCGCCCGTCCGCCCGGCAGCAGCCGGCCGGCCGGGCGCCGCAGTCAGCTGAAGGTGCGGCGGTAGGTCTGCGGGCTGACTCCGGTGGTGCGCTTGAAGCGGTCGCGGAAGGTGGTGGGGGAGCCGAAGCCGACCTGGGCGCCGATGCGTTCGACGGAGTGCCCGGTGGTCTCCAGCAGGTGCTGTGCCCGGCGCACGCGGGCCCGGTACAGCCACTGGAGCGGGGTGGTCCCGGTCTGCTCGCGGAACCGGCGGATCAGCGTCCGGGTGCTGGTCCCGGACTGCGCGGCGATGTCGGCCAGGGTGAGGTCGCGGGCCAGGTTGTCCCGCAACCAGACCAGCAAGGGCTCCAGTTCGGAACCCTGCGGGGTGGGCGCGTGGTCGGCGACGATGAACTGCGCCTGCCCGCCCTCCCGTTCCAGGGGCATCACCGACAGCCGGGCCGCGTCGGCGGCGACGGCCGAACCGTAGTCGCGGCGGATCAGGTGCAGGCACAGGTCCATGCCCGCGGCCGCGCCCGCCGAGGTGAGGAACTGGCCGTTGTCGACGTAGAGGACGTCCGGATCGACCTCGATCTCCGGGTGCCGGGCGGCCAGCAGCGGGGCCGCGAGCCAGTGCGTGGTCGCCCGCAGCCCGTCGAGCAGGCCGGTGGCGGCCAGCGGGAAGGTGCCCACGCACAGGGAGGCGATCCGCGTTCCGTCGGCGGCGGCCGACCGCAGGGCGTCGCGCACGGACGGCGGCAGCGGCGCCACGGGATCGCCGATGCCGGGCACGATGATCGTGTCCGCGCCGCGCAGACCCTCCAGGCCCCAGGGGGCGCGCAGCCGGAACGTCCCCGTGTCGATCTCCTCGCGCTCCGCGCAGACCCTGATCCGGTAGCCGGGGCGCCCGTCGGGCAACCGGGTGCGGCTGAACACCTCGATCGGGGTGGACAGATCGAACGGGATCACCTGTTCCAGCGCCAGGATCGCGACGGTGTGCATGGCCGGAACCCACCCTCTCGTCGGCTCGGCCGCGTCCCGGCCGGCAGTGCTGAACCATCATGTCAGCGCAGTGCGACAGCTTGCGGAAGCCGTTGGCGTTTTCCCGTTGAAGACTGTCACTCGTGCCACTGGGCGATCACGGTGGCGGCCGGTTGACTTCAGGCGTCCGTCAACGACACCCGGAGGTACACCCATGCACATCGGCGCGCACCCGACCGGCCAGGAGCGCCGGGCGTGACCAAGCTCTTCCTGTCCCTGCACGTCCTGGCCGCCGTCGTCGCCGTCGGCCCGGTCACCGTCGCCGCGAGCATGTTTCCGGCGACGCTGCGCCGCGACGGCTCTGACGGCCGCGACGACTCCGGCGGCTCCGGCAGCGACAAGCAGGCGACCCTGCGGACGCTGCACCGGATCTGCCGGGTCTACGCGGGGGTCGGCATCGCCGTTCCCGTGTTCGGCTTCGCGACGGCCGCCGGCCTCGGTGTCCTCGGCAGCCCGTGGCTCATCACCTCGATGGTGCTGACGGCGGCCCCCGCCGGGGTCCTGGTCCTGCTGATCCTCCCCGCGCAGAGCCGAGCACTGGACCGGGCAGCAGGCTCCGGCCCGTCCGGGAGACGGCCGCCGCCCCGCCGCCGGGCCGACTGGCCATGTTCACCGGCGTGTTCAACCTGCTGTGGGCCGCCGTCACCGTGCTGATGATCGTCCGTCCCGGCTCCACGACGGGGGTGTGACCGTGCACCCACGCCACCTGCGGCGCCCGCGCCGGCCACATCACCCGCGCCACCTGCACACCGCGGCCCATGCCGAACTCGCCTCGCTGGCACTGATGTCGGCCAACCTGTTCACCGTCCACCTGAAACCCGTCTCCGCGCTGCTGGGCCCCACCCACGGCTGCGCCTACCTGTTCGTCGTGGTCGCGACCTGGCGCCTGGCGGAGGCGACGGCCGCTGCCAAGGCCCTGGCCCTCGTCCCGGGAGCCGGCGGGCTGCTCGCACTGCGGCGACTGGGCACCACCGAACCCACCCGGGACCAACCGAAGGAGGCCGTCCCGTCATGAGCTACGTCGCGCCGATCATCGTCGGCATCGTCTACTGCCTGCTGATGTCCCTGATCAAGGAACCGCACCGGCGCCGCTTCAACGCGATCATGGTGGCCGGGGCCGGCGCCGCCTACCTGAGCGGCGGCGGCTTCGGCCCCTGGGAACTGCCGGTCGTCGCCCTCACGGCGTACGTCGCCTACCGGGGCCTGGAATCCTGGACCTTCATCGGCATCGGCTGGCTGCTGCACACCGCGTGGGACGTGGCCCACACCCTCAAGGGCAATCCGATCCTGCCCTTCGCCCACACCTCGTCCACGGGCTGCGCCATCTGCGATCCCGTCATCGCCCTCTGGTGCTTCCGCGGCGGCCCCACGGTGACCATCCTCGTCCGCCGCCGGGCCGAACCTGCCTCTGACGGCGGGATCTCCGACGCCGGCCGGGCTGGCCGTCCTGACCGGGAGATCGCGGCCTGACGGCGGCGCCGCCCTCTCGGCGGGCGTTCGGGACCGGTTCGGGCTGCCGCCGCGAGGGGCCGCGGGTGGAGGCCGTGCCCGATTCCGGCGGTCCCCCGCGGTCGGATGGAGCCGCCGGTGCGGGGTAGCGCTTCGCGCCGGCCGTGGCCGGCCGTACGGCGCGTCGGAGCGGCGACCGGACCCGGCCCGGGCATTCTCCGCTCGGGCACGGGGGCCGTCGCGCCCGGGGCCGACGCGTCCCCACCACCCCTCCGCCGTACCGCGCCGCCCGCTACCGCAGCACCGACTCCAGGAAGTCGCTGCCGAGCCGCACCACCACCGACAGGTCGAGCTGGTGCAGGACGTAGCGCCCCCGGCGCCGGGTGATCAGCAGCCCGGCCTTCCGCAGGACGGCGAGGTGGCGGGAGACCTCGGGGGCGGTGATGCCGTACGCGTCGGCCAGCTCGCTCGTCGAGTACGCGCTGCGCGAGAGGTTGCGGCACAGGCTCATCCGCATCGGGTGGGTCAGCGCGTCCAGGCGCAACCTGACCGCCTCCACCGGCTCGGTGCCGCCCACCTCGTGGGAGGCGGCCGGGTACTGGATCACGGGCTGCCAGCCCGGCGAGTACAGGGAGAACAGGTGCGGCCAGCCGAAGACCGTCGGCAGCAGGGTGACGGCGGTGCCGCGCGCCTCGGTGCGCCCGTGCACCAGCTTGTCGACGACGATGCGGCTGCCGCTCTCGTCCTCCTCCAGGCTCAGCGCCGACGACGCCGCGGTGAGCGCCTGCGCCAGGCCCTTGCGGCGCAGCAGCTCGGTCTTGTGCCGGGCGTCGGCGGCGAGCTGGACGCCGACCCGGCGCCAGGTGTCGGCGAAGAACGCCTGGTCGCAGTCCTCCAGCAGGCGCCGTATCCACGCCCGGGTGGCGGTGGGCTCGGCGAGCATCCGCTCGACGAAGGCCGCCTGGCGCGGGCCGCGGGCCGCCGCCAGGTCGAGCGCGCGGCGCCGTGCCCACGCGTCGACCAGCGGCGATGGCAGGCCCTTGGGGTAGTGGCTGGTGCTGCACGAGATCTCCAGGGCCGCGCCGACGAACCTCTCGTCGTCCATGCGGTCGAGGTCGTCCAGCTCCTCGGCGAGGGTCTCCCGCGGCTGGGCGGGCATCAGGAAGTCGGAGCGCGTCGAGCGCCACATGAAGTCGGCTTCCAGCAGCCGGTCGGCCAGCTCCGCTTCGAGTGCGGCGGAGGTCGCCGTCGTCCAGGCGTGCAGCCGGACGTGGTGAGCGGGTTCGGCGAGCGCGTGCAGCGCGTTGCCGAGCTCGGCCAGCGGCGAGGGGCAGAAGGTGATCCGCTCGTGCGGCAGTCCGGTGATGTCGATGGTCACGCTCACCCCCCAATGATGCAGGTCCGGGCGAGGACGCCCGCACGTCGTTTGACCAGGGCCGTCAATCGACGGGACCTGCGGCGCGGCCCCGGTGGAAGGTGAGCGCATGAACGCACTCCAGCAGCACCTCTTCGACAGCTACCGGGCCGCCCAGCACGGCGAACCCGCCCCGCCCCTGCCCGGCACCCACGACGTCGCGGCGCTGCGCGCGGCCCGCGACCACCGCCGCTTCGAGGCCGTCCTCGCCGGCCGCCCCACCACCGGGCGGCTGCGCTTCGCCCTGCGCCGCTGGCTCGACCCCGGGGCCTGCTGAGGGGTGTCCGGCGGGTGGCCTCCGAGCCGCCACGGGCGTGCCCGGTCGTGCCGGGGAATGCCGGGGAATATCGGAGAGTGCCGGGGAGCGCCTCCTCCACGGGACAGCCCTCAGTGACCGGCCGGGGCCACCGCTCCGGTGTCCGTGTCCGTGTCCGTGTGGGTGTCCGCGCCCGTGTCGCGTTCGCGGAACGCCCAGTAGCCCGCGATGCCGACGCCGACGAGCAGCCATACCAGGCCCACGAGTTGGGCGTGCGGATTGGCGTTCCACAGGGCGTAGCCGAGCACCAGGATGCCGAGCAGGGGCGAGATCCAGTGCAGGAACCAGTTCCGGCTGCGCCCCCGGATGCCGAAGTGGACGACGACGGCGACGTTGAGCAGGATGTAGGCGGTCAGCGCGCCGAAGGTGACGAGCGTGGTGAGCAGTTCCTGCTGGGTGGTGCCGACGACGCCGACGACCAGGGACAGTCCGGCGATCAGGAACATCGCGTTCCGGGGCACCTGGTGCTTGCCGACTTCCGCGAAGACGGCGGGCAGTTGACGGTCGCGGGCCATGCTGAACACCAGGCGGCTGGAGGTGGCCTGGGAGGCGATCGAGTTGGCGAAGATCGCGACGAGGGCGGACGTCAGGGTGATGACCACCTTGAACCACGGCCCGACGACCTTGCTGGCGATGTCGTAGAACGCGTTGTTGACGGGATCGCCGTCCGCGAAGACGGTGTCGGTGGGCACGAAGATCGCGGCGAGGTACACCTGACTGACGAACAGCAGGGTGACGACGACGAGGACGATCATGGTCGCCTTCGACACGGTCCTTCCGCCACCCTTCGCCTCTTCGTTCAGGGTGGAGATCGCGTCGAAGCCGATGTAGCTGAGGGCGGCGATGGGGATCGCGCCGAAGACGATCTCCCAGGAGAACTCGTCGGCCCGGAAGATCGGGTCGAGGGAGAACGTTCCGCGCCCCTGGGCGACGGCGATCGCGGCGCCGATCACGAAGACCGCGAGGACGAGGCACTGGACGACCAGGAACACCAGGTTCATGCCGGCGGTGAGGGTGATGCCGCGCAGGTTGATCGCCGCCGCGAGGACGACGAAGAGGATCACCCACACGAATCCCGGCACGCCCGGAACGACGCTCGTCATCGCGGCCGCGGCGAACACCGAGAGCAGGGCCGGGAGCAGGAGGTAGTCCAGCAGGATCGCCCACCCCGAGACGAATCCGAAGAACCGGTTGATGCCGAGGCGGACGTAGGAGTAGACGGACCCGGCGACGGGGAAGCGCTTCGCCATCTCCTTGTAGCTCATCGCGCTGAACACCATGGCGACGCCGGCGACGACGTACACCAGGGCGGGCATGCCGTGGGAGAAGTTGTAGATGATGCCGAAGACCGCGAGCGGTGCCATCGGGACCATGTAGATGAGCCCGAACACGACGACGTCGCCGAGCGACATCGTCCGCTTGAGTTCCTGCGCGTACCCGAGTTCTTCGAGGGTGGCGTCAGGTCTTGACAGGTCGTGGTGGTGCGGACTGGCCAAGGGACTTTCCTTCCGGAACTAGTGGGCACCGAGGAAGCCGCGGAGCGCGGCGAGGTAGGCCTCGGGCTGTTCGAGGTGGACGTTGTGGGTGCCCGGCAGGACGGCGAACTCACTGCGCGGGTTGGCTCCGGCGAACTCGCGGAGGGTGCCGGGGCGCGCTTCGTCGTCCGTGCCGGAGATCCAGAGCGTGGGGACGTCCACGGAGGCGGCGATCCCGGAGAGGTCGGTGCCGCGGAGGGTCCCGGTCTGGCTGAACTCGTTCGGCCCCCACATGCTCTCGTACACGTCGGTCGCCAGTCGGCTCATCGAGTCCCGCAGGGGGCTCGGCCAGGGGTCCAGGGCGCAGAAGTGCCGGCGGTAGAACTCCTTCTCGGCGTCCGCGTAGCCCGGCTCGCCCGGCCCGGCGTCGATCGCGTGCCGCATCGGCGCCGGCAGGTCGCCGGTCAGCCGCCGGGCGTCCTCGCACCACCGGTCGACGCTGACCAGGGGGCTCGCGAGGACCAGGGACGCGACCCGTGCGGGGTGGGCGGAGTAGGAGGAGAGCGCGAGGAGCCCGCCCCAGGAGTGCCCGAAGAGGTGGACCCGGTCGTAGCCGAGGTGTTCGCGCACGAGGTCCACGTGCTCGGTGAAGACCCCGAGGGTGAGGGCGGCCGGATCGGCGGGGCTGTCGGATCGTCCGCAGCCGAGCTGGTCGAACACGATCACGGGGCGTTCGTCGGCGAGTTCGAACAGCGGGGACAGGTACTCGCCGGGCATCCCCGGCCCTCCGTGCAGCACGAGCAACGGGAGCCCGGCGGTGTGGTCCGGGACGTGTGCGCGGTAGGCCAGACGCCCTTGCGGGGTCGGGACGAAACCCGTCCGAACATCGACTTCAGGTCGTATGGGGGGAGATGTCAGCACCTCGACTCCTTTGGCTGGTGGCCCACCTTCTCACAAAAGGTTCTGTGGGGGAACCTTTAAGGGGATGGACCCCTGGCGGATGATGGAGGGGTGCCGGAACCTGAAGAGATCCACGTCGAACCGTTCCCGCGGGACGCCCGGTCGCGGACGCTGGGGGAGCAGATCGGGGACCGCCTGATCGTCGCGATCGCGATCGGCGAGTACCTGCCCGGGGTGCAACTCCCGCCGGAGCGAGAGCTCGCCGAGTCCCTGGGGGTGGGGCGGGTGACGGTGCGCGCCGCGATCGCCCGGCTCGTGGACCTCGGGCTCCTGCGGAAGCGGCGCGGGCGCAGCGGCGGCACCTTCGTCATCGGCTCGGACGCCGTGCGCACGGAGTCCGAGATCGTCCGGGTCCTCACCGCCGCACGCGCACGACTGCTCGACCAGTACGAGGCGGAGAGCTGGATGCACGGAGCCATCGCGGCGGCGGCGGCGCAACGCCACACCGGGTCCGACCGGGAGACGCTGCTGGTCCGCCTCGACGAGTTCCGGGCGGCGGGCTCGGGGCCCGAAGCCCAGGCCGCGGACGAGCTGCTGCACGAGACGATCGCGAACGCGGCTCAGAGCCCGGCGCTGCACGACGCCCTGCTGACGCTGGAACGCCGCATCCACATCCGTGCTCCGCTGCATCCCTGGGGGACGGAGCCGACCTGGCAGGACATGGAGCGCCGGGCCCTGCGCGATCACGAACGCCTCGTCGACGCGATCCTCGCGCGGGACGTGGCCGCGGCCCACGAGATCGGGCGCCTGCACGCCCGCATCAACATCGAGCACATCGAAGCGGCCCACTTCAACGCGGCCCACTTCAACACCCGGACAGGGACGGACGAACAGCCCGGGGCCTGAGGTCCGTCGCCGGGGCGTTCCGCCGCCCGGCGAAGGACCTCACTGAGGGGGCGTCGCTCAGCGTTCCACGGCGAGGCGCACGCCCAGGCCGATGAACACGCCGCCGGTCGCCACGTCGATCCGGCGGCGTGCGGCCCGGCGACGGCCGAGCCAGTTCCCGATCCGGCCCGCGAGCACACCCACGGTGCCGTCCACCAGGAACTCCAGCCCGACGAAGACCGCGCCGAGGATCAGGAACTGCAACCAGACGTGGCCGAGCCGGGGATCGACGAACTGGGGGAGGAAGGCGATCGTGAAGGTGACCATCTTCGGGTTCACCAGGTTCGTCAGCAGCCCGCGGAGGTACGCGCGGCGGCCGGAGATCCGGCCCGCGCCCGCCTGCTCGACCTGCTCCTCGCCACGGTGGCGGATGGCCTGCACGCCGAGGTACACGAGGTAACCGGCGCCCAGCAGGCGCAGCGCGGTGAACGCGGTCGGCGCGGCCGCGAAGAACGCGGACAGTCCGCCGGCCGCGAGCGCGATGTGCACGATCTCGCTGGTCGCGACCCCGGCGGTGGCGAGCAGTCCGGCCCGCGCGCCGCCGCGCATCCCGCAGCCGAGGACGAACAGCATGTCGGGTCCCGGGCTGATCATCGCAACGAAGGTGGTGATGAGGAACAGGGCGAAGAGGTGCTGTTCGACAGGCATGGGCCGATGCTCGTGCGGGCGGGGTGGCCGCGCAAGCGATATTCGGGCCCCGGGACGCGGCCGCCGCCGCCCGGTTTGGGCCCACGCGGGCCGGAAGCGTCCCGCGCGCACGGTCACGGATCCGGACGGACTTCGTGTCAGCCCCGGCCGGGTGCCTCGGGGTTCAGGAGGGCCGTCCGCCGAACTGCCAGCCGTGCACCTCGATGTCGGCGTACCGGGCGGGGGTCAGGATGGCGCGGGCCGCCTCCGGGGCCGGTGCCCGGACCAGCGCCGCCGTGCCCAGCCAGGTGGCGCCGTCGTCGGACAGCAGCGGCCCGTAGGCGATCAGCTCGTCCTGGCCGGACGGCCGGGCGAGGTCGGCGGGCCGCACCGGACCGAGGCCCAGCACCAGGTAGCGGTTGCCGCCGGTCCGGCCGCCGGGGAAGTCCCACATGGTGCGCCCCAGCAGGTTGCGCCAGCGCCGCAGCAGCACGTCACGGTAGGCGCCGGCCTGGTAGCCGGGCTCGTCGAAGGCGAACGCGCGGGCGGCGGCGGGATCCGGGAGGTCGACGATGTGCACGCTGCCGGTGAGCGTGCCGCCGTCGGCGGAGAAGGTCGGGCCGCGGGCGATCATCTCCTTCGCGTACCGGTCCATGTAGGACCAGTGCTCCTCCAGCAGTTCCCTGCGCAGTGCGCCGGAGCCCGGCCGATCGCGGTGGTAGACGAAGAACTCCATGGCTGGAGGATCTCCTGAAGCCGGTCGCCGCGTCGAGCGGCGGGGAGAAGGGCTCCGCCCCGAAGGCGGAGACGACGGCTCAGTGCCCGGCCGCCCCCTGATCGGTCGCCAGCCGCGCGGGTCCGTCGGGCTGCCCCTGCCCCTGCCCCGCCGCCGTGCCGCCCGGTGTCCCGGGCCGGGTGCGTTCGGCCCAGGCGGCCACCGGCGGGCCGGCCGCGCCCAGGGCGGCGAAGAACACGGCGAGGAGCAGCCACCCGGTGTGGCCGAGCGCGAGGACGACGCCGGTCAGGATCGCGGGCGCGAGGGCCTGGCCCGCGTCGAAGCCGATGCCGAGGAAGCCCTGGTACTGCCCCTGGGCGTGGTCGGGGGCGAGCCCGAAGCCGAGCGCGTAGCCGCCCGAGGACTCCCACACCTCTCCGACGCTGTGGACGCTCACGGCGAGGACGGCGAGCACCGGTGCGACCCAGGTGGGGACGTCGGCGGTCAGCGCCATCAGCGGGCAGCTGACGAGGAACAGGATCCCGGCGAGGCGCAGGGCGCGCCCGCCCTGCCGGGGGGTCTCCACCGTGGAGCCGAGCCTGCTCTGGAGCAGGACGCAGACGACGCTGTTGACCGCGTAGACCGCGGCCACCGTCCAGCGAGGGGCGTCGGTGTGGGCGCTGAGCCAGAGCGGCAGCAGCAGGGAGACGGTCGGGTACTGGAGGCCCAGGGCGCTGTAGAGGGCGACGAAGGACACGTACGGCCGGTCGGTCAGGACGGCCCACTGGCGGTGTTCCCCGGGCCGGGGCAGCGGCGGGTAGTGCGGCAGGCCCAGGAGGGCGACCAGCGCGGCGCCGGCGAAGCTGGCGGCGTTGGCGAGGATCAGCGCGGTGTAGGCGGCGCGGGTGTCGGCCTGGATGGCGAAGGCCGCGCCGACGGTGCCCACCACGACGCCGAGGTTGACGAAGGTGCGCAGTCTGGCCCGGAAGGCGGCCGGGCTCTCGCTGCCGACCCTGGCGATCAGCGCGCCGCCCGCGGCGCCGGCCGCCGTGGCCGCCAGCCGGTCCAGGGTGGCCACCAGGGTGAAGGCGAACCAGCCGTCGATGAGGACGAACGCCGCCATGGTGACGGCCTGAAGGGTCTGGGCCGTCAGCCAGACCGCGCGCGGCCCGTACCGGTCGGCCAGGTTCCCCGCCGGCACCCCGGCCGCCAGGCCGCAGACGCCGGCGATCGTCAGACCCGCTCCCACCTGGGCGGCGGGCAGGTGCACCACGAGCGTGAAGTAGAGGACGGCGGCGGTGTTGAACAGACCGTTGCCGACCCTGCTGACGAAACTGGCGATGATCAGCGCTCGCTGCGGTCCGGTATCCGACCCGCCGCCCGCCCACCGCCTGGACCCCCTCCTGGACATGCCAATCAGGCTAACAGGAGCGCCCGCCGCCGCTTCGACGCCACTGCCCGGCCCCGCAGCTGGTGGTGCCGCCGGCGAGGAGCGTCAAGTGGCCCTCCCCGAGCCCGGGTTGACCTAACCGGGCCCGGGATGTCCCCGCCCGCCGCGCTACGGCGACGGGCGGGGGCCGACCGCCAGGCGGTGCCCGGCGGATGGCCGCGCCGGGTCGGGCGCCGCGGAGGCCGTCGCCGGGAGGGCGGGCTCCTCGGGCGCCGGCCCGGCGTGCCCGGCGGACTCGGCCCGTTCCGCTCCCCGGGTGGCGACGGTGAGGCAGGCCGCGATCAGCACGATGTTCTTGAGGACGTACTGCCCGTCCATCGTCGGGACGGGCGGGACACCGTCCACCCACACGTCCTCCGGCAGCAGGACGAGCGTCGCGAACACCCCGGCCATGTGCGTGAAGAACACGGCCAGGGTGAGGGGCAGCAGCAGCCCGGTGACCAGCCCGGCCCCGATCAGGACCTCCATGAGCGCCAGCAGGGGCCGGGAGACGCCGGGTGGCACCAGGTCGAAGGTCATCACGCTCATGCAGCGGGTGGCGAGGTCCTCCGCGGGGCTGGCCCCGGGGACGAACTTGAGCAGCCCGAACCAGAGGTAGACCAGCCCGACACTGATCCGCAGGACCGCGGGGGCCACCCGCCGGTAGCCGCGGGAGAAAGCCCCGGCCCGGCGTCTGCCCGACCGCACCGCCCGTGCGAGATACGACTCCATCCGCCCCTCCTTCAGATCCCTTCACGGTCCCGGGCACCGAAGAGGACGGGACGCACCGGGGGCTGGCGGGATCCGGGTGAGGGGCTGCCCGAAGGACCAGCCGGGCGCGGACTGTCAGGTGCCGGCTCGGAGTTCCGCAGCTTAGCGCCCTCGTGGCGCCATGGATAGGTTGATCGCTTTGCCAGATCGTGGGATGACGCTCCGTCCGCGCGGCTGTTCGCTCCGTCTCCGGAATCGAACCGGCACCCCGGCCGCCGCCGGGCCGGGGTCCTGACCGTCGCCGGGCCGAGGCCCTGACCGTCGCCGGAGCGCAGCCGGGCCGACGCCGCTGACGTGGCATCAACCAGGCGCGAAGAAGCCCGGATCGGCGTGGAGCCGGCCCCGCGGACTTGACAGAACTTGACACCCCCGGCCCCCAGTGGTCCAAACCATTGACCAGGCCATGACGTCGTGTGAATGTTCGGGAACCCGAGCGCGGACGGCCCGCACGGCCGTCCCCACATCACGGCCCCGCGGTGTGCCACCAGCCATGCCGTCCGCGTCGAGGAACCCCCACATGCAAGGAGCCTCGATGCAACACAGAGTTTCCGCGGGCCGGTTGCTGACCGCTGCGACCACCCTGACCGTGCTGGCCGGCATGATCGCCGCCACCGCCGGGCCGGCCACCGCCGCGCCCACCCCGGCCCCGGCGCCGAGCGCCCTGGCCGCCGCCGTGAACGCCGCCGACGCCGCGGCCGCGAGCGGACTGGATGCGCTGGCCAAGGGCCAGGACGAGACGTACGAGCGCAAGGCCGTCACCCCGTGGCTCGGCGGCCTCTACTCCGTCGCGTACGAGCGCAGCTACCACGGCCTGCCCGTGGTCGGCGGCGACGCCGTCGTGCTCTCCGACGGACAGGGCAAGGTCCGCGGCCTCCAGTCGGCCGCCCGCGGCCCGGTCAGCGCGCCCACCAAGGCGAGGATCAGCGCCGAGAAGGCGGAGCGGACCGCGCGCACCAAGCTGGCCTCGGTCGACGCGGTGGAGTCCCGCCGCCTGGTCGTCCGGGTCACCGACGGCGCCGCCGGCCGGCTCGCCTGGGAGACCGTGCTCACCGGCCGCACCGACTCCGCGCCCAGCCGGCTGCACGTCTTCGTGGACGCCGTCACCGGCGAGGTCGTCGACAGCTACGACGACGTCCGCGCCGGCACCGTGAACAGCAAGTGGAACGGCCCCGGCCCGCTCACCATCAGCACCACCAACTCCGGTGGCTCGTACTCGCTGCGCGACCCGGGCCGCCCCGGCCTGAGCTGCTCCGACTACAGCACCGGCCAGGTCTTCTCCAAGTCCAGCGACTCCTGGGGCAACGGCAGCCCCTCCAGCAAGGAGACCGGCTGCGGCGACGCCATGTACGCCGCGCAGCAGGAGTGGAACATGCTGCGCGACTGGCTCGGCCGCAACGGACACGACGGCAACGGCGGCAGCTGGCCGATCAAGGTCGGCCTCAACGACGTGAACGCGTACTGGGACGGCAGTTCGGTGTCCATCGGCCACAGCCAGGCCGGTGAGTGGATCGGCTCCCAGGACGTGGTCGGCCACGAGTTCGGGCACGGCATCGACCAGTACACCCCGGGCGGCGCCAACAACGAGAACGGCCTCGGCGAGGGCACCGGCGACATCTTCGGCGCGCTCACCAAGGAGTACAGCAACCAGCCGGCGCCCTACGACTACCCGGACTACCAGGTCGGCCGGCAGATCAACCTGGTCGGCAACGGCCCGATCCGCAACATGTACAACCCCTCGCTGGTGAGCAACAACCCCAACTGCTACTCGGCCTCCATCCCCAGCACCGAGGTCCACGCGGCCGCCGGTCCGCTGAACCACTGGTTCTACCTGCTGGCCCTGGGCTCCAACCCGGGCGGCGGCAAGCCCTCCAGCCCGACCTGCAACAACTCCTCCGTCACCGGCATCGGGGTCAAGCAGGCCGGCCAGGTCTTCTACGGCGGCATGCTGCTCAAGACCAGCGGCATGACCTACAAGCGCTACCGCACCACCACCCTGACGGCGGCCAAGAACCTCGACCCGACCTGCGGCCTGTTCAACCAGACGAAGGCCGCCTGGGACGCGATCAGCGTGCCCGCCCAGACCGGTGACCCGACCTGCTCGTCCAACCCGGGCAGCAACGACTTCTCGCTCTCGCTCACCCCGGGCTCCGGCTCCGTCCAGCCCGGCGCCTCCACCACGGCGACGGTGAACACCGCCGTCGTCTCGGGCGCCGCGCAGAGCGTCAGCCTGACCGCCTCGGGCCTGCCGTCGGGCGTCACCGCCACGTTCAACCCCTCGTCGGTGCAGGCCGGTTCGTCCGCCACGCTGACCCTCGCGGCCTCCTCGACGGCGGCCTCCGGGACGTACCAGATCACCGTGACCGGCACCGCCGGCGCCACCACCCACACCGCCCAGTACACCCTGGCCGTCGGTGGCGGCGGCACCCCGAACCCGGGCGGCACCTGGGCCGCCGGAACCACCTACCAGGCCGGTGACGTGGTGACCTACAACGGGGTCAGCTACCGCTGCCTCCAGGGCCACACCGCCCAGGTCGGCTGGGAGCCGCCGAACGTCCCGGCGCTCTGGCAGCGGGTGTGACCGGCAGTCGGTGACAGTTGGTGACAACTAGTGACAACGGGTGACAACCGCTGAAACCCGGTGAAACACGCCGCGCCGCGGTCCGTCGAGGGGGACGGACCGCGGCGCGGTCGCGGGTGGGCCACCGGGGCGGGGCACCTCAGCGGTCGGTGCTCAGTGCTCAGTGCTCAGTGCTCGGTGCTCGGTGTTCAGCGCTCAGCGCGGACGCGGTCAGAAGACGAGCCGCCAGGCGTCGATGCGGCCCGAGTCGGTGCGGTACATGTCCTGCACCCGCAGCCGCCAGGTGCCGTTGGCGACCTGGGTGGAGGCGTCCACCGTGTAGGTCTCGACGACGTCGGCGGCCGAGTCGCCGATGTTGCTCTTCTTCAGCGGGTACACCGTGCCGTCCGGGCCGACCAGGTCGATGGCCAGGTCACCGCGCCAGGTGTGCTTGATGTCCACGCCGACCTTGAGGTCGCTCGGCGCCCGGCCCGGGATGCGGTCGACGACGATGTCCGAGAAGACCGCCGGGCCCCCGTCCGGGATCGGCGTCGACGTGCTGTTGGTGAAGATGCCCGGCGAGACCTTCCAGGTGAACGTCGTCGAGGTGCTGCTGTGGTGGGAGGCCTTGGCGGTGACGGTGACCGTGTAGGTCGCGGGAACGGTCGGGGTGCCGGTGATGCGGCCGGTGACCGGGTGGAGCTTCACGCCCTCGGGGAGTCCGGTCGCGTGGAAGGTGACGGCGCCGGGGTTGAAGTTGGTGGCCGTGACCTGGAGGTCGGCGGGGGCGCCGACCTCGGTGATCTGGCCGGCGACGGTGTCCAGCAGGATGCCGTCCACGACGCGCGGGCCGACGTTGACGGCTGCCCAGGCGTTGGCGGTGTTCATGTAGGTCGCGCTGGTCGGCCCGTACAGGTCGGCGGCGGCCCGCAGGGTGGCGGTGCGGGCGCCCGCGTAGTCGGTCGAGGAGGTCATGTAGGTGGTGAGCGCCCGGTACCAGATCTTGGCGGCGGCGTCCCGGCCGATGCCGGTCACCGGCAGGCCGTCGGAGGTCGGGGAGTCGTAGGCCACGCCGTTGACGGTCTTGGCGCCGCTGCCCTCGGAGGCCAGGTAGAACCAGTGGTTGGCCGGGCCGGAGGAGTAGTGCACGTCGACGGAGCCGAGGTCGGGCGACCAGGAGTCCCGGGAGCGGCCGTCCTTGGAGGGCTTGTCCATGTAGCGCAGCGGGCTGCCGTCGCCCCGGATGTCGATCTTCTCGCCGACCAGGTAGTCGCCCGGGTCCTGGGGGTTGTCGGCCCAGAACTCGATGGCGGCGGCCATGATGTCGGAGGTGGCCTCGTTCAGGCCGCCGGACTCGCCGCTGTAGATCAGCTTCGCGGTGCCGGCGGTGACACCGTGGGTCATCTCGTGGGCGCCGACGTCGATGGAGGTCAGCGGCTTGACGTTGCCCGCGCCGTCGCCGTAGGTCATGCAGAAGCAGCTGTCGGACCAGAACGCGTTGACGTAGTTGTTGCCGTAGTGGACCCGGCTGTAGGCGCCGACGCCGTCGTCCTTGATGCCGTTGCGGCCGTGGACGTTCTTGTAGTAGTCCCAGGTGAGCTGGGCGCCGTAGGCGGCGTCCACGGCGGCGGTCTGCCGGTTGGCGACGGTCCCGTCGCCCCAGGTGTCGGTCGGATTGGTGAACAGCTTCCTGGTGGAGCTGGTGCCGTTCAGGTCGTAGGTGCTGTGGCCGCCGCGGGTGGTGTCGGTCATCGCGAAGCCGCCGTCGGCCGCCGTGGTGCCGATGGTGACCTGGCCCGAGTACTTGCTGTTGCCGATGCCGGTCTCGATGCCCTGGTACTCCAGGATCTTCTTGCCGGTGTTCGCGTCGGTGATGACGTGCAGCTCGGACGGCGTGCCGTCCTCCTGCGTGCCGGTGACCACCGTCTCCCAGGCCAGCCGGGGGGTGCCGGACGCGGCCCAGACCACCTTGCGGGCGTTGTCGACGGTCGGCTCCACGACCTTCGCGCTCCCGGCGCTGTCGAGCGCGAGGCCCCGCGCGGCGTCGGCTCTCCCCGGCGGTGGTGTCCACGGCGATGTTCGCCTTGGTGGCCTTGGTGACGCCCTTCGTGGAGCCGTCCGCGGCGGTGTGGACGACGAGGTCGCCGCCGAGCACCGGGAGTCCGTCGAAGGTCCGCTCGTAGCGGGTGTGCAGGGTGCCGTCGGCGTCCTTGGTGACGCCCTTGACGACCAGCGCCTCCTTCGGCCCCAGCTCCAGTGATCTGGCGGTCTGCGCCAGCGACGCGTCCGCCGAGGCCAGCAGCGCGCCGCGCTGCTCCGGTGACAGCTGCACCGGCAGCGCGCCGGCGAGGGCGCGGGCCTCGGCGGGGGCCTGGACGGGGGTGTCGTCGGCGGCGGCGACGCCGGACGTCAGAGTGGTCACGACCATCGCGGCGCCGGCTATCAACGCGCCTGCGGCGGTGGACTTTCGGAAGGATCGAGTCACACTGAACTCCTTCTGCGGCGGCCGCGAGGGTACGGCCGGAGTCAGCCGGGCGGCCGAGCGTGATGCCGTCCGGTAGAGCTGGTGGTTCGCGTGGGGGGAACAGCCTCCGGGTGATCGCCGCAGGGGGTGGTGCGCGTGCGGCTGTGAGGGTCCCTGCGTCTGCGAGGGCCTCTGCGGCGATGGGACGGTACAGTGCCAGCTTTGTTGGGGACGCGTCACTGGTGCCGCGGCAAGTTGGCCGAAATGCTGTGCCGAAGTCGTAATGTCGAGGTAATCGATCGTCAGAAGCCGGGTAATGCAGGCGAAAACAGGCGGGAGTGGGGGCCGGCCCGGCATCGGCCCCCGCTCCCGGTGCCGGTGAACGGCCGGACGTCGCGGCCCGTCGCCTTCGGTTCGGCCGGGGGTTCCGGAGAAGCCCGATCGAGAAGCTTGATCGAGAAACCCGATCGGGAAGCCAGATCGGAAAGCCCGATCGGGAAGCCCCATCGCCCCCGTGCGGTGGCCGCCACGTGAGCGAGCGGCGAACGCCCGCAGACCTTCCGTCGTCGCCCGGGTGGCGGGGGCTTCTCCCCCTCCGTGGGATCTCCCTCGGGGCGGGCACGGAATTCCCCCCTCCGCGGCCGGGAGAGCGGGGATTTTGACATTCCTCTGGTCTTCGGAGATTCTTCTCGGCATGTCTGACCGTCACCCGATCGAGTGCGCCGCCATCGAGCTGGCGCTGATCGGCGTGGCCGCGCACTGCGTTTCCGACAACTTCTGTCGCTGAACCCGCCTGTCCCGACGCGTTGCGGTGATCGCCGCTTCGGGGCGCCCCTTCCCGCGGGCGTGGTGCTGCTCACCCTTTCCCCGAAGCCTCACTGCCGCCCGCCTTCCTCCGCACACACCATCGGTAGCGAAAGGCTCCCTTTCCGATGTCTCGAACCACCCTCACCCCCCGCCGTCTCGCCGCGGCGACCGCCACCGTCGCGCTCGTCGTCGGACTGGCGGCGTGCGGACCGAAGGCCGACGGCGGCGCGAGCGCCGACAGCAAGGCGGCGCCGCAGCGGGGTGGCACCCTCACCGTCCTCAACCAGCTCCCCCAGGAGCAGTTCGACCCCGCACGGCTCTACACCTCCGGCGGCGGCAACGTCCCCTCGCTCGTCTTCCGCACCCTCACCACCCGCAACCGGGCCGACGGCGCGGCCGGCGCCAAGGTGGTCCCGGACCTCGCCACCGACACCGGCACCCCGTCCGAGGGGGCGACGGTGTGGACGTTCCGGCTCAAGGACAACCTGAAGTTCGAGGACGGATCGCCGATCACCACCGCCGACATCAAGTACGGCATCGAGAGGTCATTCGCTCCCGAACTCTCCGGCGGCGCACCGTTCCTGAGGGACTGGCTGGTCGGCGCCGCCGACTACCAGGGCCCGTACAAGGACGGCCGCACCCTGGACGCCATCGAGACGCCGGACGAGAAGACCATCGTCTTCCACCTCAACAAGCCCGAGGGCGACTTCCCGTACCTCGCGACCCAGACGCAGTTCGCACCCGTTCCCAAGGCCAAGGACACCGGGGCGAAGTACCAGGACCACCCCGTCTCCTCCGGCCCCTACCAGGTCGTCAAGAACGAGAACGACGGCGCCCACCTCGTCCTCGAACGCAACCCCAACTGGTCGGCGGAGACGGACGACCAGCGCAAGGCGTACCCCGACACCATCGACGTGCAGTCCGGGCTCGACCCGGCGGTGATCAACCAGCGGCTCACCGCCGGCACCGGCGCCGACGCGGCCGCCGTCACCACCGACACCAACCTCGGCCCCTCCGAACTCGCCCGGGTGAAGGACGACAAGGCGCTCGCCGCCCGCGTCGGCACCGGCCACTTCGGGTTCGTCAACTACCTCGCGTTCAACCCCAAGGTCAAGCCCTTCGACGACCCGAAGGTCCGGCAGGCCATCGCCTACGCGATCAACCGCACCTCGGTGGTCAACGCCGTCGGCGGCTCCTCGCTCGCCGAGCCCGCCACCACCTTCCTGCCCGGCCAGGAGACCTTCGGGTACACGCCGTACGACCCGTTCCCGGCCGGCGCCACCGGCAACCCGGAGAAGGCCAGGGAGCTGCTGAAGGAGGCCGGTCACCCGGACGGCCTGACCGTCACCCTCACCCACTCCACCGCCTCGGGCAAGGCCTACGGCCCGGACGTGGCCACCGCCGTCCAGGACGGGCTGAAGGCGGCCGGGATCACCGTCCAGCTGGAGCCCCTGGACGCCACCAGGTACTCCAAGACGGTCCACGACGTCAGCACCGAGCCCGGCCTCTTCCTCACCGGCTGGGGCGCCGACTGGCCCTCCGGCGGCCCGTTCCTGGCGCCGATCTTCGACGGCCGGCAGATCGTCACCGACGGCTCCAACTTCAACTCCGCGCAGCTGAACGACCCTTCGGTGAACGACGAGATCGACCAGATCAACAAGATCACCGACCACGCCGAGGCCGCCAAGCGCTGGGGAGCCCTGGACAAGCGCATCGGCGAGCAGGCCCTGACCGTCCCGCTGTTCCACCCCGTGTACAAGCGGCTGTCCGGCAAGGACGTCCGCAACATCGTGATCAGCGACTGGACCGGCGTGCTGGACATCTCCCAGGTCGCGGTCAAGTAGCGGACGCGGCGGACGGATCGAACGGACAACCATGGCTCCACAGGAACCCAGCGCCGGGGAGGCCCTCGCGGCCTCCCCGGCCCCCGGGGGACGGCAGGTGTGGCGGCGGCTGCTCGCGCGGCGCACCGCCTGCGCCGCCGGCCTCGTCATCGTCCTGCTCGTCCTGATCGCGGCGGCGGCGCCGCTGCTCAGCGCGCTCGAAGGGCAGGACCCCACCAGCTTCCACAACGACCTCCTCGACTCGGCGGCCGGCGGCGTGCCCACCGGCTCCTTCGGCGGCGTCAGCGCCGAGCACTGGCTGGGCGTCGAACCGGGCACCGGGCGCGACGTCTTCGCCCGGCTCGTCCACGGCGCCCGGATCTCGCTGCTCGTCGCCCTCGGCGCCACCCTCGTCCAGGTCACCATCGGCGTCCTGCTCGGCCTCGCCGCGGGCCTCGGCAGCCGGGTGCTCGACCAGCTGATCGGCAACACCACCGAGGTGATGCTCGCCCTGCCCACGCTGGTCTTCGCCATCTCGCTGATGGCCGTCGTGCCCTCCGGCTTCCCCCGCCCGCTGCTGCTGACCCTGGTCATCGGGCTGCTGGGCTGGGCGGGCACCTCGCGGATCGTCCGGGCGCAGACGCTCGCCCTGCGGCAGCTCGACTACGTGGCCGCGGCCCGGCTGGCCGGCGCCGGCCGGTGGCGGATCGCCCGCCGGGAGCTGCTGCCGTCGCTGGCCGCGCCGGTCATCACCTACGCGGCGGTGCTGCTGCCGGGCAACGTGGTCGCCGAGGCCGGGCTGTCCTTCCTCGGGGTGGGCGTCAAGCCGCCGACCTCGTCCTGGGGCCAGATGCTCTCCGGCGCGACCACCTGGTTCCGCGCGGACCCGACGTACGTGCTGCTGCCGTCGGCGCTGCTGTTCGTCACCGTCCTCGCCTTCACGGTGCTCGGCGACGCCGTGCGCACCGAGCTCGACCCCAGGGCGTTCTCCCGGCTGCGGGTCGGGGCGTCGGGCGCCCGCGCGGGCTCGGCGGGCACGGCGGGCACGGGGCCGTCCGGCGCCGGTCCCTCCGATGCGGGCCGGCCCGGTCCGTCGAACGCCGTCGAGGGGGCGACCGCATGACCCGCTTCCTGCTCCGCAAGGCCGTCGGCATGCTCGGCGTGCTGCTCGCCCTCTCCGTGATCGTCTACGCGGTGTTCTACATCGCCCCCGGCGACCCGGCCCAGCTCGCCTGCGGCGAGAAGTGCAGCCCCGCCCAGGTGGCCCAGGTGCGCGAACGCCTCGGCCTGGACGCGCCCGTGTACCTCCAGTACGCCCACTTCCTCCAGGGCATCGTCGCCGGCCGCGACTTCAGCGCCGGCACCGGACTGCTGCACTGCCCGGCCCCCTGCCTCGGCGTCTCCTACCGCAGCGGCGAGCAGGTCACCGACATGATCACCGCCCGGCTCCCGGTGACGGCCTCGCTGGCGCTCGGCGCGATGGTGGTCTGGCTGGTCCTCGGGGTCGGCACCGGGCTGCTCTCCGCGCTGCGCCGGGGCCGGCTCAGCGAGCGCCTGCTGACCGGCCTGACGCTGGCCGGCAGCTCCGTGCCGGTGTTCATCATCGGGCTGGTGCTGCTCATCGTGCTGTGCGCCCAGCTCCAGTGGCTGCCGTTCCCGAGCTACGTGCCGCTCACCGAGGACTCCCAGCAGTGGTTCTGGGGGCTGCTGCTGCCCTGGATCTCGCTCGCCCTGATCGAGTCCGCCAAGTACGCCCGGCTGACCCGCTCGTCCATGCTGGAGACCCTCGCCGACGACCACATCCGGACCTTCCGGGCGTACGGCGTTAGCGAACGGCACCTGGTGACCAGGCACGCGCTGCGCGGCGCGCTCACCCCGGTGATCGCGCTCACCGCCATCGACCTCGGGACGATGTTCGGTGGCGCGGTGCTGACCGAGTCGCTCTTCGGCCTCCCGGGGCTCGGCAAGCTGCTGGTCACCTCCGTCGGCCTGATCGACCTGCCGACCGTCGTCGGACTCACCCTCGTCACCGGGTTCTGCGTGGTCCTCGCCAACGTCGTCGCGGACGTGCTCTACGCGGTGACCGATCGAAGGGTGGTCCTGACGTGAGCACCGCACCACTGGTCGACGTCCGGGACCTGGTCGTCGACTTCCCGGTCGGCGACGGCCACCTGCGCGCCGTCGACGGCGTGGGCTTCACCCTGGAGGCCGGGCAGGCGCTCGGCATCGTCGGCGAGTCCGGCTCCGGGAAGAGCACCATCGCCCACGGCCTGCTCGGCCTGCACCGGGGGACCGGCGCCCGGATCGGCGGCTCGGTCCTCGTCGCCGGGGTCGACGCCGTCACGGCGCAGGGCGCGGAACTCCGGCGCCTGCGCGGCGGACTGGCCGCCATGGTCTTCCAGGACCCGCTCTCCGCGCTCGACCCCTACCACGCGGTGGGCGACCAGATCGCCGAGGTGGTGCGGGTCCACCGCGACATCTCCCGCCGGGCCGCCAGGGCCCGGGCCGTCGAGGTGCTCGACCGCGTCGGCATCCCCGACGCGGCGCGGCGCTCGCGCTCGCGCCCGCACGAGTTCAGCGGCGGCATGCGCCAGCGGGTGCTGATCGCGATGGCCCTGGCCTGCGAGCCCCGGCTGCTGGTCGCCGACGAGCCGACGACCGCGCTGGACGTCACCGTCCAGGCCCAGATCCTCGACCTGCTGCACGAGTTGCGCACCGAGACCGGAGCCGGGCTGGTGCTGGTCACCCACGACCTGGGCGTGGTCGCCGGGAGCGTCGACCGGGTGCTGGTGATGAAGGACGGCCGGGCGGTGGAACACGGCCCGGTCACCGAGGTGCTGGGCACTCCGCGCGAGCCGTACACCCGCGCACTGGTGGCGGCGGTGCCCCGGGTGGAGGCGCCGCAGGCTCCGGCCGCGCCCGACGCCCCGAGCGGGCCGGACGCGGGCGAGGTGCTGCTCGAAGCCGTCGACCTGCGCCGGGAGTTCGCCACCCGAGGCCGCCTCACCGGGCGCACCGCCCCGGTCACCGCCGTCGACGGCGTCTCGCTCACCGTACGGGCGGGCGAGACGCTGGGCGTCGTCGGCGAGTCCGGCTCCGGGAAGACCACGCTCGGGCGGATGCTCGTCCGGCTGCTGGATCCGACCGGCGGCCGGCTCCACTACCGGGGCCGGGACATCGGGGCGCTCGGGGAGAAGGAGCTGCGTCCGCTGCGCCGGGAGCTCCAGATGGTCTTCCAGGACCCGGTCTCCTCGCTCAACCCGCGCCGCACCATCGGCGAGTCCGTCGCCGACCCGCTGCGCGTCGCCGGCGAGAGCGACGAGCGCCGCATCCGCACCCGGGTCGGTGAGCTGCTCGAACGGGTGGGGCTCGACCCCGACTGGTACCACCGCTACCCGCACGAGTTCTCCGGCGGGCAGCGGCAGCGGGTCGGCATCGCCCGGGCGCTGGCCCCCGAGCCACGGCTGATCGTCTGCGACGAGCCGGTCTCCGCGCTGGACGTCACCACCCAGGCCCAGGTGGTCGAACTGCTCGGCGAGTTGCAGCGGGACCTCGGCCTCGCGCTGGTGTTCATCGCCCACGACCTCGCCGTGGTCCGGCAGGTCAGCGACCGGGTCGCGGTGATGCGCGCCGGGCGGATCGTGGAGCACGGCGACGCCGCCACCGTGTACGACTCGCCCCAGCACCCCTACACCCGGGGCCTGCTGGCCGCCGTACCGGTGCTGGACCCGGCCGAGGCCGCCGCCCGTCCAGGCGGCGGGTGCCACCACGGCCTACGGCGCCAGTCGTCGGGCTTCCTCCCCGGCTCGATTCAGAGGATGTTCCACGCGAGCCCGTGGTGGCCGGACCGCAGTCCTTGGACGCGGCGTCGTACCTCCAGCAGTGTCGGGCTCCCGGGTGAGGCCCGCTTGGCGTTGGTGGTGATCATCCGCAGCTCGCGGAGCGCGGACAGCACGGGGTAGCCCGACCACGAGGTCACGTCGAAACCGTACCGGTCGGCGAACTCCTGGTAGTGGGCCGAGCCGTAGCCGAAGCGGCGGCAGTGGATCTCGACGGTCACGAGGTCGAGTTCGGGCTGCCCGAAGCAGGCGGTGTCCCAGTCGCACAGGACTGCGGCGTTCCCGTGGTGGAGGGCGTTCCGGTGCTGGGGGTCGCCCTGCAACAGCCCCGGCGGCAGAACGTACCGCACATGGGGAAGGGCCTCTTCCAGCTCGGCCAGCCGCTGTTCGAGCCAATCGGTGTCTTCCCGAGGCAACGCGGTGATCTCCGTGATCGACCGTTTGATGGCCCCGGCGGTGTCGACGGGGCGGATCTCGAAGGGGGGAGGCGGGAGCCGGTGAAGGGTGCGGAGGGGAACGGCGAGGTGCGCCGCCGGAACAGGGCGGTCAGGCTGGGGCAGATAGCGCCAGAACGTCACGGCGTGCCCGCCGACCACCACCGGTTGCCGCACCGGCAGCAGCTCGACGGTCGGGAAGTTCTCGCTGGTGAGCCACCGCACGAGCCGGAGGGTACGGCGGACGCTGTCCAAAGGCGTGCCCGCCCTCGCGATCTTGGCGACCGCCCCGGCGGTCGGCAGCGTGTAGACGGCGTTGGTGTGGCCGCGCAGCAGCACAGCGTCGACCGGATCGATCCCGACCCGGTCGCAGGCAGCGTTGAGAACGGTGACAACCTCGGATTCGGCGAACCCGCCGATCCGGAGAACCGGAGTACTCATACCCGCCAGGCTGACGGGCACGGGAGGCGACTGTCACGCCCTGTCGGCGGGAAGGGCCAGAAGTTCGCCGAGTTCTCGGGCAGCGCGAGGCCGTACTTCCCTCGGCGTTATTCTGATGATGTCCGCCGCGCGGGCGCCGAGGATCTGAGTGCGGTGGTCCGCAGGCACCGCCAGGTAGGCGGCCCGCGCCAGCTGGCAGGCCTCGGATACGCTCCGCTGCCGAACCAGGCACATGGCCTGTTCCAGGTGCAGCAGTGCCGGGTCGATACCGGTGTGGTCGGGATAGAGGCGCAGTGCCTCCTGCTGGGCCCGGCCGGCGTGAACCGTGTCGCCGAGGGCGGTGTAGGCGCCCGACAGGTAGAGCTGGAGCCGCCGGTAGGGGAACGCCCAGGCGTCGTCCTCCGGGGCCGTCTGACGGCTGCGCTCGAACAGTGCGCGGGCTTGTGCGATCGCCTCGCGGGCGCCTTCTTCGTCGCCTTGACAGGCCTTGACCCGGGCCTCCGCAGCGAAGGCGAACGCTCCTGTCACGGACGGCCGCCCGCGGTTGAGGAGCACGGCCTCGTGAGTGAGGTCTGCTGCCTCGGTCAGGGGCCCGTAGTAGAACGGCAGCATCGCCGCTTGCACCCGTACCCGTGTACGTAGCTCTCGGTTGCCGCTGTCATCGGCGGCCGACTTCGCGGTCCCGTACCAGTCCCGCGCCTGCTCTGTGCGCCCCAGCTTCATCAGGGCGTCCGCGGTCAGGGTCGCCAGCACGGCGATCATCTCGGACAGCCGCACCTGAACGACCGCGGGCTGCCGTTCTTCGGAGTACTGCCGGACCTCCTCCAGGGTCGTCAGCAGCCGTGCCAGCATCACCATCGGGGGGTCGGACACGTAGTCCCGCCGCAGTGTGAGGAGCTTTCCGTCCAAGGACTCGAGTTCGCCGGCAGTGAGCGTCGTGCTGGCCAGCGTGCGTTCGATGGCACGCCGGTGGGAACGTGCGATGGTGTCGAGCGGGTCGCCCGCACCCAGCAGCGCGGGGACAGCCGCCTGCTCGGCTGCCGCCGGAAGTCGAGGTTCGGGAAACGGGGTGAATACGGCCATGGACGTGGAGGCGTCCGTCCGGTAGCCGCCGGCGAGTCCCAGCCCTTGTGCGTCGGTCCGGTAGAGACGGCACAGCAGATCGATGGTCCGAGCACGCGGCATCCGGGAGTTCCGTTCCCAAGCGCCTAGCTGCTCAGCGTCCAGGCTTGGACGATCGAGCGCCAACTCATCGCACAGGTCGATCAGTTCGCTAACAGCGCGAGCTCGTGTCCACCCCCGGGCGAGGCGGTGAGCACGGAGGAGCGTGACGCCGCAGCACTCGACGATCACGGCCGCCGTCATGTCGATCGTTCAGCCCTTCGCCGCGGCACTGGCCCTGGCGCGTGCTGCGCAGGAGGGCTTGTGAACCACGCCTCACCTCCTCTGCTGCTGAGGGCAGCCTAGCCATTAGCGGCTGCTGATTCCTGGTCAAAAGCAGTAACTCATTACCGGTTTGCATTGCTTGGCGCGTCGAACCAGTGACTTCGGCTCACAGCAGCAACTTCTTCCGGTTGCCTCCCGGCCCCGACGGGGCGAGTCTCGGTGGACACGCGATGACCACCACTCGCCACCCCCGCCACGGCCCGGAGGAACAGCCATGCACCGTGTCCTGGAGTTCAGCGCCAAGATCACGACCGCCTCCCTCGGTGCCGTCCGAAACCTGCTGTCCGAGGAGGTCGTGAGAGCCGGCATCGTCCTCGACGACTCCAGGGCGTACGCGCTTCGCGTGTGTTCCTCGGAGTTCATCGACAACGCGATCAAGCACGTCGTCGGTGAAAGGCGCGGGTATGAAGCCGGGCTGTTGATCGAGGCTGATGTCGACCGGGGGCGCGGTCGTTTGCGGATCACCGTGACGGACCCGAGCGTCGTCGTGCCGACGATGAACGGCAGCGTCGACGACCTGGACGCGACCTGCGGCCGCGGACTGGTGGTCGCGGCCGGGTACGCGGACGACATCGGATGGCACCAGCGTCTCGACCCCCGAGGACGGCCGACCGGTTGGTCCGTGTGGTTCGAACTCGATGTGGCACCGGAGACCTTCGGCCAGACCGCCGCCGGTTACGCGCGAGTGCGGCCGGAAGCCGTCATCCAGCTGCCGGAGTACCAGGAGAAGGCTGTCTCCGGGACGCCGCGAAGGAGCGCGGACAAGCCGCACTGGCCGGTCCGACGGCACCAGGAAGGCCCGGTCCCATAGACGATTCCCCGTCTCCCGCCCCCTACCTACCCACTTCGACCCGAGGACTGCGCCGTGAGTGTCGGACCACGAACCACAGCACTGCTCAAGACCGCCACCCCGGCCCACAGGTCGGACATCGCCGTCTCCTACCGGGCCCTGACACAGGCCTGCGCGGCCGGCGCCGACGACGCAGGGCGGGCCGAGCTGGTCAGCGACAGTCCCAACCACCTGTGGTCACTGCCCACCTCGCGCGCCCTCGCGATCGTGCACCCCGACCCGCACGAGGGCAGGGCCCTGCTGAAGAGCGCACAACTCCTGCGCCGCCACCACATCGCCGTCATCTCCCCTCGGTACACCGACGTCCACGCGTGCGCCGAGGGGCGGGCGGTGACGTTCTGGCGGCCCTGTGGGAAGCCGAGCACCGACACCTCCCTGTCCGCGTGGGTGACCGTCCTCACCCACCGCATCGACCCGGCGACGGCAGCGTGGCTCCAGGAGCACGACCCGTTCGCCGCCCTGCCGACCGAGCCGGAGGGCCTGGACGACGACCTGCTGGACGAGCCGAGCCGCGCCTTCCTGTGCGAGCACACCGCTCAGCTTCGTGAGGAGTGGGACTACCTCGACTGGCCGACACCCGATGCCGTCGTCCTCGGTGGCCACGGCATGGTGCCCGTCCACGACGACGGTGTCCACGTCGGGCTCCTGCCACGCCGCCCACTGACGCGCGGCCACCGGGAGTGGGACCTGGTCGCCGCCCGCTGGCGCAGCGAACTGCTCACCGGCCCGCGCGACGGCCACCGGACCTACGCCGAGACGTATCTCTCCTACCAGTGCGAGGACCGGCTCCCGAGCTACCCCTACATCGGTGCCTGGTCCGGCTACCGGACCGTACGCGACGTCATCGTGCTCAGCACGGTCATGGACACGGTGCGCCGCGCCCGTTTCGACGCCCGGGCCCGCCACCTGGTCACCCATCAGGTCGCGTGCCTGCGCGGCGCCCACCCCGCTCCGTGGAACCGGGGACCGCGATGAGGGCCGCCCTTCCGCTCGGTGAACACCGCAAGTACCCTGCTCCGGATGCGCGGGTGGCACGGAAACCCGGCATCGCCCGCGCCCTCCGCCTCCGGCCCGCACCCCCCTTGGACAGACTGTGAGCAACCGCTTCGACGGCCACCGCGTCGTCATCACCGGCGCCTCGCGCGACTTCGGCCGCACGCTCGCCATCCGTTTCGCGCAGGAAGGCGCGGAGGTCTTCCTCTCGGCCCGTACGCTCGCCGGAGCACGGAAGGTGCGGGACGAGATCCGCGCCCTTGGCCACGGTCCGGTCCACGCCTTCGCCTGCGACCTCGCCGATCCTGCCTCGATCCGCGAGTTCGCCGCGGAGGTGGCCGGGGTGACGGACCGGATCGACGTCCTGGTCAACAACGGGGCCCGCTGGCTGGAGGGTGCCGACCTGCTCTCCGCCTCCGACGAGGACGTGGTCGACACCATCGCCTCCGGCGCCGTCGGTACGGTCCTGGTCACCAAGAACCTGTTGCCGCTGCTGCTCGCCTCCGAGCGCCCCGACATCGTCACGATGGTCTCCACCTGCGGTGCCCAGGGATACAGCCGGTCCAGCGCCCACGACGCCTTCTACGCCGCGAAGCACGCCCAGGCGGGCTTCTCCGACATCCTTTCCGAGCGGTTGCGCGGCCAGGGCGTGCGGGTGATCTCCCTGTACCCGCCGGACTTCCGCAACGCCGATCCGCTGTCGGACGACTGGGAGACCGCGCCGCGCACCGCCGACTCGGCGCTGACCTCCCAGTCGCTGTCGGAGTGCGTGCTCTTCGCGGTGGGGCAGCCCCGCGACTGCTTCATCAAGTCCTTCCACTTCGAGCAGGCCTGACCGGGGCGGCGGGCGCGGTTCCGAACGCCGCCCCGGCCGGCGTCGAGGCGCGGGAGATCGCCCCACCCGGTGACGGCCTAGAACTCGTCCCCCACGTCGGCGTCGGGCAGCGTCTCGCCGAACCGCTCCCGCGCCGCCTCCGGTCCGCAGCCGAAGGCGCGGCCGATGTACTCCCAGGTCATCAGGTTGTCGCGGGCCCTGCGGCCGGCCAGCAGCGCGGTCGAACCGGCGGCGCGCTCCAGCCGGGCGGCCGCGCGGGCGGCGGCGTACGGCTTGCTCTCCGTCAGGTCGCAGATGCGGTCGACCAGCGCCGCGATCAGCTCCTCGACCTCGCGCGGCACCACACCCTCGGCCAGGTCGACGTGCTGCTCCCAGTCCGCGAACGGCCCGGTGGCCTCGCCCACCGCCTCGGTCGCCGCGTCGTCACCGAAGTCCAGCGGGTGCATCCGCTCGCCCCGCCAGCCGCAGGCGCAACCGCCGCGCACCGCGACGGCCCGAGGGCCGTCCGCACCGTTGTAGAGCCACCAGGTGGTGCGCCCGTCCGGCAACGGCGCCGGCTCGCTGCCGTCCGCCAACACCGCCGCCGGGAAACCCCGGTGGCGCTTGCTCTCGTCAACCCATGGCATGCCGTGTCCTCGTGTCCTCGGAGTACGGCACCAGGGTTCTCAGCCCGTGACGCACCTGTCAAGCCGCACGACGGCCGGAATCCCCCGACCCTCCCGCCGGCATGGCGGAAACGCATCAGTCTCGGTGCCACGACCCACCCCTGTCAGTCCGTATGGTTCCGGATTCCGCACCCAGCGGCAGGTGGCTACCGTCCGAACCGTCGGAACTCCGGCGGTCGGAGCGGACCGCCGCCACGCGCGCCCTCAGGAGGTCACGGTGACCACGAACCACCCCACCCGCAGGAGCATCCTCAAGTCCGCCGGCGGCCTCGGCGCCGCCCTGGCGCTCGGCGGCGCGGGCGTCCTCGCGACGGCCTCGGCCGCCCACGCGGCCGGCGACGGCTTCGGCCTGCACATCACCGACCGCAACGAGGGCGACGCCCGGATGTGGTACTACCGCTTCCACACCGCCGAGATCGGCTGGGACCCGGCCGTCAACGTGCTGCTCCCCGACGACTACCACACCAGCGGCCGCACCTACCCCGTCCTCTACCTCCTGCACGGCGGCCTCCAGGACTTCATCGAGTTCGACCGCCGGGGCGTGCGCGACTGGACCATCGGCAAGCCGCTGATCGTCGTGATGCCCGACGGCGGCCAGGCCGGCTGGTACTCGAACCCGGTCAGCACCAACGTCGGCCCCCGCAACTGGGAGAACTTCCACATCAACCAGCTGATCCCCTGGGTCGACGCCAACTTCCGCACCTTCGCCGAACCCGAGGGCCGGGCCGTCTCCGGCTTCTCCATGGGCGGGTTCGGCGCGCTGAAGTACGCGGCCAAGTACTGGGGCCACTTCGCCTCGGTGAGCGCCCACTCCGGCCCGGCCAGCATCCGCCACAACGGCGGCGCGGTCGTGCACTGGGCCAACGTCTCCTCCGCCGTCAAGGACCTGGCCGGCGGCACGATCTACGGCGCGCCGCTGTGGGACCAGGCCCGGGTGAGCGCCGACAACCCGGTCGAGCGCCTGGAGAGCTACCGCAACAAGCGGATCTTCCTGGTGGCCGGGACCAGCCCCGACCCGACCAACCCCTTCGACCAGTTCAACGAGTCCGAAGTGCTCGCCGAGCAGCGGGAGTTCCGCTCCCTGCTGGACGGCGCGGGCATCCCCTACGAGGCGCACGAGGAGCCGGGCGGCCACTTCATCCGCCCCGACATGATGCTGCGCGACATCGACGGCATCATCGGCCGCCTCCGCAAGGCCTGAGGGGCACCGCGATGGCCTCCCGCACCTCGTGGCCGGCCCTGGCCTCGGTCGCCCTGCTGCTGGCGGTCGGCGCGCCGGCCGCCCCCGCCGTAGCCGCCCCCGCTCTGGCCACCCCCGCCGCAGCCGCCCCCGCCGCAGGTCCCGCCGTGGCCGCCCCCGCCCGGATCGCCGGTTTCGCGGCGGCCTGCCCGGCCCGCGGCCAGATCTCCCAGCACTACACCGCGGAGCACAACGGCATCGACATCGCCAACGACTACGGCACCCCGATCTACGCCGTCGGCGACGGCAGGGTCATCCTCTCCGGCACGGAGCCCGGCTACGGCCAGTGGATCCGCATCCTGCACCCGGACGGGACGATCACCGAGTACGGGCACATGCAGCGCCGGGACGTGTTCGAGGGCCAGGACGTGACGGCCGGCCAGCAGATCGCGCTGATGGGCAGCGAGGGCAACTCCACGGGCCCGCACCTGCACCTGCGGGTCTGGGCCGACTCGAACGCGTCCCAGCGCACCGACCCGGAGCCCTACCTCGCGGATCGCGGTGTGATCGTGCCCTGCGTTCCCGGCAGCGGCCCCCGTCCCACTCCGGTGGTGTATCCGGCGGAGTCCGGCCGGGTGGTCTCGGCCCGGTCGGCGGACGGGCGCCTCGAAGTCTTCGCGGCTGGCCGGAACGGTGTTTCGCACGCCTGGCAGACCGCGGCCAACGGCGGCTGGTCCGAGTGGGAGGACCTCGGTGGCCCGGCCGGGGCCGAACTCGCCATCGGCCCCAACGCCGACGGGCGGCTGGAGGTGTTCGCCCTCAACGGCTCCACCTTCCAGCACCGTTACCAGCTCCAGCCCTCCGGTGCCTGGTCCGGCTGGGAGGACTTCGGTGGCGGGGGTCACGACATCGCCGTCGGCGCCAACCAGGACGGCCGTCTGGAGGTCTTCGCCTCCGGACCGGTGGGTGTCTTCCACAAGTACCAGACGGCACCGAACAGCGGCTGGTCCGGCTGGGAAGGCGCCGGCGGGGGCCCCGCGAACAGCGAGATCGAACTCGGTAAGGCCCCCGACGGCCGTCTGGAGGTGTTCGCCCTCAACGGGAGCACCTTCCAGCACCAGTGGCAGACCGCCGTCAACGGAGGCTGGTCGAGCTGGGAGGACTTCGGCGGCGGGGGCCACGACCTCACCGTCAGCCACAACCAGGACGGCCGCCTGGAGGTCTTCGCCTCCGGACCGGTCGGTGTCTTCCACAAGTACCAGACGAATCCGACCAGTTGGTCCGGCTGGGAGGCCACCGGCGGCCCCGCCGACTCCCGGCTCACCAGCCAGCAGACCGCGGACGGCCGGGTCGAGGTCTTCGCCATCAACGGCAGCACCGCGCAGCACATCTGGCAGACCGGCCTCAACGCCCCGTACGGCCCCTGGGACACCTTCGGCACCGGCGGCACCGAGATCGGCGCCGCCACCAACGCCGACGGCCGGATCGAGGTCTTCGGTTCCAACACCGACGGCGTCCACCACAAGTGGCAGACCGGCTTCTCCACCTGGTCCGAATGGGCCTGGCTCAACACCACACCCGGACCCGCCGTCAGCCGAGGAGCCACCCCGTGACCGGCCCGCAGCGCGCCCGCCGGGCGCCCCACCGCGTCCTGCTGTCCGCGATCGCCGCCCTGGGCGTGACGACGGGCCTGATGGTCGCCGCCCCCTCGGCGCCCGCCGCCACCGGCAGCGACCTGTGCGCCGAAGTCGGCTACCGGGCGGGCTTCCGGGGCGAGGCCCTGGTGACCGCGATCGCCGTCGGCCTCGCCGAGTCCAGCTGCAACCCGCTGGCCTCCAACACCCAGGGCAACACCCCGAACACCTCGACCGACCGAGGCCTGTGGGAGATCAACGACCACTGGCACAGCGAGGTCTCCGACGCGTGCGCCTACGACGCCCAGTGCAACGCCGACGCGGCCTACCGGATCTCCAACGGCGGCCTCGACTGGCACCAGTGGTCGACCTACAACGCGGGCGCGCACCTGCGGCACATGGACGAGGCGCGGGCCGCCGCCGACCGGCTCGGCCACCAGGAGCCCGGTCCCGCGCCGCTGGTGTACCCGGCGGAGTCCGGCCGGGTGGTGGCGACCCGGTCGGCGGATGGGCGCCTCGAAGTCTTCGCGGCCGGCCGGAACGGTGTCTCGCACGCCTGGCAGACCGCGATCAACGGCGGCTGGTCCGAGTGGGAGGACCTCGGCGGCCCGGCCGGCGCCGAACTCGCCATCGCCCCCAACGCCGACCGCCGCCTGGAGGTGTTCGCCATCAACGGCTCCACCTTCCAGCACCGTTACCAGCTCCAGCCCTCCGGTGCCTGGTCCGGCTGGGAGGACTTCGGCGGCGGGGGCCATGACATCGCCGTCGGCGCCAACCAGGACGGCCGTCTGGAGGTCTTCGCCTCCGGGCCGGTGGGCGTCTTCCACCGCTACCAGACGGCACCGAACAGCGGCTGGTCCGGCTGGGAGGGCGCCGGCGGGGGCCCCGCGAACAGCGAGATCGAACTCGGTAAGGCCCCCGACGGCCGTCTGGAGGTGTTCGCCCTCAACGGGAGCACCTTCCAGCACCAGTGGCAGACCGCCGTCAACGGCGGCTGGTCCACCTGGGAGGACTTCGGCGGCGGGGGCCACGACCTCACCGTCAGCCACAACCAGGACGGCCGCCTGGAGGTCTTCGCCTCCGGACCGGTCGGTGTCTTCCACAAGTACCAGACGAACCCGACCAGTTGGTCCGGGTGGGAGGCCACCGGCGGCCCCGCCGACTCCCAGCTGACCAGTGAGCGTTCGCCCGACGGCCGGGTGGAGGTGTTCGCCATCAACGGCAGTACGGCGCAGCACATCTGGCAGACCGGCCTCAACGCCCCGTACGGCCAGTGGGAGACGTTCGGTACGGGCGGCACCGAGATCGGCGCGGCCGGCAACGCCGACGGCCGGATCGAGGTGTTCGGTTCCAACACCGACGGCGTCCACCACAAGTGGCAGACCGGCTTCTCCACCTGGTCCGAGTGGGCCTGGCTGAACACCACCCACGGACCCGCCGTCGGCTGACCGAACGCCCCGCCGTCGGCTGACCGGACCGGCAACCCCTGGAGCACAGCGATGTACCCGATCAGCAGGCGCGGCCTGCTGCGGGCGGCCGGAGCGGGAGCACTCGTGCTCCCGCTCGCGGGCCGTACCGCCCTCGCCGCGTCCACCGGCCCCCACCTGTGGGTCGGCACCGGCCCGTTCGAGCACGTCTACGACCCCTCGACCGCGCGCCGCCGTTACCTGAACGACCACACCCTGGTGCGGGCCGGTGGCCGCTGGCACCTGTTCGGCATCGTCGGCGACAGCGCGCCGCCCGGGCGGGTGCCCGACAGCGCGGCCGAGGTCTCGTTCGCGCACGCCTCGGCGCCCACCCCGTCCGGGCCGTGGAGCAGCCACCCGGACGCGCTGACCGTCGACACCTCGTACTTCGGCGAGGAGCACCTGTGGGCCCCGCACGTGGTCGAGTCGGGCGGCGTGTACTGGATGTTCTACGCGGCGGGCGGGCGCGCCGGGGCGGCGATCAACGCCGCCACCTCCACCGACCTCTTCACCTGGACCAGGCTGCCCTCCGGACCGCTGTTCCGCGGGATCGCCGCCCGCGACCCGATGGTGCTGCGGGCCGGCGCCGAGTGGGTGATGTACTACACCGAGCTGTCCGCCCCCGGCGGCCGCCACCAGGTCTGCTACCGGCGCTCCGCCGACCTGCTGACCTGGGGCGAGCCCGGCGTGGCCTTCGCCGACGCGGCCACCGCCGCCGACGGCGTCTCGGTCACCGAGTCGCCCTTCGTGGTGGCCCGGGACGGCTGGTACTACCTGTTCCTCGGGCCGCGCAACGGCTACGAGGGCACCGACGTCCTCGCCTCCCGGGACCCGTTCCGCTTCTCCCTCGACGGCTACGCCGGCCATGTGCCCGGCCACGCGGTGGAGGTGGTCACCGACGGGCAGCGGTGGTGGGCGAGCGCCGCCGGCTGGTTCCGGCGCGGCCTCCACCTGGCCCCGCTGGACTGGCGGTCCACCCCGCCGCCCTGGCAGAGCCCGGACAACCCGGTCGCCGCCCTGGACGGGCAGGGCCGGCTGAACGTGTTCGCCCTCGACGCCGCGGACCGGTCGGTGCTGCGCCGGGTCCAGACCGACCCGGACGCCGACGCCTGGTCCGACTGGGAGGTGTTCGGAACCCCCGCCGGCGCCGTCCCCGTGCCGGCCCGCAACGCCGACGGCCGGCTGGAGGTGTTCGCGCTCGCCCCGGGCGGCGCCGGACTGCACCGCCGCGTCCAGCGGGCGGACGGCGGCTGGACGGACTGGGAGGTTTTCGGCGGCCCGGCCGGCGCCGCCCCCGCCGTCGCCCGCGACGCCGACGGCCGGCTGGAGGCGTTCGCGCTCGCCCCGGGCGGAGCCCTGATCGCCCACCGCCGCCAGTCCTCGCCGGGCTCGACCGCCTGGGACGACTGGGACGCGGGCTTCGGCGGTGCGGCGGGCGCGCCGCCGGTGGCCGCCGCCAACGCGGACGGCCGGCTGGAGGTGTTCGCGCTCGCCCCCGGCGGCGCGGCGCTGACGCACCGCTGGCAGACCTCGCCCGGCGGCGCCTGGTCCGCCTGGGAGCGCTTCGGGACGCCCGCCGGGTCCGCGCCGCGAGTGGCCCGCGACGGCACCGGGCGGCTGAACGTCACCGCGATCGCCCCCTCCGGCACGGCCGCCTTCCGGCGCCGCCAGTCAGTGCCCAGCGGGGGCTGGGACCCCTGGCAGCCGCTGCTGGACTGGTCCACCGCCGCACCCCTGGCGATCGCCGGCGCGGACGGTCGACTGGAGGCCTTCACCCTCTTCCCCGGCGGCGAACGGCTCGCCCACCGATGGCAGTCGGCGCCCGACGGGGCCTGGGCGCCGGCCGGCGCCGACGGTGAGGACTTCGGCGAGCCGGGACCGGTGCTCGCCGCGCCGCCCTCCGCCGCCGCCGACCCCACCGGACGGCTGCACGTCTTCGCCGTGGCCGAGGACGGGCGGCTGCGCACCAGGGTCCAGGACCGGCCCGGAGGTGCCTGGCGGCCGTGGGCCGCCTTCACCGACCGCCCGGTGGCACCGCTGCGGACGGGCACGCCCATGCTCTGACCGAACGCCCGTACCCGCTTCTCCGACCTTGTCAAGTAGCCTGCGACATCCGGTTTATTGTCGTACGCGAAGAGGTACCGTTCGTCCGTCCCGTTCGTCCGTCCGGCAACGAGCCGGTGCGCGGAACGGGGGAGCGGTGAGGGAAACGGGGGAGCGGTGAGCGGGATTGTCGTCCACCTGCCGGCGGGGAACGGCGACGACACGGTGACGTTACGGCTCGGGCCGGGGGAGCGGGCGCGCTTCGGTCGCGGCTCCGCCCACACCCCCGTGGAGCTGCGCCTCGGCGACGAGTCGGTCTCCCGCCTGGCCGGCGAGGTCCACGCGACCGACGACCACTGGCAGTTGAGCAATTTCAGCAACACCCACGCCTACCTGGTGGAGAACCCGGAGGGCGCCGGCGAGTACCTGCGGGTGCCGCCGCGGCGGATCGGCGCGCCGATCCCCTTCGAGTTCTCCCGGGTGGTGCTGCCCTCCCGGCGGGAGACCCCGCTGTCCTTCCAGGTGTTCGCGCCCGACCACGTCTACCTGGACCCGGACGCCCGCGGCGGCTCCCGGGAGAGCCGGACCATGACGGCGTACTCGCTGGACGAGACCGCCACCTACTTCCTGGTCCTGGTCGCGCTCTGCGAGCCGTGGCTGCGCGACCACTCCCTCGCCGCCGTGCCCACCACCCCGCAGGTGGTCGCGCGGCTGCAGGGCCACCCGGCGTGCGCCCGGCTCACCGCCCGCGCGGTCAGCTCGCACCTCGACTACCTCGCCGACGAGAAGCTCCGCATCGACCTGCCCGACGGCGACCGCGCCGACCGCCGCAGCGGCAAGCGCGAGGCCGTGGTCGGGCTCGCCCTGAAGTTCGGCATCGTCCGCGAGGAGCACCTCGCGCTGCTGCCGAGCCCCGAACCCGGCCGGACCGGACGGTAGGGAGGGCCGGCGATGCTGCGAGACCCGGCCTTTCCCGGGGACGGCGAGGACCTGCTGCCGGCCGGCCACCGGATCGGCGAGTGGACGGTCACCGGGTCGATCGGCGAGGGCGGCTGGGCGACGGTCTACGCCGCCCGCCGGACCGACGGCTCCGGCGGCCCGGACGACACCGTCGCGCTGAAGGTGCTGCCGACCGCCGGACTCGCCCCCCGCCAGGCCCGCCAGGTCGCCGAAGCAGCCCGCCGCGAGGCCGAGTTGGGCCGCAGCGCCCCGCACCCCCGGCTGGTCCGGCTGCTCGACACCCTCGTCCTGGCCGCCCCCGACCAGCCCGCGCTCGACGGCGCGACCGTCCTGGTCATGGAACGGGCCCGGTGCACCCTGCGCGACCTGCTCGCCACCGGCGTCGACGAGGCCGAGGGCGCCCGGATCGTCACCGGCATCTGCGAGGGCCTGGCCCACCTGCACCGCTCCGGCTGGGTCCACACCGACCTCAAGCCGGAGAACGTCCTGATCGGCGCGGACGGCGAGGTCCGGCTCTCCGACTTCGGCCTCGCCATCGAACTCACCGGCACCCACGGCCACAGCGCCCCGATGGGCACCCCCGACTACCTCCCGCCGGAGCGCTGGCGCGAACCGCTCGGCGCACACGGCGTCAAGGTCCGTGCCACCGCCGACATCTGGGCACTCGGCATCGTGATCCACGAGGTCTTCGCCGCCGGCACCAGCCCCTTCCCCGGCGCCACCCCCACCGCCCGCAGCGCCGCCGCCCAGCAGTACGCCGAAGGCCGCGCCGCCCTGCGACTGGCCGCCTCCGTCCCCCCGTTCTGGCGCGACCTGGCCACCGACTGCCTCGCCCCGACCCACGCCGCCCGCGCCCCGCACACCGCGGAGAGCCTGCTCGCCCGCATCCGCGCCCACCACGGCGGCCGGCGCCCGCGCCGCCCCCGCCTTCGCCCCCGCCCGCGCACCGCCCTGATCGCCCTCGCCTCCTGCGCCACGGCCGTCGCCACCGTCACCGCGCTGTGGCCGCACCAGGAACCGGCCGGACAGCGGGCCCACATCCGGGTCTTCAACGCCGAACGCGGCTGCCAGGAGCGCACCGACCGCGACCCCCGGTGCAGCCTCGGCCTCGCCGTCGACCCGCTGCGCCCGTACACCGCCGACAACACCGTCCCCGTCCGGGTCTGGCACGACGACACGCTCGACGCCGACTGCCAGCTCCCCACCGGCCTCCCCGTCATCAACGAGGAGGACGCGGCCTCCACCCTCTGGTACCGCGTCCGCCTGCCCGGCCCCACCACGGCCTGGCTCCCCGCCGTCCGCACCCGCGACCGCCCCGCCCTCCGCCGCTGCCCATGACCCTCCACCCGGCCGGGGCCACCCGCGCCGCTGTACCGCACGACCCTGCGGCCGCCCGGGGCCGGCTCAGCGCTTCGCCGCGGCCTGAGCGGTCGGCGACCAGAGCGCGGCCCACAGGGGGATCACCTCGACGGTGGCGGTGCAGCCGCCGGAGGGGGCCTCGGCGGTACGCCCGGCCACGGTGGCCTGTCCGGCGGTCGTCGGGAAGGAGGTCATGTTCGTCACGGGGGTCATGCACGGCAACGTACCGGTGGGCACTGACATCGGTGCTGATACTCGGGTGCCGGCGGGCGCGGGACAGGGGTCGACGCGCCGGTGGCCGAGGCGCTCCCGTTCTCGTCTGCCGCGCGTTTGCCCTGGTCATTTGTGGTTGGCTCCCCGAGCTGCCAGGGTGAGCGGCATGAAGATCACCATCACCGTGGAGGACCCGACCCCTGAGGCCCTCGAAAAGCTGCTCGCCCTCGCGGCCATGCCCAGCGCTGTCGTCACCGCCGTACCCGACGACCACTGGACACCGGAGCGCGCCCGCTCGTACTACGACCGCCTCCCGCCCCGCGCCCAGCAGATCCTGCTCCAGGTCGTCGAGGGCCAAGGGGAGCGCTCCGCCGAGGAGTTGAAGGCCGACGGCCGCAGCCTGCGCGGCTCCACCGGCGCCTTCCGCCGGGTGCTGACCGAGGGCAAGCGCACCGGCCTGTGGCCGGACGCCCTGCCCGTCCCGCTGGTCTCCCACATCGTCAGCGGGCAGCTCAAGAAGCTGGAGATGCCGGGGTACGGCACCGACCACTACCTGTACCCGGCCTTCGAAGACGGCTTGCGCGACCTGCTGGGCCGGTGACCGCCGGGTCGACCACCGGGCCGCTCGGCGGCCCAGGCGTCGAAGAGCAGCACCGGCGTGCAGACATCCTTCTGGCGCCGTGCTGGCGCTGCGCCATGAGGCGTTGGCGCGCTCGCCGTACGATGTGCCCCTGCCCACACCGCACGTCACCGGATTCCCCGGTCGGCGGGAATCCGTGGCCCAACCCGTCCGGAGGCTGCTGCCATGTTGTTGGCCCATCACGTTCCCATGTGCCGTCAGCGCATCGAGCCCGACGAGTGGGAACGCCACGGCGGGGCCGCCCTGGGCGACCGGGCCGAGTGGTCCGATCGGGCCTGCGGCATGGCAGCACTGCGGATGATCCTGCTGGCGTACGGCCGGCAGCCCCCGACCCTCACCGAGCTGGTTCAACTCGGCGTCAAGAGAGGCGCGTTGACGGAGCACGGTTGGCTGCACGCCGGCATTGCCGGTCTGGCGGAGGACTACGGCGTTCCCGGCCGTGCCGAAGCGGTGCCGGCCGAGGAGCTGATCGACCGCCTGAAGGAGGCTCCGCTGATCATCTCCGTCACGGAGCGGTTCCCCGAGGACGGCCGCAAGGGCGGCCACCTGGTGGTGGCCCGGGGCTTCGAGCCCGGGGAGGACGGCGAGGACCCCACCGTCCTCTTCCGTGACCCCTCGGGCTGGGGGCAGCAGAACGACCGCGTTCCCCTGAGCCGCCTCAGCGCCTCCTACAGCGGGCGCGCCATCGTCTTCCCCGCCCTGACCCGCACCATCGCCGTGCTCGGCGAAATGCTGGAGCTGGGCGAGACGGCCGGGGAAGAACACCGGGCCGTAGGACGCATGGTCGGCGAACAAGGAATCGATCAACTCGTCGTCGTCGGCAACAGCCCCAACGTCATCCAGCTGACTGCCGGTGCGCTCGCGGGCGGCGTGGCCGAGGTCGCGAGGGTGGCGGACAACCACACTGCCGCCGCCTACCTGGAGAGCATCGTCCGCCCCGGGGACAAAGTCCTCCTGAAGGCATCGCGCAGCGGAGAGCTGTGGCAGATCGCCCAGGAGCTCTTGGGACAGCCGGTCACGGGCCACTGAGCCGCCCGTTCTTCATACTTCCCAGGACACCGCACAACGCGGCCCCCGAGGCTGGTAGAAGTGCTGGTGGCACTCACAACTCCCCGCCAGGAAAGCGGATTCAGGTCTCCGCACTCTGGCGGGCCCCACGGAGGGACCAGCATGGGTAAGCACGGAGGCGGGGACGGCGACGGCAAGGGCGGCGGCCGGCAGGACGACAGCAACAAGGGAGCGACGCACGGCGGCGGCGGTTCGGACGAGGGCGGCAACACCTCGGACGGCCAGAACCCGGCCGGCGGCCGGTGACCGGCCAGACGCACCAGGAGGCGGGCCCCCAGGGGCTCGCCTCCGCGCTGGTGGCCAAGGGCGCTCTCCCATCGGACTGGCTCCCCTCCTTCACCGCCGTACCCCGCGAGCTGTTCGTCCCGGAGCGGATCTGGCCGGGCATCGCGGACGGCACGCGGCAGAACCCCGTGGTGCACCGGTCGCAGGACCCCGAGGCGTGGCGGAACGCGGTCTACTCCGACATCCCGCTGACGACACAGTGGGACGACGGCCGGCACGAGGGCGACGGCCTCGGCACGGCCCCGACGTCCTCCAGCTCCATGCCCACCATGGTGGCCTCCATGCTCCGCGACCTGGACGTCCGCCCGGGGGCCAAGGTGCTGGAGATCGGCACCGGCACGGGGTGGAACGCCGGACTCCTGACTCACCGGCTGGGCAGCTCCAACGTGGTGTCCGTCGAGTACGACCCGGACGTCGCGCGCGGTGCCCGGAAGAATCTGGAGAGCGCCGGACTGGCGCCCACCGTGATCGAGGGCGACGGCCGGGACGGATGGGCCGAGGGCGGTCCGTACGACCGGATCATCGCCACGTGCTCCGTGCTGGAGATTCCTCCGGCCTGGCTGGAGCAGTCCGTACCGGGCGGGGTGATCGTCGCCCCGTTCGGCACCGAGTACGGCGGCGAGCAGATCGTCCGGCTCACCGTGAGCGACGACGGCACCAGCGCGAGCGGCAACTTCACGGGCGGGTCCGCGTTCATGCGGCTTCGCCAGCAACGGACGCGGCGGCCTCTGTTCGAGGAGTACCTGCACGGGGTGCCGTGGCCGGCGGACGGTGAACGGAGCACGACCACACTGTCCCCGAGGGAAACGGGCGAGTGGTTCCACCAGTTCGTGATCGGCCTCGGCGTGCCCGGGGCGTTCTGGCGCGCGGAACGCTACGACAACGACGCGTACACCCTGTGGGTCCACAGCCGGGACAAGAAGTCGTGGGCCTCCGCGGACTACGAGCGGAACCGCACCGAGTACGAGGTGTACCAGTCCGGCCCTCGCAGGCTCTGGGACGAGGTGGAGGCCACCTACCGGTGGTGGGAGGACCGGGGCAGGCCCGGCTACGCGCGGTTCGGCCTGACGGTCACACCCGAGGGCCGGACAGCCTGGCTGGACGCCCCGGACAACCCTGTGCCCCAGCCGTCCTGAGCTGCCGCCCCCGGCCGCCCCCGGCCGCCCCCGGCGGCCGGGGCGGACACCGGATCGCTGCCCGCCCGCTCAGGTTTTCCGGTGGTAGACCTTGTTGGCGATGCGCCAGCTGCCGTCGACGTGGACCAGCAGGAAGACGTCGGTGAAGGTGTCCGGGCCGTGCCAGAGCGTCATGGACGCGGTTGCGACGGTGCCGTGGACATCGATGGCGTCGATGCGGCGGGAGCGGAGCGGTTCGTCCGGGGCCGGCCGGCCGGTGAACAGGGCGCAGTACTCGTCCAGGCGCCACGAGACGAACGCGCCGTCCCGGAGTCCCTCGATGTGGGCAGTCGGCAGGAACGCGTCGCGGAAGTGGGTGGGGTCGCCGGTGGCGTGCCCGCGGACGTAGGCGCGGAGCGGTTCGAGTACGGCGTCACCCACGGCGGGGACCGTGGCGGCGACGGCGATGTCGGCTTCAGGGTCGGCAGGGGTGCCGGCCAGGTCAGCCGCGCTGCGCAGGGGGGTGTTCGACGCCGAGGCCAGCAGCGCCATGTCCTTGGCCAGCGCGCCGATCGTGAACTCGGCCGTGGCGCCCGCGGCGCCGGTCGGCTGGTCGGCGAGGAGGCCTCTCTTGCGGGCGACGAGCCCGCCGAGCCGGCCGAGTTCGAGGACGTCCAGCACCTGGGCACGGGGCAGACCCAGGGCGTCGGCCTGCCGCAGTGAGTCGCGCAGGGCGAGCACGGCACCCGCGAGGCTGCTGTTGGCGACCAGCTTGAGGGCGGCCGCGGTGGCGGCGTCCTCCACGGGCCGCACGGTGCCAAGCGCTTCCAGAACCGGGCGGACTCGCTCCAGCGCCTCCCGGTCCGCGGCGGCGAGGATCTCCAAGGCGCCGGCGGCGGCAGCCGGCACGGAGCCGAGCACGGGCGCGTGGACGTAGGACGGGCCGAGCCGCCGGGCCAGTGCCGCCGCCTCGGCGGGGGCGATGGTGCTGGTGTTCAGCACCGTCGTGTCCGTTCGCAGCGAGTCGCGGACGCGGTCGACGACCTGACGGCAGGCCAGGCCGTCGAACAGGGCCAGGAGCACGACGTCGGCCTTCGCCACGGCGTCGTTCGGGTCGCCGGTCGTCTCGACAGCGCCTGTCGGGCGCCCGGAGCGGGTCCAACCGACGACGTCCCAGTCGTGGTCGGCGAGTCGTGTCGCGATCGCGGCGCCCATGCGGCCCAGGCCGAGGACGGCGATCGTGTGCGGTGCGGTCATGCGTCCCAGCGTGGGGGCATGGCGATATCCGCCACAAGCGCGGATGTCGCAGGGCGACGATGCGGGACGCGCATACCCGGCAGGCACACTGGTGCCATGGAGTTGACTGCGTGGCGGACGTTCGTGACGGTGTGCCGACTCGGGTCGCTGTCGGCGGCGGCCGCCGAGCTCGGGTACACGCAGTCGGCCGTTTCCCGGCAGATCGCCGGGCTGGAGCGCCGGCTCGGGGCGCCGCTGGTGCATCGGCACGTGCGCGGCGTGCGTCCGACGCCTGCCGGCGAGGTGTTCCGTCACCACGCCCTGGTCGCGCTCGACGAGGCCGACCGTGCGGTGCGTGCCGTGCGGGAGGTCCGTGACGGGACGCCCAGGCGGCCGCTGGCTGTCGGCGCGACGCCGTCCCTGGCCGCCGGGATCGTGCCCGCCGCGATCCGCCGCCTGCTGGAGACGGCCGGACCCCTCCGGTGGAGCCTGCTGCCCGGGCTGAGCCCGGAACTGCACGACCGCGTGACCGCCGGGGACCTCGACGTCGCTGTTGTCACCGACGCACCACCGGGGCTACCCGAGGACCCGCGTGTCGAACGACGGTTCCTGGGGATGGACGAGATGGTCGTCGCGCTGCCCGTCGCCCACCCGCGGGCAGGGCGCGGCCCGGTGCGCATCCAGGCGCTGGCCGACCAGACCTGGGCCGAGGACAACGACGGCTCGGCGGCGCTGCTGCGTCGGCACGCCGCCCGCGCCGGAGTCTCCGTTCGCATCGACCTCACCGCGGCCGACCTGCCCGGCAAGATGGCGCTGGTCGCGACCGGCCACGCCATCGCCCTGATACCCGGGGTGCTGACGTGCGCACTGCGGACCGACGTCACCACGGTCCCGCTCGTCGATCCCCCGTCCCGTGGCATCTACACGATCACACCACGGCGCGACCCGCACCCGTTCGCAGCGCCCCTGCTCGACCAGCTCGCGACAGCCTTCGACGCGGATCGCCCCGCCCAGGCGGCACCACGGCCGGCTGGGGCGGACGCCCACAGCGCTGCCCCGGCACTTCCCGACGGCATCGCGGAAGCGCACGACGGCGAACCCGGGCAACGGGCGTGAATCGGCGTCATTCCAGGGCGCCTGAACCCACACCCCGGCGGCGAACCGGAGCAAGGCCCGCTTCCCGCCCTCTGACGGTTCCGGGCGGCCGTTCCCCGCGCAGCGTTGCCCCCGGGGCGCCGGGGAAGCGGCGGATGCGGAGCCCCTGACTCCGGGTTTCCGGACGATCGCATTCGGTGGCATGATCCGGCGGGTGGACTACCAACGCTGCGTGGACATCCTCGCCAGGATGCACGAGAACCCCCACAGGCTTCCCCGGCCGACACGGCAGGCGAACGTCTCCAGACTGCTGGAGGCGCTGGGCCGCCCCCAGCGGGATCTGCGCGGGATGCTGGTCGTCGGCACGAACGGCAAGGGATCGACCTGCGCGTACGCGGTGTCGGCGGTGGCCGCGACCGGTGCGAGGGTCGGCAGCATGCCCAGCCCGCACCTCCAGGAACCCAGGGAACGGATCCGGATCGACGGAGTCCCCGTCAGCCGCGCCGAGTACACGGCCGCCTTCGCCGAGGTCTGGCAGGCCATCGAGCGGCACGAGCTGCCCGTCCTGTCCCAGGGCGTCTTCGCGGCCACCGCCGCCGTGCACTTCCGGCGGGCGGGCGTAGACCTGGCCGTGGCCGAGGCGAGCATCGGCGGCAGCCGGGCCGCCGCCGCCGAACTCGGCCTGGACGTGAAGGTCCTCACCGGCGTGGGGCTCGACCACACCCGGCTGCTCGGCGGCTCCCTGGCCGAGATCACCCGGGCCAAGATCTCGGGCGCGCGGGACGGAGACCACGTGGTGCTCGGGCGGCTGGCCCCCGAGGCGGCCCACAGCGCGGAACTGGTCCTCAAGGAGCATACGGGACTGTCCGTGTGGCGCATGGACCACGAGATCCACTACACCGCCCGCACCACCCACCCCGACGGCGGCCACGGCCCGGTGACCCTGCTGGACGTCACGACCCCCCGCGCCGTCCACCGCGACCTCCCCTGCCCGCTGCCCGGCACGCACCAGCACCACAACCTCGCCGTCGCCATCGCCGCCGTCGACGCCATGATCGAACGCGGCCACATCCGCGAGCCCGACGGCGAACAGCTCCGCACGCGCCTGGCCGCCACCCGCTGGCCCGGCCGCCTCGAACTCGTCCCGCACGCCCGGCTCGGCGACTGGACGGGCCGCGTGCTTCTCGAAGGCGCCACCAACCCGCAGGGCGCCGAGACCGTCGCGCCGGAGATCCTGCGCCACGCCCGCGCCGGCGGCCACCAGCGCCCGCCCGTCAAGGTCTTCGCGGCGATGAACGGCAAGGACGTCTCCGACATGCTCGCCCCGCTGCCCGCCGACTGGCCGATCGTCCTCACCCGCACCGACTCCCACCAGGCCGAGGACCCCGCCACCCTGCACGACCGGATCTCCCCGAGCCGCCAGGGCCCCTGCGTGACCGCCGAGGACACGCCGTCGGCGCTGCGCCGAGCCGCCGAACTCGCCGGCCCCGGCGGCCTGATCGTCGTCTTCGGCTCGCTGCGCCTCGTGGGCGAGGCGCGCACGGCGCTGGCCCTGCCACCGGCGTGAGGCCCGGGACACGGCTGCCGTCGCTCCGTACGGGTGCCGGACGGGCCTACCCGCGGCGACGGGAGCCGAACCCGGGCGGCAGTTCGCCGACCGGCGCGAGCACGTGCCCGCCCTCGCCCGCGCACCACCACACGGCCGCTCCGTCCCGCGCCGCGCCGTGGACGCCGAGGCCGTGGCGGGCGCACTCCGGCCAGACCTGCCAGGTCCGTTCGAGCAGACTCTCCTGAACCATGACCGCCAGGCTGGTCAGCGCCGTGGCCGGGTCCTCGCACATGCCCGGCAGGATGCGACCGCCCCAGTCGAGCACGTCGCCGTCGGCGAGGCGGACACCGGCTCCCGCCGGGAAGCAGCCCTCCGGGAGCTCGATCTCCGGCTCGCCCTCGATCCCGCGCGCGGCCAGGTCGCGGGCCACGATCCGCAGCGCGGCGCGCAGCGTCTCCAGCCGCTCGGGGGCGAGGTCGAAGCCGGGCTCGAAGCCCGCGTCGTCCAGGATGCGCCGGGCCAGGGCCGCCATCTCCGGCGGGGACACCTCGGCCGGGTCCCGTTCGACGACCTCCAGAACGGCGCCGGTGCCCTGGCACCGGTCGAACAGTTCACAGGCGAGGGCGATGACGTGCCGTGGGTCGAGGTCGCCCTCGCGCAGGCCGAGGTAGACCCTCCGCATCAACTGTTCGGGATCCGCCGCTTCGTGCCCGGCCATCGCGTCGCTCACCGGCCCAGTATCCCGACGTGGCACGGCCTTCCGCCGCACGTTTTCCGCCCGGCTGCTCGACGCACTCACCAGCGGGACCACGACCTCCCCGCCCTACTCCAGTGGAGTGCCTTCAGACTTGAGGGTGAAGCTCAACCTTAGGGTGATCCCTGGCATCGCGGAGGCCGGGGCTGTTGGCCGGCTCATCGCCCACTCCTGCGGCCACGGCCCGGCATCGGCCTCGTGGGCGCCGGCCACGCAGAGCGCGGGCCAGGAAGGAGCGTCGTGGCCCCGCACGACCGCGGTGACGTGGCGTCGGCCGCCGCAGTCCGTGAGCTGCTCCATCGGCTCGGTGTCGCCGGTCGGAGCACTGGGGCGGGTGCCGAAAGCCGACCAGATTCACCTCCTTGGGATCGCCTTTCCGCCCGTCTCGTGAAGGCCGGCCTGGGCGGCTCCGTGGCGCAGTGCCTGGAGTCCGAGGGCTGTGACGGGACCGTGGGCACCGGGTGTGAGGGCGGAATCGGGGGTGGCGGCGTGGCTCGCGCCCCAGGCGAGTAGGGAGCCGGTCATCTCGTAGGGGTCGGGGCCGGTGAGTGCGCTGGTGGCCAGGGCCTTGCCCGCCGCGTCGCGGGCGACGGCGAGGACGAGGGCCCGGCCGTCGGTGTCGGGTTCGCGGGTGGAGCCGGGGAGGTGCTGGGAGAGCTTGGTGACGGCGCCGCGGATCACGGGGGTGCGCAGGAGGGGTGCGGCGAGGTGGATCGCGGGCTGGACGACACGGGTGGCTCGGCCGAACCAGCCCAGGCTCACGTCGACGCTGTCGAGGTGGGGGAAGGCTTCGGGAAGGCCCAGGTGTTCGGAGCCGCCGACGGTCAGCGCGGCTCGGGTGATGCCCGCGTACCGGAAGGTGAGCAGGCGGGCGCCGGTGTGTTCGGTGGTGAGGCGGGCGGGGCCGCCGGTGCGGGGGCGGCGGTGGGCGAAGGCGTCCTCGACGGCGGAGCCGACCAGTGAGGCGCGGGTGCCGCCGGTGGTGAGGGTGAAGGCGTCGCGCAGGGTGCTGCGGTAGCGCGTCTCGTCGCCGTGGCCGGAGCGGGTGAGGAAGTAGCCGATCTCGACGCGGCGCGCTTGTTCGCCCGCACGGGTGAGGGCGAGGGCGCCGGCGAGGTTGCCGGGGACGTAGTCGTAGCCGAAGGCGGGGATGATGCTCGCGCCGCCGGCGGCCGCGATGTCGTTCAGGGTGAAGGCCTGCCGGATGAAGGGGGCTCTCCGGTGGAGTCGAGGTAGTGGGCTCCGGCCCTGGCCGCGGCGGTGACCGCTGGCAGGCCGAGCTGCGCGAACGGTCCTACGGTGGAGACGACGACGTCGTTGTCCGTGAAGATGCGGATGAGGTCGGCCGTCGAGGTGGCGTCGGCCTCGACGACGTCCAGCTCCGTGTGGAGGCGGGCGGCCAGGGCGAGCATCTTCGCGCGGCTGCGGCCGACCAGGGTGGGCTTCTCGCCGCGGGCGATCAGTTCGCGCAGCACGCGCCGGCCGGTGAAGCCGGTCGCTCCGAGCAGGACGATTCTGCGCTTGTCCATGACGGCGCCTTTCGGTCGGGGACTTCGGGAACACTCCCGGACTTTACACACTTAGAGTGCGGTGTTAAATTCGTAGACATGCCGAAGGTTCCCTCCTCCCAGCTCGTCCTCGATGCCGCCTACCGCTGCTTCTGCCGCAACGGCTACCGGCGCACCACGGTCTCCGACATCGTCGAGGAATCGCGGCTGTCGCGCCCGACGGTCTACAAGTACGTCGGGAGCAAGGAGGAGGCGATCGTCAAGGTCGTCCGGTCGCTACTGGAGCAGGCCGGCGCGGCCGCGCGGGCGGCGGCAGAGACCGCGGGTACGCCCGAGGAGAAGGTCCTCGCCGTCCTCACGGTGAAGCTGGAGGTCGCCATCCGCCTCTGGCAGGACAGCCCCGCCCACGCGCAGGAGCTGCTGTCCGCCGCCACGGCCCAGGCTCCTGGCCTGGTCACCGACTACACCGACCACCTGGCCGAACTCCTGACCGCGGCCCTCACCCAGGACGCCGGGGACGGCGCGCGGCAGGCCGCCGCCGTGCTGCTCACCTTCACCCGCGGCCTGGAAGAGGACCTGCGTGACGCCGACGCCGTGCGCGACGAGCTCAAGGCCGGCGCGCGGATGATCACCCGTGGAGCCCGCACCAGCCCCGCACCCACCCCTGCCTGACCCCCCACGGGCCGGGCCGCCCGAAAGGCGCACCCTCATGAACACCACCCCCGCCCCCGACTACTACCGCGACCAGCAGGCCTGGCGCGACCTCCAGCAGTTCCTGCCCGAACGCCTGCGGCTGACCGACGCCACCGCCCCGGAGGAGGAGTACTGGAACTGGCGCGGCCACCGCGTCCACCTCGACCGCTACCGCAATCCGGAGGCCAGGGCCAAGGTCGTCCTGCACCACGGGGTGGGCACCAACGGCCGCCAGATGTCCCTCATCCTCGGCGCCCCGCTCGCCCGGCGCGGCTTCGAGACCGTCGCCCTGGACAACCTCGGCTACGGCCTCACCAAGGTCAAGCCCGGCGCCACCCCCTCCTACGACGACTGGGTCGACCTCGTCGTCGACTTCCTCGCCTTCGAGCAGTCCCGCGACGACCGCCCGATCGTGCTGTACGGGCTGAGCGCCGGCGGCATGCTCACCTACCACGTCGCCGCGAAGGCTCCCCGCGGCACCCTGCGCGGCATCGTCGGCATGACCTTCCTCGACCAGCGCGACCAGCGCGACCAGCGGGTCCGCGACGAGACCTCCCACGACAAGCTCACCGCCCGCGCCGGCGTCCCCCTGATGGGCCTGCTCGCCAAGACCCCGGCCGCCGCGGCCAAGTACCCGATGAGCCTGGCTTCCAAGATGTCCGCGCTCGCCAACGACCCGGGTGCCATGAAGGTCCTCATGAAGGACCGTACCTCCGCCGCCAACTGGGTCAGCGTCCGCTTCCTCGACAGCTACGCCACCTACACCCCCGCCGTCGAACCGCCCGACTTCGACGCCTGCCCGGTCCTGCTCACCCAGCCCGCCGAGGACCGCTGGACCCCCCACCACCTCAGCGTCCCCGTCCTGTCCCGCATCACCAAGGTCCCCGTCGACACCGTCATGCTCGAAAACGCGGGCCACTACCCCCTCGAAGATCCCGGCCTCCAGCAGATGGAGGACGCCATCGCCGACTTCGTCACCAAGAACACTGCCTGACCGGCCCCGATGCGCCCCCGGACCGTCGGGAGCGGACCGCCCCGGGCCCGTTCGAACGGCCTGGTGCTCCGGTCCGGCTTCGTGACCGATGCCGCAGAGCGCGGGGAGTCGTATCACCGCTCCGTCGCGCCCGTCAGGGAGAAGAGCGATCGAGACGGCGCCGGAGGAGCTCAGGGTGCTTCCGCGTAGCGGTGTGCGAGCACCGCGACGGCCTTGGCAATGGCTTGCCTCAATTCGGGTGGGCCGAGCACCTCTGCCTCCGTGCCGAGTCTGAGCAGGTCGCTGACCGCGACGGCCTGCGTCTCGACCGGCATCTCCACCTGCACCCAGCCTTCGTGGTCCGGTGGCCCGGCGCTTTCGAGGGCTCGCGTGCCCACCGCGCCGAACTGCACGGGCAGCAGGCGCTGTGCCCGGCGGGAGATCCGCAGACGCGCGGTTTCCTGGTGGAGCGCGTCCTCCAGTTGCCGAGAGGACTCCTCCCAGTAGGCGGCCAGGTCGAATCCGGCCGGTCGTTCGAAGACTTCGTCGGTGACGTCCACGGCCAGGAGCCGTGAGATCCGGTAGGTCCGCACATCCTCGTCGGCGAGCGCCACCAGGTACCAGATGCCGCTTTTGAGGACGATGCCGAGGGGGTGCAGTTCCCGGTGGACCTCACCGCGCCAACGCCGGTAGTGCGCGGCCAGCACCCGCTGTTCCCACACCGCCTGCGCGACCGGCGCCAGATGGGGAACAGGATCGGCGTCCCGGAACCAGGCCGGCGCGTCGAGGTGGAACCGATCCTGAACACGCCGGGTGCGCTCTGCCAGTTCGACCGGGAGGGCGGCCCGCAGTTTCAGCTGAGCGGTCGCCAGCACCGCCCCGAAGCCCAGATCCCGTGCGGGGCCGGGTACTCCGGCGAGGAAGAGCGCGCCGGCCTCGGCGTCAGTGAGGCCGGTCAGCCGCGTGCGGTATCCGTCCATGAGGCGGTAGCCGCCGACGGGCCCGCGGTCGGCACGGACCGGTACACCGGAGGAGCTGAGTGCCTCGATGTCCCGGTAGACCGTACGGACCGACACCTCGAGCTCCGCGGCAAGCTCGGTAGCGGTCATCCGCCCACGATTCTGGAGCAGCAAGAGCAAGGAGAGAAGGCGGTCGGCACGCATGGAGGCATTGTCCCGCGTACCTGACAGGAGGTGTCAGGTACGGAGGCCAGGCTGGGCATGCACCGCGCGCACAAGATGCGCGCCGATCGAGAGGACATCCATGCCCGTGCAGACGACCGGTCACATCACGTACGCCGGCTGGGAGGAACACGCGGTCGGTTCGAGCGAAGCGAGCCCGAAACTCGCCCACGCCTCCGTCACCAACACCTTCTCCGGCGGCATCGAGGCCGCCCACACGACCTGCGAGTACACCATCGTCTACGTCACCGAGAAGACCGGTACCTTCACGGGCATGGAGGTGCTGGCCGGGCGCCTGGACGGACGCGAAGGCACCTTCGTCGTCGAGGAACGCGGCTCGTTCGACGCCGACGGCACCGTGCGCTGCACCTTCGAGGTGGTGCCTGGAACCGGCACCGGAGAGCTGACCGGACTGCGTGGAACCGGCAGCTTCACCTCCACGCCCGGCGAGTCGCCGTTCCCGTATGCCTTCACCTATGACCTGGGCTGACCGCGGACTACGACGGCCTTGAAGACCGTACGACTCCCCAGCCCGCGGAATAGCTCGGCGAGCACCTCGGAGCCGACGACGGCGCGCTGATCGGTGACGGGAGGGGTTCCTGAAGGCGGCGAAGCCAGGCCTGGACTGTTGGTCCGATCAGGACATATAGTCCAGGCCGTGGAGAATGCCGAAGAGAGCACAGATCCCCGGGTCCGGATGTGGGCGCCCGTGGGGCAGGCCGTCGCGCTGTTGCTCGGCCCGTACGCCGAGGTGGTGCTGCACGACCCGGAGACCGACCGGATCCTGGCGATCTGGAACCCGACCGGGTCCCGCGTCCCGGGGGACCCTTCGCTGCTGGGGGAGCTGGACGCGCTGGACCCGTCGGCGCGGGACGTGTTCGGGCCGTACGAGAAGCTGCTCGCGGACGGCCGGCGGCTGTCCTCGGTCAGCGCCGTGCTGCGCGGGCCGGACGGCAGCGCCACCGCGGTGCTGTGCGTCAACCTCGACCGCACGCCGCTGGAGCAGGCGGCGGCCGTGCTGTCCGCCTTCGGCGCCCCGACGACGCCCCGGCCGGAGCCGCTGTTCGAGCAGGACTGGAACGAGCGCGTCCAGCACGTCGTCGGCGCGTACGTGCGCGAGTGCGGTCGCCCCGTCGAGCGGCTGACCCGCGCCGACCGGCTGGCCGTCCTCGCCCGCCTGGACGAGGCCAAGGTGTTCGCCGTGCGCCGCGCCACCCCCGTCGTCGCCGCCGCCCTGCGGGTCTCCCGCTCCACCCTCTACGCCCTGCTGGCCGAACTCCGAGCCCCGAGGAAGGACCACACGCCGTGACCCGCCTGCCCGACTTCCGCCTGGAAACCCACTTCTCCCGGTGGGAGTTCACCGCGCGCCACCACCTGACGGCCTCCGACGTCCAGAGCATGACCCTGCGCGAGCTGCTCGCCCTGGCCGACGACCAGGACCGCGCCGCCTTCGAGGACCTGCCGCTGGGCTACACCGAGACGTACGGGGACCCGGCCCTGCGCGAGGTGATCGCCGCGACGTACGAGCGGGCGGACGCGGCCGACGTGCTCTGCTTCGCCGGCGCCGAGGAGGCCCTCTACCTGGCGATGAACGTGCTGCTGGACGCGGGTGACCACGCGGTGGTGGTGACCCCGAACTACCAGGCGGCCGAGACCGTGCCGCTCGCCCTGTGCGAGGTCACCGGCGTCGCCCTCGACCCCGACCGGGACTGGGCCCTGGACCTCGACGCGGTGAAGGCGGCGATCCGCCCGAACACCCGGGTCGTCTCGGTGAACTTCCCGAACAACCCCACCGGCAAGGTCATCGGCGCCGCCGACTTCACCGAGCTGGCGCGGCTGTGCGACGAGCGCGGCATCCACCTGTTCAGCGACGAGGTCTACCGTGGTCTGGAGCGCGACGCGGCCCGCATCCTGCCGCAGGCCGCCGACCTGTCCGAGCGCGCCCTGTCGCTGAACGTCACCTCCAAGTCGCTCGGCCTGCCGGGCCTGCGGATCGGCTGGATCGTCTGCCGCGACCGTGAGTTGCTGTCCCGTCTGGAGCGGGCCAAGCACTACACCTCCATCTGCAACTCCGCGCCCAGCGAGGTGCTGGCCCGCGTCGCGCTCAAGGCCCGCGCCACGATCCTGGAGCGCAACCGGGCCCTCATCGCCCGCAACCTGCCGCTCTTCGACGCCTTCTTCGCCGAGTTCGCCGACCTCTTCGAGTGGCGGGCGCCGGACGGCGGCTGCGTCGCCTACCCCCGCTTCCTCGGCTCCGAGGGCGTGGAGGAGTTCTGCACCCGGCTGGTCGAGGAGGCGGGCGTCCTGCTGCTGCCCGCCGGCATCTACCGCTCCGAGCTCACCCCCACCCCCACCGACCGCTTCCGCATCGGCGTCGGCCGCGCCGACCCGGAGGCGGGCCTGGACGCGTTCGCCCGGTGGCTGCGCGAGAAGCGGTGATCGGACCGGCCTTCGGTATCCCGCCGGTCGCCGGCACCCCACCGGGCCCCGGTACCCCGCCGGCGGCTGCGCGGGTCAGCCGGTGGCGACGCTGAAGGGCCCGTTGTCCCCGAAGACGAGCCTGGCGAAGTTCTCGCCGATGCGGCGGTGCCCCTCCGGACCGGGGTGGACCGCGTCCGGCAGCGGGAACTCGTCGTGGTCGCTCTCGCCGTAGAGGTCGAGTCCGTCGAGGTAGTGGAGGTTGGGGTCCTCGGCGGACCGCTGCTCGACGATGCCGGCGAGGACGTCGCGGACGATCGTGAGCGTCAGCCGTCCGGCGGCGGTCTCGGCCGGATCACCGGTGGCCCGGAACCTCAGGGTTCCGTCGGAGAAGTCCGGCATGAGGGGGCCGGGAGTGTGCTCGTGGGTCGGACACAGGACGGGGGAGACCAGGAGCAGGGGAGCGGTGGGGTGGCCCTCGCGGATGGTGTCGAGGAAGCCGTGGACGGCCGGGACGAAGGCCCGCAGGCGCATGGCGTCGCTGTTGACGACGTTGATGCCGAGCTTGACGCTGATCAGGTCGGCGGGAGTGTCGCGCATCGCGCGGGCGGTGAACGGATCGACCAGCGCGCTGCCGCCGAAGCCGAGGTTGACCAGTTCCACGCCGCCCGCGGAGGCGGCCAGGGCGGGCCAGATGGTGCTGGGGCGGACGGCGTTGGACCCGTGGCTGATGGAACTGCCGTGGTGCAGCCACACCCGGCGCCCGGACCTGGGGGCCGGTTCGACGGGGGCGTCGGTGCGCAGGGCGATGACCTCGGTGACCTCCGTGTGCGGGAGCCAGATCTCGATGTCCTTCTCACCGGCGGGCAGGTCGGTGAAGCGGGCGGTGCCGGCGGGGCCCGGGGTGAACTCCGCGGCCTGGGTCGACATGTCGGTGACGGTGCGCACGTTCCCGCCGTCCACGGTGGCCCGGGCGGTGAGGCGGCCGTCGACCAGGAGGTCGTAGACGCCGTCCGGCGGGGGCGGGAAGCCCGCGTAGACGCGCTTGGTGGGCAGGGTGTCGAGGTGGATGGTGGTGGCGCCGGTGCGGAAGGCCAGCCGGACACCGGAGGGCTGGGCCTCGGCCACGGCCAGCCGGTCGTCGGGGATCTGCCGGCGCGCCCGGGCGGGCAGCCGGTGCGGCAGGAGGCCGTGGGCGGTCTCCTCCACCTCAAGGTGACCGCGCAGGAAGTCCGCGGTGATGGGGGTGGTGATCAGGTTCTGCTCGGTGCTCATGGCCTCAAGCCTCTTGAGTCGGGGCGTGGGGTACCGGGCGGTCGTCGCGGGTGACGTGGCCGGTCAGAGGGTGGATCGGCTCCGCAGCGCGGTGTCGAGGCAGTCCAGGGTCCAGGCCCAGGACTGCTGCGCGGCGACGTCCGTGTGGTCGAAGGCGCCGGCCGCCTCCAGGGAGGCGTAGCCGTGGAAGACGCTGCCCAGCATGCGGACCGCGTGCGTCTGGTCCGGCTCACCCAGGTCGTAGCCGCGAAGGATTGCCCGCGTCATCTGCGCGTGCCGGACGCCCGCGCTGGACGCGGCGGTCTGCGGGTCGAGCCGGTACCGGGCGGCTTCGTACCGGCCGGGGTGCGCCCGGGCGTAGTCCCGGTAGGCGTTCGCGAAGGCCGTCAGGGCGTCCTTGCCCGCACGCCCGGCCACGGCGTCGGCGACCCGGTCGGCGAGCTCCGCCAGTGCGAACAGGGCGATCCGGGTCTTCAGCTCGTGGGAGTTCCTGACGTGTGCGTACAGGCTCGCCGGTTTCACGTCGAAGCGCCGGGCGAGCGCGGACAGGGTCACCTGGTCGAAGCCGGCCTCGTCGGCGAGTTCCGCCCCGGCGAGCGTCAGCCGCTCCGGGCTCAGTCCAGCGCGGACCATGACCATCACCTACTTTCACTTTGCCTATGGAGACTCTATATCTACCTACAGGCTTTAGGCAAAGGGTGTGCAGGGGCCGGCGCCTCACCACGGCGGGCCGGCGCGGGTACGTCACGCCGGCCCGGCGCGGAAACGTCACGCCGGACCGGCAATCGAGTCGACCTCGTGGCCGCGATCAGTCGTCGTGCCGGTCCGCCCGTTCCTTCTCGCGGCGGGGGAGCCGGTGGGACTGGACCGGTCGTCCGCCGACGAGGTGCTCGGTGACGATGCGGCCGACGACGGCCGGATCGACCCTCCCGTACCAGACGTCGTCCGGTTGCACGGTGACGACGGGGGCCTGGTTGCAGGGGAACTGGCACCCCGTCTGGGTGACGAGCACGTCGTCGTCGCCGAGGCCTCGCCCGGTCAGTTCCCCCACCAGGGCGCGCAGTCCCTCCTCCGCGCCCAGGGCCGTGCAGCGCGGACCCCGGCACACCAGGACCTGGTGCCGGTGGCCGGTGACGTCCTCCCAGGCCGCGGACGTGAGGCCGGGTTCCTCACCGGTGATGGGCCTCGTCGCCGAGGCCACGGCGGCGACCGCGTCCGGCGAGCCGGCGAGGCGGGTCGCGACGAGGAGTTCGGGGCGGTGGCCCGTGCGCTCGCGCCACCAGTGGGCGGCGATCCGCCGCAGCCAGGACTGGGCCGGGCCGGAGCCCGCGAGACGGACGCCGATCAGGACCACGGTCTCGGTGCCCGCGTCGGCCAGCCTGGTCAGCTCGGCCGACAGGGACGGGTCCGCCTGTTGCAGGAACGCGATCGAGGCCCGGTGTGACGCCGCGGCCCGCAGGAGTTCGTCGCGGCGGACGGCCTCGGCGATCGACATGCCGACCAGGAGCACGGCACTGCGGCGGGCGGGGGTGTCCGGGCCGAGGGCGTCCGGGCCGGGGGAGGTCATGGCGGGGGTGTCCGGGCCGAGGGCGTCCGGACCGGGGGAGGTCATGGCGAAGTCCTTTCGTGGAGCAGTCCGTTCCACCGGATGTGCGGTCTGTCGTGCCGGGGATGCCGTTCCACGGTGGCGTCGACGCCGTAGACGCGCGCGATCGTGGCGGAGGTGAGCACGTCGCAGACGGGCCCGTGGGCGACCAGCCGGCCGTCGAGCAGGACGGCGACCTCGTCGCAGTAGGCGGCGGCGAGTTCGAGGTCGTGCAGCGCGGCCACCGTGGTGATGCCCAGCCCGCGTACGGTGCCGAGGAAACCGAGCTGGTGGCGCAGGTCGAGGTGGTTGGTGGGCTCGTCGAGCAGGAGCACGCCGGGCTCCTGCGCCAGCGCCCGCGCGAGCTGGACCCGCTGCCGCTCGCCGCCCGACAGCGTCGGCCAGGACCGGCCGAGCAGGTGGCCGACGTCGGCCGCGGCGACGGCATCGGCGATCACGGACCGCTCGTGGGCGTCGGCGGCGGCGTCCGTCGGTACGGGCCAGCGGCCGCGGTGCGGCGTGCGTCCGAGGTCGATGACCTGACGAACCGTCAGCGACAAGCGGGTGTCGGCCTGTTGCTCCATGAAGGCCACCTGGCGTGCGCGTCGGCGGGCGGTGAGGGCGTGGAGGTCCTCCCCGTCGAGGAGGACCCGCCCCGCGCTCGGCCGGGTCAGTCCGGCGACCGCGCGCAGCAGGGTGGTCTTCCCGGCGCCGTTGGGCCCGAGCAGGCCCGTGACCCGGCCGGGGCTGAACGCGAGCGAGACGGCGTCCAGCAGCGTGGCGCCGCCGACGCGTACGAGAAGCCCCTCCGCGCGCAGTCGCACGGGCGGCGCCACCGGCCCTGCTTCCTGCCCTCGACCCGTCACTGCCCGCTCCCCTCGGCCCGTCCCTGGCGCCACAGCAGCCAGGCGAAGAAGGGCGCCCCGAGCCCGGCCGTGATGACGCCCAGGGGGATCTCCCGGTCGGGGAGGACCGAGCGCGCCACGAGGTCGCTGCCCACCAGGACGGACGCCCCCACCAGTGCCGACACCGGCAGCAGGAGGGCGTGGCGCGGGCCGCAGACGAGACGGACCACGTGCGGCACGACCAGGCCGAGGAACCCGATGACGCCGGTGTGGGCGACCAGGCAGGCGGTCACCAGCGCGGCGGTCGCGATGAGGACCCAGCGGGTGCGCTCGACGTGGACGCCGAGGGAGCGGGCGGCGGTCTCGCCGAAGGCGAAGGCGTCCAGGTCGCGGGCCGAGGAGGCCAGCACCGTGACCCCGGCCAGCGCGACCGCGACCAGGAAGACGGCGGTGGGCCACCGTACGCCTGCGACCGAACCCAGCGTCCACTCCATGACGCCGCGTGCCGCGTTGCGGTCCCCGAGGACCATCACGACGAACGAGGTGTAGGCCCCGCACATCTGCCCGACCGCGATGCCGGCGAGCACCGTCCGGGTGGTCGGCAGCGACCGGGTGCGCGCGCCGGCCAGTGCCAGGACGACGACCGCGGCGAGCAGGGCGCCGGCGAAGGCCGCCGTCGACACCGCGCCGGTGCCGACGGCGCCGGACACGCCGACGCCGAGGACGATCACGGTGACCGCGCCGGCGGCGGCGCCGTCCGAGATCCCGAGCAGGAAGGGATCGGCCAGGTCGTTGCCGGTCAGCGTCTGCAACACCGCGCCGCAGACCGCGAGGCCGGCGCCGGTGGCGGCCGCCCCCAGAACCCGGGGCAGCCGCAACTGCCAGACGATCTGGTCGTCCAGCAGCGTCACCGGCGGATCGCCCAGCCCGAGGCGGCGCACCACGACATCGAGCACCGTCCGGACCGACTCGTGCTGCGAGCCCACGGCCAGGCCGAGGAGCACGGTGGCCAGCAGCAGGGCCGCACCGACGGCCAGGGCCGCCGCCGCGCGGCCCGGACCGGCGGGCCGCGCGACGGGGCGGGGTGCGGTGGTCATGAAGCCGGGTGCAGTCGGCCCAGCCCCTCGGACACTCGGGCGGCGCCGTCGGCGAGCAGCACGCCGGGTGTCGACTCCGAGAACGGCACCACCACGAACGCCTTGCGCCGCACGGCGGTGAGCTTGCTCAGCACCGGGTCGTTCTCCAGGTAGTCGATCTTGGACTGGGCCGTGTCCCAGCCGGCGTCCGCGACCACGATGGCGTCCGGGTCCGCCGCGACGACCTTCTCCCAGCTCACGTTCTGCCAGCCACCGGGCAGGTCCGCGAAGACGTTGCGGGCGCCCACGGCGTCGAGCACGAGCTGCGGTCCGCCACGGCCGGCCCCGACGAACGGCGCCTTGGTGTCCGAGTCGTACCACAGGACCTTCAGGTCCTTGCCCGCGGCCGCCGCCTTGAGCTGGTCCAGCTGCTGCTCCTGCTCCCGCCGGATCGAGGCGGCCCGCTCCTGGACGCCGAAGACCTCGGCGACGTCGTTCAGTTCGCCCCACGCCGCCTGCCAGGTCGTCGGCGGCACCTGGCTCTTGTCCGCGCAGCCGAACGGGGACAGGTACGACGGGACGCCCTGTCCGCGCAGCTCCTCCCGGGTGCCCGCGACCTTGTCGGTGAACGCGCTGGCGTAGGAGGCGTACAGGAAGTCGGGACGGGCCGCGAGGAGCTTCTCCTTCGTCGGGTAGTCCTTGGAGAGCACCGGGACGGAGTCGTAGGCCGCCTTCCACTTCTCCGGGACGGAGTCGTCGAGGTAGGCGGTACCGGCCATGCGGGACTGGAGGCCGAGGGCCAGGGCCACCTCGGTGGCGCCCTGGTTGAGCGTCACCAGCCGCTCGGGCGGCGCGGAGACCGTCACGGTGGTCCCGCAGTTGTCCACGCTGACGGGCGAGGCACTTCCGGTCGTCCCACCGGACGCGACGGGCGCGGGGGCGCTCGTGCAGGCTCCGAGCACGCCGAGGAACAGGAAGGTCGCGACCGCCCGGCCGACGCGCACCGGACCTGTGGGGCGTACCGGACGCACGGAACGTATGGACGGAAATGGGCGCGGCGGAGCGCTGGGCACGTGTTCTCCAAAACCCTCGTGGAACATGTCGCGCCGTGGCCGGTCTCCTGGCTTCCGCATCGACGCGCCGCGGCCGACCTTCCCGAGCGGTTCTTCCGACCCGCCCAGTGGCCCTGACCGCTGGGTAAGCCGGTCAGCGAGGGCCGCGGAACTCCGCGGCAACAGTGGCGAGGGCCGCACCGGACTTCGACCGGTTTCCCGAACACCACGGCGATGGCACCGTACCAGGCGTGGTCAGGCCGGATGCCGGCCAGGTCGTGGGGTGATCGTTCCGGGTCGTTCCCCGACGGGCTCCGCCACCGCGCCGCTTCGGAACCGAACGTCCCGCGGCAACTGACCGGCCGCCAGCCCCGCGACGACTGACCGGCCGCCGGCCCCGCGGCGGCGGCCCGGTGAACCGGCGGACCCCACGGCTCCCCGGCCGAGCCGCGCGAGGGGCGCCGGCAGCGGGCGCGGATAGGGCGCGGATCGGGCGCGTATCGGTGGAACGACCGATGTGCGGGCGGCCCTGGCGCGGCCATAGTCCAGGGAGGAGCGCCCGCGGACGGCCGCGCGCGCCCGCCTCCCGAAAGGTCGCCCTGTGCACACGTACGCGGATCTGGTGTTTCTCGACGGACAGGTGGTCACGGTCGACGCGGACTTCTCCGTCGCCTCGGCCCTGGCGGTGACCGGAGGGGTCATCAGCGCCGTCGGCCGCAGGGACGACGTCGCACCGCTCATCGGGCCGCGCACCCGGGTCGTCGACCTGCGGGGGGCGACCCTGCTGCCCGGTATCAACGACTCCCACCTGCACGGTTGCGCCTTCGGCATGTCCACCCCGCCGCTCTCCCTCGACCTCGGACACCCCGCGGTGTCCTCGCTGCGGGACGTGGCCGAGGCGGTACGGGAGGCGGTCGGGCGGACCCCGGCCGGGCAGTGGGTCACCGGGCACGGCTGGGACACCGGGTACCTCGACGAGTGCCTCCAGGACCCGTCGCGCACGCCCTCGCGGCGCGACCTCGACGCGGTGAGCCCGGACCACCCCGTGGTGCTGTACTCCTTCTCCGGGCACGCCACCTGGGTCAACTCCAAGGCCCTGGAGCTCATCGGGATCGACCGCGGCACCGTCGCCCCGCCCGGCGGAGCCATCGTCGTGGACGAGACGGGGGAGCCCACCGGGCTGCTCCACGAAGGGGCCCAGGCCCTCGTCCAGAACGCGCTGCCGCCGCTCAGCCGCCAGGAGCGGACCGACGCGATCAGGGCGGCCCTCGCCACCCTCGCCCGGCTCGGCGTGACCAGCTACACCGAGCCCGGACTGGGCCCCGGCGGCGAGGGCATCATGCGGGGCGCTCTCGGCGCGGAGACCCTCGACGTCTACCGAGGCCTGCTGGCCGACGGCGAACTGACCGCCCGCGTCGGCGTCCTGCTGCTGCCCACCGGCATGGCGAGCACCACCGAGGAGTTCGCCCGAGGCCTCGCGGAGCTCGGCGCACCGGGCGACACCGATCCGCGCCGCCTCGCGGTCCACGGGGTCAAGGTCTTCGCCGACGGCATCGTCCCCAACAAGACCGCCTGGATGCACGAACCGTACGTCGGCGGCGGCTGCGGCTCCCTGTGCGTCGGCGGCGACACCGACACCGAGCGCACCGCCGGGATCGGCGCCATGATCCGGCTCGCCCACGCCGCCGGGCACCAGTTGGGCGTCCACGTCACCGGAGACCGGGCCATCGACACCGTCGTGGACGCCTTCGCCGAGGCCGTGGCCGAGCACCCGCGCGCCGACGCCCGCCACTACGTCATCCATGGCGACTTCCTCACCGCGCACAGCATGGAGGTGCTGGCCGCGCACGGCTTCGGCGTCAACATGAACCCCACCATCAAGTGGACGGTCGCGGACATGGAGGAGGACCTCGTCGGCGCCGAACGGGCCGCGTACGCGTGGCCGTACCGCGACGCCATCGACGCCGGCGTGCGGGTCGCCAGCGGCTCCGACGCGCCCGTCACCCACCCCGACTGGCGCCAGGGCCTCGCCACCATGATGCTGCGCGAGTCCAAGGCGGCCGGCCGGGTCAGCGGCCCGGAGCAGCGCATCGGCCTGGCGGAGGCGCTGCGCACCTACACGATCGACGCGGCCTGGCAGGACTTCGCCGACGACTGGAAGGGCTCGCTGGAGGTGGGCAAGGCCGCGGACCTGTGCGTGCTCGACGGGGACCTGCTCGCCGCCGACCCCCGGGACATCCCGGCGATGCCCGTCGTCCTGACCGTCATGGACGGGCGGATCGTGCACGAGGTCCCGCGCGTGCACGAGGCCCCGGGCGTTGAGGAGGCCCCGCGCGTTTGACGCATTCCGGGCACATGATCATCCTTGGATGATGGCAGCGGAGCGGAACGTGGCGCGGATCCTGGACGCGGCCGTCGGCGTCCGCGAGGCCGCCCGGAGCGCGGTGGCCGGCACGACCGGCCTCGACACGGTCCTGACGGCCCTGGCGGGGGTGATGGAGTACGACCACGCCTCCCTGGCCCGGTGGGATCCGGCGCGCGGCCGCCACACCACCCTGGCCGGGAGCTACCCGGACGACGCCACCGCGTACATCGAGACCCGCCTGCACCACGACCCGGTGTTCCCGGTGCTCCGCAGCCCGGCCCGGGGCGGACTGTGGCTCAGGGACGTCCCCGGGCGACTCCTCGCGGCCTCCCCGGGTTTCCGGGACGTGCTGCGCCCGCTCGGCATCGAGGACGGCGTGGCCCAGTGCCTCTTCGCGGCCGACGGCCGGTACGTCGGGATGCTGAACGTGAGCGTCCGCCGGCCGCGGTGCGCGCCCGACCCCGCCCGTGCGGCGGTCACCCTGCTCAGCGAGGCGCTCGCCGCGGCCGTCGCCCCCAACCCGGGCCCGTCCTCCGAGGGGCCGGCCGCGTCCGGTCCGGGCGCCGTCGGCCCCTCGGAGGACGGCCCGGGCGCCGCCGCCCGGCCGGGCGGGCTCTCGCCACGGGAACTCCAGGTCCTGGCCGAACTGACGACCGGCCGCACCAACCGGGAGATCGCCGAGCGGCTGTACGTCACGCCGCGCACCGTGGGGACCCACGTCGAGCACATCCTCGCCAAGCTCGGCCTCCCCAACCGGGCGGCCGCCGCCGCCCGGGCCGCCGCGTGGGGGATCGGCCGCTCCCGCTGACGCGGACCGGCGGGGCCGACCGGTCAGTGGCCGGGCTCAGGCTCCCAGGGGCCGCCCCGGGCCGGGCGGCGTCGCCGCGCCGGCGCCCCTGAGGGACGTCGGGGCGCGGCCTCGGGCGGAGCTCGTCGCCGTCGCCGAGACCAACCCGGCGTACTTCCCGCCGGGCCAGGGCCGGCACTACTCCAACACCGACTACCTGCTGCTCGGAATGCTCATCGAGAAGACCACCGGCCGCACGTGGCAACAGGAGGTCGAGGGGCGGATCATCCGGCCGCTCGGCCTGAGCGAGACCACGATGCCGGAGGACGACCCCGCCGTCCCCGGCCGCCACACCCGCGCCTACGCCGAGCTGCCCGGCGGCCCGGTGGACATCACGCTGTTCGACCCGACCATCGCCGGCCCGTCCGGCGCCGGCATCTCCACCACCGCCGACCTCACCGCCTTCATGTCCGCCCTGCTCGCGGGCAGGCTCCTCGGGCCCGCCGAACTCGCCGAGATGAAGCACACCGCGGGCATCGGAGGCGGGGCCGACTACGGCCTGGTCCTGGAGCGCACACCCACCCCGTGCGGGGACTTCTGGGGCCACCGTGGTGACAGCCTCGGCTACAGCAGCGTCATGCTCAGCGACGACACCGGGCGGCGCCAGGTCGTGCTCTCCCGCAACCCCTACGACGCCGCCGGCGGCAGGCCTCCGATGCCGCCTTCGACCAACTGGTGACCGCCGCGGCCTGCGCCGGCCGGACCGCCTAACCCCCCGCACCGGGCGCCCGGCCCACCGCGCCACCGGCTCGTCGGCTCCCGGGCGTCCGGCCGTGACCGGGCACCCGCCGGCCCCCGGAGCCCGGGACGTCGGCGTATCGGGTGGTTTCCGCGCGGGCGGAGGGGGAAGCCGCGAAACGTCCGCCGCCCGGTCGGTCATTCGTGTCCGTCCCGGACGCCTCGGTGGCCGTCCCCCGAGGGGGCACCGCCTCCACCGAGGCGGGCGGCGGGCCGGTATCACCGTACGAAGGCCGGACGACGGCTCCTGCGACCGGAAGGAATTCAGCGATGGGCATCGTCATCAGCAGCCCGCTGCCGGACAGCGAACGCAAGACGACCGGAGACGCGCTCCAGGGCGCCCTGGTCGACCTGCTGGACCTCTCCCTGGTGGCCAAGCAGGCGCACTGGAACCTCTACGGGCCCCGCTTCCGCTCCGTCCACCTGCAACTCGACGAGGTGGTCGCCACCGCGCGCACCTTCGCCGACGACGTGGCCGAGCGCGCCGCCGCGATCGGGGTCAGCCCGGACGGCCGGGCCGCCACGGTCGCCGCCTCCAGCGGCCTGCCCGAGTTCCCCGAGGGCTGGACGGCCGACACGGAGGTGGTCGAGCACCTGGTGAAGGCGTTCGGGGCCGTGATCGAGCGCATGCGGACGCGGATCGAGGTGACGGGCCCGGCGGACCCCGTCACCCAGGACCTCCTGATCGGGCTCACGGCCGCGCTGGAGAAGCACAGCTGGATGTTCCAGGCGGAGAGCCGGGGCTGATGCCCGCGGAGCGTGCGCGGCGCGTACGGCGGAGCGGTGGGCCGGCGGCCGCGCCGGCCCCCTGATGATCGCCGTACGGTGCCCGCCCGGCGGCTGTGCCGGGCGGGCGCCGACGCGTGCCGGTGGCCCGGCGGCCCAACCCCGCGTGCGAACGGCGGGCCCGTCGGCGACGCTGGCGGTGGGCCGTCCCCCCACGGCCCGGCGGCGGCCCGGCCGACGTCCCGACCGGGCACCGCGAGGAGCGCGACGCCATGGCCCTCCACCACCCGTCCGAGCGCAGCCGCGACGGGCGGGGCCGGTTCGAACGGTTCGCCGAGGCCGCGTCGAACCTCACCAGCTCACCGCCCTTCTACGTCGGCTGCCTGCTCCTGGTGGCCGCCTTCGTGGTGGTGCACGCCGCCGGCCTCGCCCTGACCTGGCAGATCCTGGTCGGGGACCTCATGACGGCGCTCAGCCTGCTGCTCCTGACCCTGCTCAAGAACTCCGAGCGCCGCGCAGAGCACGCCGTCCAGCGCAAACTCGACGCCATCGCCACCGCCCTGTTGCGGCAGATGGACGGGCAGGACCCGGCCGGGGCCCGCAGAGGCCTCGAAGAGGCCATCGGCATGGAGGAGGAGGTCTGAGCGGCGCCCTCCACGCTGTTCGGGGCGCCGCGGGGCTCACCTCGGCAGGCCGGCCGCCGCACGGCCACCAGGCACGTTCCTGACAGGGAACGGTGGTGCGCGCGGCGGACCGCGTCCCGGCCCGCCGGGACGCCCGGACGCGGGCCCGCCGGGACGGGAAGCCCCGGGCCCGTCAGCGCAGGCCGTCCCAGAGCAGCCGTTCGGGGCGGCCCGGGTCCCGCAGGACGGCGGGTGCCGTGTCGTCCAGCCGCATGACGAGGCGGTCCGGCAGGTAGGCGGGCCAGGACGGCAGGCCGTCGTGCCGGGGGCGGCCCTCCCGGGCGAAGGACGTCCAGGCGCCGCGCAGGCGCTCGGACAGCCGCGGGTGGCGGGCCGGGTCCGCCAGCGGGTCGTCGGGGTCGCCGAAGAGCAGGCCGAGCTCGGCCATGTGGCAGGCGCCGAGGGCGCCGTCCAGGGCGGGGGAGGGCTGGGCGAACTCGTAGAAGTGGGTGTCGGCGCCATGCGCGGCCCGGGCCTCCGCTATGCGGATGGCGGGCACGCGGTAGCCGTGGTCGGACATCACGGCCGAGAAGAGGTCGGCCGCGCCGGCCCCGGGCCGGGAGTCGGCGTAGCGGGCCCGCGCGGCGGCCGGGTCGAGCCCCAGGGCGGCGAGGAAGCCGTGGAGGAAGGCGTCGTCGATGCGGCCGGCCATGCCGAGCGGCACCAGGAACAGACGGAACTCCTCGCTGGTGACGCCCGTGAGCAGGTCGAGGTGGCGCCCCGCGCCGGCGCGGACGGCGTCGACGGGGCGCTCGGGCAGCGTCGCCGTCCCGAACACCGGGAGGACAGTCGTGCCGCCGCCGGCGGACTCGCCCCAGAGCCCGGGCTCGGTACTACGGGCGATCTCCTGGGCGAGCCGGGCGTCGGCGGCCATCAGGTCCTGCGGGCTGAGCGCCGCGAGGGCCTCGGTGGTGCACTCGACGCCGGCCAGTTCGGCCAGCCGCTCGGTGATGCGGCGCGCCGTCTCGGGCGCGTGGGCGTGGTGCCCGGCCCCGCTCTGGGTGATGGCCCGTCGGAACAGGCCCTCGGCCCGGGGCATCGTCATGAGCGCGGTGATGCTGATCGCGCCGGCCGACTGGCCGAAGACGGTCACGTTCGCCGGATCCCCGCCGAACCCGGCGATGTTGTCGCGGACCCACTCCAGGGCGGCGATCTGGTCCAGCAGCCCGAGGTTGGCGGTGCCGTCCGGAAGCAGGAGGAAACCCTCCGGGCCCAGCCGGTAGTTGAGCGTCACGCAGACCACGCCGTCGCGGGCGAGGGCGGAACCCTCGTAGGTCGGCAGCGAGCCCGATCCGTTGCGGAACGCGCCGCCGTGGATCCACACCATGACGGGCAGCCCGCGCTCCGAGCGGTGCGGCGAGGGCGTCCAGACGTTGAGGTTGAGACAGTCCTCGCCCTGCGGTCCGGCCGGGCGCAGCAGGCCGGTCATGGCGGGCCCGTAGCCCGGCTGCGGGGCGGCCGCGCCGTGCTCGAACGCGTCGCGCACCCCGCTCCACGGCTCCGGTGGCCGGGGCGCGCGCAGCCGGCCGGCACCGAACGGCGGTGCCGCGTACGGGATTCCGAGGAACGACGCGGTGCCGTTGTGCAGGCGTCCGCGGACCGGACCGTGAAGGGTGTCGACGACGATGCTGTTCATGGCAGGAGGTGCTTTCCGGGCAGACGTACGGTGTTAGGGCGCTATGAGACATTTCCGTGTACTCGGACCGATCGCAACCGATTTTCGCCGGGTGGGGCGGTTCCGGTGCCCCGTGGGCAGGCACGGCCGGGGACGGCCGGACGAACGACGGTGGGAGCGTGCGCTGATGAGGCCCGCCCGGAAACGGGCGGACGGCGGACGGCGGACGGCGGGCGGCGCCGTGCGGCGCCGCCCGCCGTGGTCCGAGGCCGCAGCCCGGTCAGGCCGGGTGCCCCGGGTCGATGTCCGCCACGTCGCGGAAGGAGAGCACGGGCGCCGCCGGTTCCGAGGCGTGGACGTGGACCGGCTCCAGGAGGAAGCCGGTGTGGTCACCCCAGTCGGCCTGGTCCAGCACCCCGCCGACGAACCAGGCCGGCGCCCGGTCGAGGATCGGGACGCCCTCCGGGCCGCGGTGCCAGGCGACGTCGGCGAACTTGTCGCAGTCGTCCCCCGTCCGGCCGCCGAACAGCTCGGCCAGCCGGTGGTCGGACGGCAGCAGGTGCACGCCGAGCGCCCGCGCGCCCAGGGCGACGGCGTGGGTGTGGTTCGCCTTCGACAACCAGACCGTGAACCGCGCCGGACGGATCGAGCACTGCCCGGCGAACCCCACCAGGCAGCCGGCCGGCTCCGGTCCGGCCGCGGTCACGACGTACACCGGGTAGTCCAGCAGGCCCGTGAAGGCGTCGAACCCCGTCACCGCCCGGCCTCCGTGCCGACGGCGCTCAGCGGCGAGGCCAGCGACTCCAGGCTGCGCCGTTCGGCCTTGACGCCGATGGCGGCCTCGACCAGGCCGGCGGCGGTCATGAGGGCGGCGCCGATGCAGAACGCGAGGGTGGTGTCCGAGACCCGGCCGCTGCTGACGAGCCCGTTGAACAGCAGCGGGCCGCTGATCCCGCCGACGGCGGTGCCGACGGCGTAGAAGAAGGCGATGCACAGGGCGCGGGTCTCCAGTGGGAAGACCTCGCTGACCGTCAGGTAGGCCGAACTGGCGCCCGCCGAGGCGAGGAACAGGACGGCCGTCCAGCAGCCGGTCAGCGTGGTGGCGGAGAGCGAGCCCCGCTGGAACAGGGCGGCGGTGGCGAAGAGCAGCACGCCGGAGCCGATGTAGGTGCCGGCGATCATGGGTTTGCGGCCGACCGTGTCGAAGAGGTGGCCGAGCAGCAGCGGGCCGAGGAAGTTGCCGACCGCGATCACCGCGAAGTAGTAGCCGGTGTGGCCCTCGGGCACGGCGAAGTAGGTGGTCAGGATGGTCGCGTAGCCGAAGGTCACCGCGTTGTAGAGGAACGCCTGCCCGACGAACAGCGCGAAGCCCAGTGCGGTGCGGCGCGGGTAGCGGGTGACCACGGTGCGGGCGATGGTGACGAACCCCAGCGGCCCGCGTTCGCGGATCCGGATGGGCTCCTCCTCGACGGGCGGCAGGGGCTCGCCGGTCTGCCGCTCCACCGTCCGTTCGGCCTCGGCGACGATCCGTTCGGCCTCCTCCGCCCGCCCGTGGGTGAACAGCCAGCGCGGACTCTCGGGGACGTGCCGCCGCACGAGCAGGATGACCAGGCCGAGGACGACGCCGATCCCGAAGGCGAGCCGCCAGCCCACGTCGGTCGCGAAGAGCGAGGTGTCGAGCAGCGCGATCGACGCGAAGGCGCCGAAGGCGGCGCCGACCCAGAAGCTGCCGTTGATGACGAGGTCGATCCGTCCGCGCACCCGGGCGGGGATCAGCTCGTCGATGGCGGAGTTGATCGCCGCGTACTCGCCGCCGATGCCGAAGCCGGTGAAGAAGCGGCAGAGGAAGAAGAACCACGCCGTCCAGGAGACGGCGGTGACGGCGGTCGCCGCCAGGTAGACGGCGAGGGTGAGCATGAAGAGCTTCTTGCGGCCGAGCCGGTCGGTCAGCCAGCCGAAGAACAGCGCGCCGCTACAGGCGCCGGCGACGTAGACGGCGGCGGCGACGGTGGTCACCTGGGCGGTGCTGATGGCGATGCCGCTGCCGTCCTGGGCGAGTCGTCCGGCCATGTTGCCGACGATCGTCACCTCCAGGCCGTCCAGGATCCAGACGGTGCCCAGACCGATCACAATCCGCCAGTGCCAGCCCGACCAGGGCAGGCGGTCGAGGCGGGCGGGGACGTCGGTGGTGATCACGCCGGACTCCGCCTCCCGCGTGCGTCCGGACGGTTTCGCCGGGTCGGCCATGGTGGACCTCCTTGTCCTCGGGGCGGTGATCGGTCGGCGTGTGCCCGGTTCCGCGCGGTCCAAGCCGGCGCGGGGTGCGGGTCCTCTCGGGGCAGTGCCGAGCATGCCGTCCGAGGCGCGGCGGGGCCGGGCGACAGGCCGTTCCTTTCGCCACGCGGCGAGCGCGGGGGCGGCCTGGCGGGGCCGTCCTGGCGGGGGTCGACCTGGCCGGCGCGCCCGTCAGCCGGCCTCCGGGGTGATCTCGTACATCCCGGGGCCGTCCAGGTAGCGCACCGTGTTGAGGTCGCGCTGGAGGACGGCGTCCACCGGGTGGCTGAGCGTCAGGGTGGCCGGGTACTCCCGGTCGTAGGTGGTCGCGGTGATCGCGTCGCCGGGCCTCACCAGCACGGTGAGGGAGTGGAAACTCGACAGCCGTTCGAGCCGGTCCAGCGCGCGGTAGCCCCGCAGCCGTCCCGAGGCCGGCGCGACCAGCGCGGCCCAGGCGAACGCGTGCCGCCGCCGGTAGGGCCGGCCCGCCCGGGCGTAGAAGCGCTCGGGCCGGACGTAGGCGTCGACGGTCCACTCCAGCTGGCCCTCGCCCAGGACGTCGGCCGTGTAGTAGGGCAGCCCCGACACGCGGGCGCCCACCTCGACCAGCCGCGGGCCGTCCGGGGTCAGCTTGATCTCCAGGTGCGCCGCGCCGTACCGGATGCCGAGGGCGTCCAGCACCCGGCGCCCGTAGTCGAAGAGCTCGCCGACCGGCTGTTCGTCGGAGCGCAGCAGCACCTGCGCGGTCACCAGGTCCCGCACCCCGTTGGCCTCGATCCGCTCGGTGCGCCAGGCGTCGGTCAGCTGGTGCACGCCCGCGCAACTGACCGTGTTGACGATGTACTCGGCGCCCACCAGGTACTCCTGGGCGACGACCTCGGTGACCGGCTCGCCCAGCACCGTCCGGCGCTCGCGCAGTCCGCGCAGCGCGGCGGCCGAGTCCCGCGGCAGGTCGCAGAACGACACGCCGTCACCCCAGTAGCCGCGCAGGGGCTTGACGACCACGCTCCCGCCCACGCTCTCGTGCCAGGCCAGCAGCTCGGCCTCGTCGCCGGTCCGCAGCTGCCGCATCCCGGGGACGCCCCGGGCCTTGATCGTTTCGATCTGCACGTACTTGTCGCGCCGGGCGCTGCTCAGGGCCGTGCCGTTGGAGGCCAGCCCCAGCCGCTCGGAGAGGGCGTCGGCGAGCTCCACCCCGGTCTCGCGGCCGGCCAGGACCGCGATCGGCCCCAGCGCGGCGAGCCGCGCGGCCAGGGCCTCGAACCCGCCGTCGTGGACCAGCACGTGACCGAAGGCCCCCTCGTCCACCGGATCGACTCCGGGAGGAGGGGCGGGCGTGCTCCGGACCTGGATCACCTCGCCGCCCACCGCGCCGAACGCGCCGGTGAACCCGAAGGACGTGCCGAACGCGTCGACGACCGCGACACGGAATGCTGACATGGCTGCCTGCCTTACTGGTCGGCCGGAGTGGAACCGGGGTGGGCGAGATCGGCGCGGAGCGCGAGGAGCCGGTACACCGCGTTGGTGAGCACGTGCCGGACGCTGAAACCCGACGTGCCCGGGTCCCGGCCGTCCAGGATGTCGTGCTCGCGGCCCTGCTCGTGGATGTCGCGGCGGGTCAGCCCGCTGCGCTCCGGGAACGCCTCGGGGAGGACGTGCCGGGTGACGCCCAGGTGCGCCATCCGGAAGTCCACGAACTTGTCGATCACCCTGACCAGCCGGTCGCGGTCCGCGCGGTCGAGCACCAGCCGGCCGTCCCGCAGCCGCTGGGACACGTTCGCCCCGCGGATGGAGTCGCCGCGCCACCGCGCGATGACGGGCCGGGACCACGAGGGGAAGTAGGACATCGACTGGTCCAGGAAGACGCCGTACTCCTTCGACGGCGGCAGGAGGGCCAGTTCGAGGAGGTGGACGCTGGGCATGAACGCCCCGCTCGCGCCGCGCGGTCCGCCGGGATGGCCCATGTGGTAGGGGCGGAACCGGTCGAACGCCTGCTGCGACAGCCTGCGGTACCTGGCCATGTACCGCGTGAACTCCGCGAGCGACTCGACGGCGTCGTCCAGGACCGCGGCCGGCCGGGCGCCGGCCGTCGGCAGGACCAGCGAGCGCAGGCCGTGGGCGGCCGACTTGGCCCAGGGCTCGGAGAGGTGGTGGCCGAGGTAGAAGTCCCGTTCGAGAGCGGCGTCCCGGCCCGAGGTGAACACCCGGATGTCTCCGCTGCGCCGGTACTCCTCGCAGTTGACGTCGATCAGGAGTTCGTAGCTCAGATGGGGATCCAGGGCGGGGAACCTGCCGCACTGGGCGGAGATCAGCTCGACCAGGGCCCGGGGTGCGGCCTGGGGCCCCGCGGGCGCGTAGCCGTTGAGCAGGAAGAGCAGATCGAGCTGGAGGAGGCGCGCGGCCCGCTCGTCGTCCTCGGTCGGGAACCGCGGAGTGACCGTCCGGAGCATCCGCTCCTGGGACTCGGCTAATTGATGGTACGTCAGATTTCCTGATGCGAGGTCGCCGAGGGCGGCGGGCAGGCTGTGCAGGACGTAGTCGCGCAGCGGCGAGCCCGAGCGGCCGGGGGCGGTATCGGGGCCGGAGGCGGGGGAGATGTGCTGCCAGAGGTCTGTGGCATCGTCGAAGAGCCGGTTGCTGATCACGTCTGCTCCTTGTCGGCCGCCGCGGCGGCCCGGGGCGGCAGTGGGGTCGGCGTTGCTCGGAGCCCCGGCCGCTGTGCCCTGCCGTGAGGCCCGTCGGTCATCACTGTCACGTGCGGCTCGTCCGGCTCGCATCAGTCATATGACGCTGAGTCCGCGACGGCCCCCGGCCGGAGGTGACCGAAGCCGTGCGGCCCGGCGTGGCCGAGGGCCGCTTCCACCGGGCCTTGTAGGCGCCGCCCACCCGGGCAGGGTCCGCCCCGGCCGGGGCGGACCCTGCCGTAGGGCACGCGTCGGCGGGGTCCGGCTCCCCGTCGGGAACCGGACCCCGCCGGGTCCTTCGGCCGCCGGTCCGGCGGTGCTACTTCTGCCAGCCGATGGTCTCGGGCAGCGGGCTGTGGAAGATGGTGGCCCCGACGTTGGCGAGGCCCTTCTTGATGCCGTAGGTGGAGGGGCCGCTGTACAGCGGCAGGAAGGCGTACTGCTGGAGGGCCTTCTGCTCGACCTTGTTGACGGCCGCGATCTGCTCGCCGAGGTCGGCGATGTCCCCGGTGGCGCGGATCTCCGCGTCCAGCTCGGGGGTGCCGGACCCGGTGATGTTGGAGTCGCGGTCCGAGCAGTAGAAGTCGCACAGGTACCGCGCGCCGAAGGGGTCCGTCGAGCGGTTGCCGGAGACGAAGAGGTCGAAGCGGCGGTCGCTGAGCACCTTGGAGAAGTCGTTCTCGGAGACCTTGTTGACCTCCAGCTTCACGCCGACGGCCTTGAGCATCGCGGTGAACGCGCCGGCGGTGGCCTTCTCGATGGGGTCGTCGCCGAGCAGCGTGTAGCCGAGTTCGAGCCGCTTGCCGTCCTTGGCGCGGACGCCGTCGGCCCCGGGCTTCCAGCCGGCCGCCTCCAGGGTCCTGCGCGCCTCCTCCGGGTCGTACTTCAGCACGGCGGCGACGTTGTCCTGGTAGCCCTGCTGGAAGCTGTAGAGCACCGCCGAGCCGGGCAGCGGCTCGGAGTAGTCGAGGCCCTGGAAGCGGATCTTCGCGATCTGCGCGCGGTCGATGCTCTCCTGCACCGCCTTGCGGACCTGGAGGTCGCCGAGCAGGGGGGACTTGGTGTTGAGGTACAGCGAGTACTCGAAGGGGCTGCCGCCGCGGCGGACCTCGGCGTCCTTGACCGTCTTCACCTGCTTGAGGCTCTCCGCGGCGGCGGCGGAGGTGTAGTCGAGTTCGCCGTTCTTGAAGGCGTTGATCGAGGCGGCGCCGCGACGCCGCGCACGGCCTCCACCAGCACGAGCAGCAGGAAGATCACCACGCCGGCGACGGCGGTCCGGTTGCGCAGGAAGCGGCGCAGGTAGAGGCGGCGCCGGCCCAGTTAGCGGCCGTCGCGGTCGGTTCCGTCGGGCCCGGTGGCGAGCGGGCCTTCCACGGTCGCGTCGGCGGTCACAGGAGTGCCCATCTCAGCTCACCCGTACCCTCGGGTCGAGGGCGACGGTGGCGAGGTCCGCGAGGATCGCGCCGACCGCGGTCAGGGCGGCGGCGAAGGCGGCGGTCGCCACGGTGCCGTGCACGTCGTTCTTGCCGATGGTCTGGATGAAGTACTGGCCCATGCCGTTCCAGCCGAAGATCGTCTCGGTGAGGACCGCGCCGGTGAACACGGCCGGGATGCTGAACGCCACGGACTGGGGGGTGGGGATCAGCGCGGTGCGCAGGGCGTGCCGGCGGATCGCCTGGGCGCGGGTGAGCCCGGTGGCCCGGGCGGTGCGCACGAAGTCGGAGCCGATGACGTCCAGCAGCTGGGAGCGCTGGGTGAGGTGGTAGCCCACGTACCCCGTCAGGGTGAGGGTGAGCGTCGGCAGGACCAGGTGCAGCAGCCGGTCTCCGACCGTCGCCCAGAAGCCTTGCACGTCGGGGGAGTTCTCCCCCGCGACGTACAGGAAGTGCCAGCCCGCGTGCTCGTTCAGCTGGATGGCCAGCAGCACCAGGGCGAGGGCGGCGATGGACACCGGGACGTTGAAGAGCGCCATGGACAGGGCCTGGGCGGTCCGGTCCCGCCAGTCGTACTGGCGCGAGGCGGTGTGGACGGCGAGCGCGACGCCGACGACGGCGGACAGGACCGTCGCGCCGATCACCAGCTCGGCGCTGACCAGGGAGCGGTAGCCGATCTCGCCGTTCACCCGGACCCCGACGGGGGAGCGGCCCCAGTCGAAGCGCAGGACCACCCCGGTCAGCCACTCCCACCAGCGGTGGAGCAGCGGCTCGTGCGGGTCGAGGTTGTAGGGGGCCAGGGCCCGGGAGATCTGCTCCTCGGTGCGGACCGGCCGCAGCTCCTTGAAGTTCGAGCGCGGATCGAGGAACCAACTGGCCAGGAAGTACGTGGCGTTGGTGGCCACGGCGATCACCAGGAACCAGCCCGCCACCCTGCGTGTCACGTACCGGAGCACGGGTGCCACCTCCTCACCGGGTGCGGTGGGCACGGCTGGGGAGCGCCGGGTCTGGGCGAACTGGGCATGCGGGTGGAACTTCCTCGATCCAAGGGGTGGTCGCACGAACGTGCAGAGCCAGTTTGTGAGCGACCGACACGCGGAACCAGGGATCGGGGCATCCGGACACGAAGAGGTAACGCCGCGCAGCAAACGGATGTGTCCGCGTCACATTCCCGTCGAGTTCGCAGGTGGGAGGGGGTGCGGGGCCTCGATGCGGAGCGACGGCCACACCTGCGCCGCGCTGCTCGCCCTCGGCATGCCGGCGACCTTCCTCATTCCCCGGCCCGAGCCGATCGTCCGGTCGTCGGGAGAGGGCGACGCCGTCGACGGGGCACCGGACGCCGGGATCGACGCCGGCCGGACCCGCACCCGACGGCAGTCAACCGAAGGGACCGCAGTACTGCCTCCCGGCGCCCGGATCACCCTCACGAGCGACGCCGCACGTGCGTCGGCTCGCTCGTCGGTCAAGACTTCATGGCGACGAGCGCCCGGGCGCGCTCGGTCAGCTCTCGGACCCGGACGTTGCCGGTGTGGGGCCGGGTGCCGGCGATCATCTCCCGGAAGTGATCATCTGCCCTGGCGGAGGACAGGGTTTCGTAGTCGTCCAGGAAGGCGTGCCAGGTCACGGTCGCGCGTTCGACGTGCCCGACCTCCATCTGCCGCTGCGCCAACAGGCCATTGGCGTGTGCGCGCCCCTGCTTCTCTGTCGGTGGGCGCAGCCGCTGGGACTGCTGCATGGCGACGATCGACCCGGGAACATCCCCCAGGGCGTAGAGGACGCTGGAGACGTGGAAGTGGTAGGAGGCGATGTCGTAGCCCCCTACGTGGTCGTTCCGGCCCTCCGCCATCGACAGGGACTTCTCCGTCTGCTGAAGTCGTGTGAATGCCAGCCTCCGGTCTTTCACCAGGGCGGCCCCCTGGGCCTGTTGCCCGGAGAGGAAGGCGGCCAGGCGCGGGCCGGCCTTCGGAGCAGCCTCGGCAGCGGCGTCCGCGAGGTCCAGCGCCTTGCGGCCGTGCTTCAAGTTCGCGGCCTGGAGGGCCATGCCGCGCAGGGTCCGGCAGTACGTGATGTGGTCGTCGGCGGCTCCCGCGAGTTCCAGCGCCCGGTAGTAGTAGGTCTGTCCGAGACCGTGCTCGATCTCGTACATCGCCATCCAGCCCATCAGGTAGACCAAGTCGGCGGCGGCGGTCAGCATGTCGGCCCTGACCTTGCTGGTGGACTCCGCGCGTAGGTAGGTGCCGACGGTGTTCGTCAGAAACGCGGCGGCCATCGGTCGGGCGTGGCCGGCGCCGAGTTCGTCCAGGATGTCGGCGATCCGCTCCGTCATGCGGCGGACGGTTTCGACTTCGTTCCCTCCTACCCGAACCGTGCGGCCCGTCAGTGCCGAAGCCGCCTTGGCACGGTCGCCCAGGTCCGCGAATCCCGGAACGCCCAGCGCGGCCGAGTAGAGTCCGACCTTCAGTACGTTACGCCGTGATGGGTCCATGTCGGCCCTCCCGAGGTTCACGATCTTGTCCACGACGTCACCCGAACTCGGGTGCAACACATCGTCGTTGGGGCGGGAGAAGCCCGCCTCAGCTGACGTTACAGTCCGGCCCAGCCTGCTGCTGAGAACCGCGCAGATGACCGGCTGGACCTGTGCGGCGGGTTGGGTTCCTCTGACCCAGTGGGACACCGCGGAGTGGTTGTACCGGAGATCCAACTGAATCTCTCGGCCGGCGCGGTTCACGGCCTGGGCCGGTTGCGTCCTGGTCCACTGCCGGACATGCAGCCGACCGCCTCCTTGACCCTCACTCGTCTGAGGAAGTGCATCGGGCCGCTCCCCCGTGCCAGGGGAGCGGCCCTTGCGAGCAGGTCAGACCGTGAACGCGTCCACGAACCTCTCGATGCAGTTGTTGTCGGCGCCGCCGCTGTAGGAGGACCTGAACCAGATGGCCACATCGGTGAGTTCGGGTGTTGTCGTGTGCTTGGTCATCTGATGGTGATCTCTCGGGTGAGTTGTTGTAGGAATTCGCCTGGGGGAGGGTGGACGGCGTGCGAGAGCCGACGCGGCCGCGGCTGCCGGTGTCCGGTCGAAGCCGGTTTGGCCGCCTCAGGGAAGGTCACCGGGCCGGTCGCCACGAGGTATCGACAACCCGGAGGTGGTTTCGCTGCCGATCCTGTCCGGGCCGCAGCTCTACCTGGACTGGATCACCCGGGCGACGCGACCCGCAGGAGGTTAGGACACCCTGCCGCGTTCGAGGAGTTCAGTGACCGGGGAGAGCCGGCGGTGTCGTCGAAGTCGGTGGAGGAGGATGTGGGCGCGGTCGGCGGGCGAGTCGAGGTGAGCCCCTGTGGGAGGTCGAGCACCTACCGGTACGGATCTGCCCAGTAGCCCACACCGAGGGGCCGGAGTATCACCTTCCAGAGCTCGGATCACCCCGCACGAGCGATCCAGTCCGTCCGTCCATGGTCGACGGGGCGCGGGGCCGAGCAGCGTGTTCTACCGGAGGTTGCGGACCATGACGGCGTAGAGCGGGGCGTCCTCGAACGGACGGTGCTCGCCGACCTTCTTGTATGCCCAGCGCTCGTACATCGCCTGGACCCGGGGGTGGGTGACGTCGACGTAGAGCACGGCCAGGGGCTCGTGCCGTTCGGCGAGCAGTGCTTCGTGGGTCTGTTCGGCGATACCCAGCTTTCGCCAACGAGGCCGGACCATGACCTCGGAGACGGCGAAGGTCGCGGTGTGGTCGGGTGCCGGCATGTGCTGACGCCACCACTCGCGCCCGTCGTCCTGTGGAGCGCCGTAGGCATAGCCGACAGGCTCGTCACCGTCGTAGGCGACGACGCAGCTGTAGCCGGGGAGGGAGGTCCAGTGGTTGACGAACCAGGGGAAGCGCTGGACGAAGGGATCATCGGCTTGATCCTGGTACGCGTCCGTGTGGACGTCGATGAGCAGCTGCGCGTGGTCGGTCGGCAGGCTTCCGGCCTCGTAGCGGTGAAGGGCTATCGTCACAGGTGAACTCCTCGGGCATGGATTCGGTCGGTCCACTCTCTCGTAATGGGTGAGGCGGGTGCCAGGGTGATCAAGCCGCGGTGGAAGTCACCCATGAGGGTACGTAGCCGGGGCGGAAGCTCGTCAGTTCCCATGAGGTCGTAGACGTTTGTGGCGGTGACAGCAGCCTGTTCGATGTCCTCCTGGCCGAGCTGTGCGAGCGCGAGGCGGACGGTGGCTGAGGCACGGTTGCGGCGCAGCTGCGAGGGGATGCCGGTGAGGGCGCGGTGTGACGCGCTCTCGGATGCCGCGCTGTCACCGAGCTCCTGATGAACGACGGCACCCAGCGCGGCCAGTTCGGCAGGGCCGTAGAAGTCGGTCCAGGCCGGGCGTGCGCGGTCATCCGCCCTCCCGAGTGAGTCGGTGGCATGCCCGAGGCAGCGCAGGGCGGCCTGGCGGTCGCCTGCGAGGGAGTAGGCGATCGCGGTACGGGCGTGGGCGAGAGAGGCGAGGAAGGGATCGCGGCGGCTCGCCTGGGTGTCCTGGGCAGCGCGAGCGGCGGATAGGGCGGCCGCGGGGGTTCTGCGTTGGAGCCCGACCATGGAGAGGCAGTTGAACACGCGAAGGGCGGTGACCTGCGCCTTGCCGAGCCCGGCCAGGCGCAGGGCCGTCTCCAGGTGCTGTTCGGCGTCCTCCAGACGGCGGTCATCGATGCAGGAGAAACCGGCGGTGGCCGTGTAGTCGGCGGCGAGGCTGTAGAGGCGCCGCTGCACAGTTTCGCTGACGGTGTACTCGATCTTGCTGAGTGCCTGGTTCGCGCCGGCGAGCGCCGTGGCTTCAAGAGAGCCATGCCCGCCACGGTAGTAGTCGAGTTCAACGAGGGCTTTGAGGTTGTTCTGGAGCCGGTCGACGTCGGAGTGTCCGACGGCATGACCTCTGGAGGGCGGGAGGGCAGCGGCGACTGAAGCGGTGAGGAATTGGCGGCGGTGCACGGGTTTCTCCGGCGGTACTCGGGGCTTGACGGCGTTGGGTGGGATGAAGCCGAGCTGCTCGGGAGTGCGGTTCAGCGCACGTTCGAGCGCAACGCGGATTCTGCCCTGTGGCCATCGGGATTTCCCGGAGAGCCAGGTACTCACCGTTCTCACCGTGAGGGTTCCGGGGCAGCCCAGGGCGGAGAGTTCGCGATTGACCAGGAGTGCCAGGTCGGCCCGCGTCAGCCCCAATTCCACCATCACAGTGCGCAGTTGATGGTTGCTATCCACGAACTCACAGTAGCTCGACGGTTACGAGACGTGTACGATTCCAGGTTAAAGAGCTGGTCAAAATTTCCCTTCCTGGAGAGCCCTGCTGTTCGGGAATTTCACTTCCTTGCGGCACCGCACGGGAGTTGAGTAGACGTCAGCAACGCTCAGAGTGATCACATGCCATGGGAGAGCCGTGCACACCATCACGACCAGACTTCCCGCCGAACGAGGGCGGGTCAGAGACCTGCGCCACTGGGCACAGACGGCGCTGCCACTGCTGGGCCTCGACGGCCGGCAGCAGGACGCCGTGCGGGACGACCTGGAGCTCGTGCTGTCCGAGCTCGGTGCCAACGCCGTCGTGCACGGCTGCGGCGGCGACCGGCCGGACGTGCGGCTGACCGCCTCCCTGACACTCACCCCCGGGACGCTGAGGGTGTCCGTGACCGACCCGGGGCCCGGGCGGCCGCAGTACCGGACGGCGGACGACGAGGCGACCAGCGGCCGCGGCCTGCGACTGGTCATGGCCCACGCTGCCCGGTTCGGCGTCGAAGACCTCCTCGACGGCGGCAAGGAGGTCTGGGTCGAGCTCGAACTGCCCGCTCCCGCGCAGCCGGAGGCCGCCGCCGTCGAGCCGATCGGCCTGCGGGTCGCGGTGCTGCGCTCGGACGTCGTCCTGCGGGAGTCCAGGCCTCGGGCGGCCGTCTCCCTGCTGCCCGGGCGTCCGGAGCTCGACCGAATACCCGCCTGATCACCACCTCGTAGACCTCCGGTGGCGCCTGTCGCCCTCGCTCGCGCGGGCCGCCACCGGATTCCAGAACGCCCGCCCCGATCCACTCCCGGAGCGGGTGGCGGAAGAGCACCGCCCTGCCTCCAGGGGCGCACATGCTCACCGCGTCCGGAGCCGCCCCCTCCCCGCTTCCCGAGGGGCTGCCGGCCCGGACAACCCGCGGGACCCCCGGACAGGGGGCCCCGCGACCGGGCGGCGCGAAGTTGGCCGCGCTGCCCGTGTGGGCCCGGCCCTTGGGATGCGGGGCCGGGCCCACACACCCCCGAGACCACCACCCGCCGCCGGGAATCGGGCGCGCGGGATGCGGAGGACCCAGCGGTCCGCCGCCCGTCCCGGCACGGTGCCGGCCGGTACGTGCCACCCGGCACGGGCCCGGCCGGTCCGGGACGACCTCGCCCAGCAGGGCGGCTCGGGACCCTTCAACCGCCTTTCACCCGACTCCGTACCGAGGACCGCGCCGTGAGCGTCGCCATGCGCACCAGAGACCCGTTCAAGACCACCAGCCCGGCCCGCCGAGCAGAAGTCGCCGCCTCCCACGAGGCCCTGAAACAGGCCTGCGCGGCCACCAGCGGCACGACGATCCAGCGGGCTGTACGGGCCAGACTGGTCAGCGACAGCCCGAACCACCTCTGGCGACTGCCCGCCTCCGACTCCCTCGCCATCGTCCACCCGAACGCGGACGAGGCCTGGGCCCTGGTCAGGGACGCGCAGTTCCTGCGGCAGCAACGGGTGGCCGTCACCGCCCCGTACTCCACCGACATCCACACGGCCGCCGACGGCCAGGCCGTCAGCTTCTGGCACCCGTGCGGGCAGCCCAGCCGCGACACCTCCCTGTCCGCGTGGGTGACCGCCCTCACCCACCGCATCGACCCCGGCACCGCCCCGTGGCTGCGGAAGCACGACCCCTTCACCGGCCTCCTCGACGGCCTGGACCGCGCCCCACTGGACGACCACGCCCGCGCCTTCCTCCACGAGCGCGCGGACCAACTGCGTGAGGAGTGGGACCACCTCGACTGGCCGACACCGGACACCGTCATCTTCGGCACCCGCGCCATGGTCCCCGTCCACGACGACGGCGTCCACATCGGCCTCCTGCTGCGCCGCCCGCTCTGGCGCGGCCACCGAGAATGGGACCTGGTCGCCGCCCGCTGGCGCAGCGAACTGCTCCTCGGCCCCCGCGAGGACCACCGGACCTACGCCCACACCTACCGCTCCTACCTACCGGAGGACCCGGGCCACCCCCGCATCGGCGCCTGGCCCGGCTACCGGACGGTCCGCGACCTCATCGTCCTCACCGAGGCGGTGGACGCGGTACGCCGCGCCCACATCGACGGGTACGCCCGCCGACCGGCCGTCCACCGCCTCGCGTGCCTGCGCGGCGCCTTGCCGGCCCCGTGGAACCGGGGACCGCAGTGACCGGCACGGCCACCCGCCTGCTGCCGGCCGTCCACGACCCCCGGGTCCTTCGGTGCGGCCACTACATCACCGAGAAGGTCAGCAGGCATCAGGCCCTGGTACTGAGCCACCTGGTCACCGGCCTCAACGCGATCGAGATCGCGGACGCCGTCAACTCCATGCCCGAGCACGAGGGGAGCGCCCGGGTGACGCCCGACCGGGTGCGGGGATGCCTGAACTCGCTGAGGGTGGAGGTGCGGGCGCGGACCTGGGCACAGATGGTCGACACGGCCTGCCGGATGAAACTGCTCCTCCCGCCCCGGACGGAGCTGGACGAACCGCTGCCCGAGGCGGCCGCGCACACACTCCGGCTCCTGGTCGACGGCCACACCCATCAGCAGATCGCCGCCCTGAACTCCATCTCGCCCCACACGGCCGGAAAGCACCTGGAGACGATCCGCTACCGGATGCGCGCCCGCAGCAACCCGCAGGCGATCTTCCACCTGCACGGCGTGGTACCCGGCGTCCTGGACGGCACCTGCCCCATGTGCGTGAAAGGCCCGGCGAACCTCCCGCCGCCCGGGCGGGCCCGATGACCGACTTCGAGCTCCTCCAGCTCTGGGCCACCCGGAAGCTTCCGGGCGTGCCCTGCGTGGACGGCGTACCGCTCCTGCCCCTGGAGGACGCGCTCAGCCGCATCGCGACGGAACTCCCCCGACTCGGCGGCCCACAGCTCGGCGACCCGCCCATGGACCGCCTCGCGGAGGTGATGGAGGACACCGCCCGCCGGCTGCGCCGCACCGAAGGCGCCGGGCCGCGCCCCACCCTGCTGGCCCTGCTGGCCGACGAACTCCTCGCAGCCGACCAGGAGCTGAAACGGCACGAGCACCTCGCGGCACTGGACCGCGTACGCCGGGTGTGCGTCATGACGGTGTGCCTGGACGAGATCGCCATCCACGCCGCGACATCACCCATCAACCAACCCCCGTCCCTGGAAGGCCCGTTGTGACACCCGAGGAGAGCTGCGCCGCCGTCATCGCGACCGCCGCCGCGGTGCACGTCGCACCCCGGTCGGCAGTTCATGTTCCTGATCGACGTCTGCGAGGGCCTCTTCAAGGACGGCACGCCCCTCGTCTGAAGCGCCCCGGCCCGAAGGGGAGCGCGTTCGGGCAGCGCACAGGCCGGTCGCTCCGACACGATGTCGGGACGACCGGCCCGGACCAGTGTTTCGCCGCAGTGGAATTGACGGTCACTCGGGATTCGGCGCGGTGTGCTCCTGGCGAACCGTCTCCGCCATGGGCTCATCGCCGGTCATCCACCTCAGAAGCCGGCGGTGTCTCGCCGCGGCCCGGCGCTCCGCGAGTGGATGTGCGGTGTGGGCCGCGGTCAGCTGTCGTCGTCGCCGTCGGCGGGGGGCTCGGGCGTGTCGTCGTCATCGGGGTGGCCGTGGCCGCCGGGGTGGCCGTGGTCATCGGGGTGGCCGTGGCCGCCGGGGTGGCCGGGGTGACAGTCGCAGTGCGGCGTCGCGGTGTCGGCGACGGTGACGCTGACGCCGGCGGCGGCGTTGTCGGCGGTCAGGACGAGCGGGCCGAAGACACGGTCGTTGGGGAGGAGGTAGCCGGCCGGGGCTCGGGTCTCTTCCCAGTAGTAGGTGCCGAGCGGAACGTTGCGGGTGCAGGTGCCGTCCGCGCCGGTCACGCAGGGCTCGCCGACGCTGGTGTCGGGATTGGCGCCGGTGATCTGGAGTCCGGGAATGCCGTTGGTCTCCTCCCAGAGCTGGAAGGTGGCACCCGCGAGGGGGGCTTGGGTGTCGGCGTCCTGCTTGAGGACCGTCACGTCGCCGGTGACGACGGCGCAGGGTACCCAGGTGAGCGTGGCCTCGCCGTTGCCCTGACGGGCTCCCGTGACGAACACGGCGTTCGCGGGCCCGCTGCTGGATCCTCCGCCGCCGCCCGCGCCGCTGTTGGAGGCGGTGGGGGACGCGGCCCCGCCGCCGCCCCCGGTGGCCCCTGCGCCTCCGCCGCCGCCCGCGCCACCGTGGGGGTCGAGGATGCTGTTCCCGCCGGCCCCTCCGACCGGTCCGACGGCCGGGCTGCCGTTCTGGCCGTTGGGTTCGGCGTGGGGTGCGTTGATGCCGCCCTGCCCGCCCTCGCCGCCGGACCTGCCGGGCTTGCCCTCGTCGTCTCCCGGGAGCCCATGGCCCGGCTCGCCCGTTTGGCCGGCGTCCCCGCCGCCGATGGCGGTGGAGAAGAACGACGCGCCGCCTCCGCCGCCTCCGCCTGCCACGACCAGAGGTGTCGTACCGGTGCCGACGGTGGTCCGGCCCCCGCCTCCGCCGGCGGCGATGCCGGCGATCTGGCCGTTCGCGACGTAGGCGCCGCCCTGGCCGCCCCCGTTGTAGCCGCCCTGGGTGTGCTCCGGATCGCTGTAGTCCCCGGGGTGCCCGGCGCCGCCCACGTTCACCGTGAGGACTTCTCCCGGCGTCACGTCGAGCACCGCCGACACCTCCGCCCCCCGGCCGCCCGGGACGCCGTACTGGCCTTCCCCTCCGGCGGCCCCGAACGCGTCCACGTTCACCGCGCACACGCCGTCCGGGACGGTGACCTGTTCGGGCGCCCCGGTGAAGGTGAAGGTGGAGCTCTGTAGAACCCGCCGCGCAGCGGGGTCCGTGCCCGCCAGAGCGGGAGCCGGGAACACGGCCATGGTGGTCAGCCCGGCGACCAACGCCCGCCCCGCGAATGAAAGGTAATGTCTCATGAAACGAAGAGTCGGACACGGGGACGGGCGGCGCGCTCCGGGCATCCACCAGGTGGCCGAACCCCGCACCCGGCAGGGATGAGCCCCCCGGATGGCGGTGTCGGGGCGTGGAACTCGCGCGGGAACTGGCCGAGCTGAACGCACGTGGCCGCGCCCAGCCGGCCGTCGTCGCCTGCGAGAGCGGCCTCGCCGAACCGGGGGATGCCCGCCTGAGTCGGTTCGCGGTCAAGCCGGGGGGAGTCTGCCTCACCACGGCGGCGCCCGCACCCGCGGGGACCGAGGTGGCGGACCTTCGGTGAAGGCCCGCCCGGGCCTCGGTCAGCCGGTGCCTTCGACGATGCGGAAGTCGCGCTCGACGCCGTCGGAGAGGACGGCCAGCGCCTCCTGGTAGGCCTCGCTCTCGTACGCCGCGACGGCCTGCTCGAAGCTGTCGAACTCGATCAGGATGGTGCGCTCGGCCATTCCGGCCTCACGCACCACGACCCGGCCGTCAAGGGTGAGCACTCGGCCGCCCCCGGCCCTGACGGCCGCAGGGGCCAGCTCGTTGTAGGCGGCCAGCTTCTCGGGGTCGGAGATGGCGCGGTAGACGCTGAACCAATAGCCCTTGGGCATGGAAACCTCCGGTGTCGGGATGAGTGCGTCTGACGTGCGGGTCGGTCTCGGACGAGCGGGGTGACGCCCCGGCGGATGGCACCCGGTTCCGGAAAGCAGGTCGGCCCCCGGGTGGGACTGTTCCGCCGGGACCTGGTCCGTGATCAGGGCGCGCTCTGCGACCTGGCCCGGTAGGTGCGCTTCTTGGAGAGGGCGCCGCAGGTCCTCATCGAGCACCAGCGGCGGGTGCCCGCGCGGGAGGTGTCGACGAAGGGCGTACCGCACGCGGGGTTCCCGCAGATGCGGACGCGGGTGCGGTGGTCCGAGTGGCAGAGCTCGATCAGGTCCCGCGCGACCAAGGAGAGGACCGCCGCGGCCTTGTCCCCGTGCCGGCGCACGGTGGCCGCGTCGGCTGAGAGTTCGGGCACGGAGGTGGGAGCGGCGGCCGCGTCGTTGATCAGCGCGACGTCCTCGCGGGCGGGTGGGGTCCGGTCCGCCAGGGCCCGGCCCACCCGCTGGATCGCCTCGCGCAGCCCTCTGGCGTGCTCCAGGTCGGCTTCGGTGCAGGCCGGCGCCGCCGTGGTGCAGCCGCTCTCGACGCTCCAGCGGGCCAGGTCCTCCGGCCGGGCCAGCCGTTCGAAGGGCGTGTCCGTGCCGCGGTCGGCCAGGGTGCCGGCGAAGGCGAAGCACAGACGCGCGTCGTCGAAGCGGAAGTCGGCCTTGGTGCGCTGGCGCCCCTCGCGCCGACCGTCCTTGTCGTCCATGTCTACCACTTTATGTGGTTGACATCGCGTCGGGCAAACGCCTAGCTTCAAAGTCCACCGCTTAAACCGGTGGACTTTGAACCCCCCTTTCCACCTCCCGAGCCACGAGGAGGCCGCGTCCATGCGCGCCGCCGTCATCGAAGAACTCAACGAGCCGCTCGTCGTCCGCGACGTGCCCGACCCCGTCTGCCCGCCGGACGGCGCGGTCCTGCGCGTCGGCGCCAACGGGATCTGCCGCACCGACTGGGCCCTGTGGGCCGGGAACTTCTGGACGGGCGGACCGAGCGTCGCGCCCCCGTTCGTCCTCGGCCACGAGTTCGCCGGCACCGTCGTCGACGTCGGCCGGGACGTGCGGGACTGGCGGGAGGGCGACCGCGTCATCTTCCCGATGAACCCCGGCGAGGGCTCCTGCGAGATGTGCCGCAGCGGCAACCAGCAGGTGTGCGAGCAGGTGGACTCGCTCGTGCCCGGGGTGTCCTACTGGGGCGCCTTCGCCGAGTACGTCATGGTCCGCTTCGCCGACGTCAACCTGGTCCGGGTGCCGGAGTCCGTCGGGTTCACGGACGTCGCCGCCCTCGCGTGCCGGTACATGACCGCCTTTCACGGAGTCGTCGACCAGGCGAGGGTCCGCGGCGGGGAGTGGGTCGCGGTGTACGGGGCCGGCGGCGGGATGGGCCTGTCGACGGTGGAGATCGCCGCGGCGACGGGTGCCAACGTCATCGCGATCGACATCACGGAGGAGAAGCTGGAGGCCGCGCGGGCCCTGGGCGCGGTCCACACCGTCAACGCGGCCCGGGACGAGCCCACGGAGGCGGTGAAGACCCTCACCGGGGGCGGAGCGCACGTGTCGGTCGACTCCGTGGGGATCGCCGAGGCCTGCCGCAACTCCGTCCTGTCCCTGCGCAACCGGGGCCGCCACCTCCAGCTCGGGCACACCACCGCCGCGGAGAGGGGGGACGTCGCGCTGCCGATCGACGTCATGATGGTCAAGGAACTGGAGATCCTGAGTGCCTTCGGCATGCAGGGCCAGCGGTTCGGCACGATGTTGAACATGATCGCCGCCGGCCGCCTCGCGCCCGGCCGGATCGTGACCCGCACCGTCGGCCTCCACGAGGCGAGCGGGGTGCTGGAGTCCCTGGAGACGTACGGACCGACCGGAGTGGTCGTCATCGACGAGTTCCAGGCCTGACCCACCCCGCCCGGCGCCGCCCGCGGTGGCGCCCCCCAAGGAGAGAAAGCAGGCACGACCATGCCCACTTCCCGTCTGCTGATGGACCGGGAACTGCGCCAGGCCCTCGACGGCGTCCCCATGACGCCCAACGGTGCGTTCGACCTCACCGACCTTCCCGCGACGCGCGCGGCGTTCCGCGCGCAGGCCGAGGCGATCGCCGAAGGCGAGCCCGACGACCCGTCGGTCACCACGGAGGAGCACCGCATCGGACGGGAGGGCGGCCCCGACGTGCCGGTCCGCCTGCTGCGGCCCGCGACCGCGCGGGGACCACTTCCGGTGATGCTCTGGTTCCACGGCGGCGGCCAGGTACTCGGCTTCGCCGCCCAGGACGACCCGTGGCTCAGGCGGCTGTGCTCGCGGCTCGGCTGCGCCGTCGCCGCGGTCGACTACCGGCTCGCCCCGGAGACACCCTCCCCCGGCGCCGCCGAGGACGGCTTCACCGCCTACCAGTGGCTCGTCCGCGAAGCGGAGGCCCTGGGCCTGGACGGTGCCCGGATCGGCATCGCGGGCCAGAGCGGCGGCGGAGGCATCGCGGCGGCCACCGTCCTGCTCGTCCGGGACCGGGGCGCCGCGGCACCCCTGTTCCAGTCGCTGACGTATCCCATGCTGGACGACCGCAACCTGACCGCGTCGAGCCACGAGATCACCGACATCGGCATCTGGGACCGCTCCACCAACCTCCTGGCCTGGCAGGCGATCCTGGGGGAGCGCACCGGAACCGACGACGTCTCCCCCTACTCCGCCCCGTCCCGCGCGCAGGACCTCAGCGCGCTGCCGCCGACCTTCATCGCGGTCGGCGAACTCGACTGCCTCCGCGACGAGGACCTCGACTACGCCGCGCGCCTGCGCGCCCACGGGGTCGCGGTCGAACTGCACCTCTACCCGGGCGCCTACCACGCCTTCGACCTGTTCGCCCCGCAGTCGCGGCTCGCGGCCGCCTTCCGGCAGACCTGGCTCGACTACCTCGCCCGCCGGTTCCAGGACCCAACCACCCCGTGACCTCCGACCGGCTCGTACGCCCGGACCGCCGGTCGCGGCCCCCCGCGCACCACACCGCATCGCACCGCCGCGAGCTCGCACGTCAGCGCGACCTCACGCAATACGTGAACCACCGCCGACCAGGAGGCGGACCCACGGGGTGCTGATCCGCCGGGCCGGCGGGACCCGTTCCGAGGGCGGGGCCGCCGGAGTGGGCGTGCCGGCGCGCGCACCCGGGCGCGCACCGGCACACGGGGCTCAGGCGCGGGCCGCCGCCATGGCGTCCCGGTGGTCGGCGCCGGGCAGCCGCAGGGTGGCGCGGACCGGCTCGGAGGTGCCGCCGGGCGCCCACACCAGGGCGTGAGTCGGGCGCAGGCGGGCGCCGCGCAGGAGTTTGCCCCGGTAGGCGCCGGTGCCCAGGTCGACCCAGTCGAGGCCGCGTTCGGCGGCCAGCCGCAGCGGCTCGTAGACGCCGAGGTTGAAGTACGCGTACGGCCCGGCGTGCTCGTCGAACCCGGCCGCCCTGACGTGCAGCGTGTCGCCCCAGGCGTAGCAGAGCGCGAAGCCGGTGAGCCGGCCGTCGCGCCGTTCCACCAGGACCTCGCTCCACGGGTCGAGGAAGGCGCTCTGCTGCTCCAGGTAGGACGTCATCGCCTCGTCGCTGTCGTCCTCGCCGTACTTGCGCTGGAGCCGGCCCAGCAGCGGGCCCGCCTCGCGCCAGCAGTCGGACAACCGCACCCGGCCGACCGTACCGCCCGAGGTGGCGAAGGCCCGTGCCTCGCGCCGGAACTCCCGCCGCCGCCGGCCGGAGAGGCTCCGCGCCGACTCCTCGACGGGGACCACCGCCTCGGCGGAGAGCGGCGCGTGCTCGGGCGGCGCCGCGTCCGGGCAGTGCCGCTCCAGCGCCGCCAGGCACTCGGCCGCGTGCGGCTCGGGTGCGTAGAGGAGGGCCATCGCCCCGGCGCCCGAGCGGTCGGCCAGTTCCCCCGCGGCCTCCAGCAGCCGGGCGATCACCAGGGACCGACGCGGAGCGTCGAGCGCCGGGTCGGTCAGCACGCCGCCGTGGTAGCCCGCCCGGGAGCCGAGCAGCAGCAGCGGCAACCACAGCGGCCGCTCGGCCTCGGCCGCCGCTCCCAGCCGCGGGACGGCCAGGAGGTCCAGCGGATGGTAGGCCTGGTTCATGGACAGGCCCGCCCCGCCGCGCCAGAGGTAGCAGGCCAGCGCGCCCAGGAGCCGGCCCTGCGGATCCTCCGCCAGCAGGTAGCCGCTTCGGTACTCGTCCGACCGCTCGGCCCAGTCGAGCCAGGGGTGGCTCAGGTAGACGCTGCGGCCGGCCGAGATCCGGTCCCAGGCCTCGCGGCCGACCTCGGCGATGCTCCCCACCAGGCGGATCGCCGGCGGCCCCGGTGCCGCGGCCGCGTTCACCCGGCCGCTCCGACGGCTTCGCCGGGGCGGGGCCCGCCCCGGTAGAGCCCGGTGCGTTCCAGTTCGCGGACCCGCCGGTAGTCGCGCTCGATCCCCTCGCGGGCGGCCCCGACGAGGTAGAGGTGGCCGGGCGAGGTGAAGAGGTCCACCGTCCGGCGGACCGGTGCGCCCGCCTCCAGCCGGTCCACCGACCCGCACAGGTAGGTGGGCAGGCCGCGGAGCTCCGCGAGCGGCTCGCCCGCGACCCGCCCGTCCCTGGAGGCGATCAGGCACACCACCCGGAGGTGCTGCCGCAGCCGGTAGTCCGTCCCGGGCAGCCGGGCGAAGTCGTCCGGCGCGGTCAGGGCGTCCACGGTCAGCGACACCTGGCTGTGCCCGGTGGCCGCCTCGGGGCCGCGCGAGGTCACCGAGCCCTCCAGCCGGGCGCCGACCTCGATCAGCACCGGGCCGCGCGGGGTGAGCATCACCTCCGCGTGCGCCGGGCCGTGGGCGATGCCGAGCGCGTCCAGCACCCGCACCACGTAGGCCGCCAGGGCCCGCTGCTCGGCGCCCTCGGCGGGCAGCAGCTCCTGGTAGTCGTAGACGACCGCGCTGTCGACGGTGGTGCGCCGCTCCCGCCAGATCTCGTGGACGTAGTGGCGGCCGTCCAGGCTCACCGTGTTGACGAAGTACTGGTCGCCGACCAGCAGTTCCTGCGCCAGCACCCGTTCGTTGAGACCGCCCATCCGGTCCGTCCGGCCGTGGACGCGCCCGAACGCGGCGGCGGTCTGGGCCGGGTCGGCGCAGATCGCCACGGAGTCCGAGCCCGCGCTGGCCAGCGGCTTGATCACCAGCGGCCAGTGGCCGCGCGCCTCGGCCCAGTCGAGCACCTCCTCCAGCCGGTCGGTGGCGAGGCTCGCGGCCGCGTCCAGTCCGGCCTCGCGCAGTCGCTCGGCCATCGCGAACTTGTCCCGGCGGCAGGGGCTCAGCCGGGTGCCGTTGCCGGGCACCCCCAGCTGCTCGGCGAGCCGGTCGGCGGCGGTCACCCCCCACTCGCAGCCGGCGATGACGTGGGCGGGCCGGTACGCTGCGAGCCGCGCGAGCGGGTCGCCGTCGGCGGCGTCCAGCACGGCCCGGTACTGCCCCGGACGGAACCCCGTGCGGAAGTCGGCGGGCACGTTGCCGCCGCCGACCACGGCGACGGCGTCCCAGCCCCGCCGGGCGAGCTCGGGGGCCAGCTGAGAGCCCGTGGAGAACGGCTCGACGACGGCGACCACCGGCCGGGTCACTGCGACCACTCCGTGGGCACCCGGTCCCAGCGGTGGCGGCGCAGCTCGGCCATGAGCTCCTCGCTGAGCGCCGCGCCGTCGCTGACGGCCAGGTTGGCCCGGACGTGCGAGGGCCGGCGCATCCCCGGGATGACCGTCGAGACCGCCGGGTGCTGGAGGACGAAGCGCAGCGCCAGCTCCGGCATCGTCATCCCCTCGGGGACGACCGGGCGCAGCCGCTCCGCCCGCTCGACGCTGGCCGCCAGGTTCTCCGGCACGAAGTAGCTGTTGCGCCAGTCCCCTTCCGGCCAGCGGGAGTCCGGGGTCAGGGTGCCGGTGAGGGTGCCCTCGTCGAACGGCACCCGGGCGATCACCGCGACGTCGTGCCGCTCGCAGGCCGGGAACAGCTCGTCCTCCGGCGCCTGGTCGAAGATGTTGTAGATCACCTGGACCGCGTCGACCAGCCCGGTCTCCAGGGCGGCGAGCACGTTGGCCGGCTCCCAGCGGTTGACGCTGATGCCGAGCGCCTCGATCCGGCCCTCCCGCTTGAGCCGGGCCGCCTGGGCGAGCCACCGCTCGTCCTTGGCCCAGGCGTCCTCCCAGACGTGGTACTGGAGGAGGTCGATCCGGTCGACCCCGAGGTTCGCCAGACTGAGGTCCACGTACTCGTCGACGTGCGCGTCCGGGAAGACCTCGTCGAAACGCGCGTCGCGACGCGGCGGCCACCGGCGGTCCAGCGGCGGGATCTTGGTGGCGAGGCGGAGCCGCTGCCCGGGGTGCTCCCCGCGCAGTTCGCCCAGCAGCCGCTCGCTGACACCGCGGCCGTAGATCCAGGCGGTGTCGAAGAAGTCGCAGCCCTGGGCCACGGCGAGGCGCAGCGCCTCGCGCCCCTCGTCACCGTCCCCGCCGGTCCACCCGCCGGGGCCGCCGCCGATGCCCCACATGCCGTAGCCGACCTCGCCGACCTGCCAACCGGTCCGACCGAAGCGACGTAGACGCATCGGTTCCACCACCCTCCTGCATAGTGCCAATTCCATTGGAAGCTTGAGAGATTGAAGATATCTGACGGCTAGTGAAGGGAGCAGTGGTGCAACCCGAACTCCGACCCGATCCCGAACCCGACCTCCGACACCGGCTCTTGGTCGACTACCAGGGGCCCCGAGTGTCCTACCGCACCGACCGGACGGTCATCCAGCTGATCGAGGAACAGGCACGGCGCGCACCGGAGCGGCCCGCGCTGCTCTGGGACGACCGTTGCCTGCGCTACGGCGAGTTGGACGCGCTCTCCGGCGCCTGGGCGGCAGCGCTGCGCGAGCGGGGCGTGGCGCGCGGCGACTTCGTACCCGTGATCACCGGCGGGGGGCCGGAGCTGGCGGTGGTGATGCTGGCCGCGATGAAGCTCGGCGCGCCCTTCGTCCCGGTGGACGACCAGTGGCCGCGGGCCCGCCTGGCCGACGCCGTCGTCGCGCTGCGGCCCCGCCTGGCGGTGCGCACCGGACCGGGCCCGGTACCGGATCTCGGGGTGCCGGTGCTCCGGGTCGCCGGCCCGGCGCGGCCGGAGGTCCGCACGCCGGCGGTGACCCGGGCCGTGCCGGGCGTGGACGACCTGGCCTACGGCTTCTTCACCTCCGGTTCGACCGGCACGCCCAAGTGCGCCCTCAACCTCCACCGCGGGCTGCTGAACCGCTTCCTGACGATGACCCGGCGCTTCGGCGCCGGGCCGGACGTGGTGTTGCAGAACAGCCGCCACGTCTTCGACTCCTCGCTCTGGCAACTGCTGTGGCCGCTCACCAAGGGCAGCCGCGTGGTGCTGCCCCGCCGGGAGGGCATCCTCGACCTCACCCGCACCGTCGACGAGATCGCCCGCCACCGGGTGACCATGACGGACTTCGTGCCCTCCGTCTTCGACACGCTCGTGGACCTGCTCGCCTCCGACCCCGACCTGCCCGGCCGGCTCTCGTCCCTGCGACGCCTGCTGATCGGCGGTGAGGAGATCGACCCGGCCACCGTCCGCGCGTTCCGTACCCTGCTTCCCCGGATCACCCTGACCAACACTTTCGGCCCCACCGAGGCCTCGATCGGTTCGGTGTTCCACGAGATCGGCGACGCAGACACGGAGGCGATACCGATCGGACGGCCGATCGACAACACCTGCGCGGTGCTGCTCGACCGGCACGGGGCCCTGGTGCCGCCCGGTACCGTCGGCGAGATCCACCTCGGCGGGGACTGCCTCGGGGCCGGCTACCTGGGCGACCCCGAGCGGACGGCCGCCGCCTTCGTGCCGAACGCCTTCCCCGAGATCCCCGGGCCGAGGCTGTACCGCACCGGGGACCTGGCCTGGCAGCGGGAGGACGGTCTGCTGATGTTCGTCGGGCGCCGCGACCAGCAGGTCAAGCTGGGCGGCGTGCTGATCGACCTGCTGGAGGTGGAGGCCGCCGTCGCCGCCCACCCCCTCGTCCACCAGGCGCGCGCGGTCGTCCACGGCGAGGGCGACCTGAGGACCCTCGTCTGCTGCGTCGTCACCGCCCGCTCGGCCCGCCGTCCGGTCGCGGCCGGGGAACTGGCCGAGCACGCCCGGGGCCTGCTGCCCTCCCACGCCGTCCCGCGCGCCTTCCTGGTGCTGGAACAGCTGCCCCTCACCCCCAACGGCAAGACCGACCGGCGGGAGCTGGCCCGGCTCGCCGCCGTCCACCTCGCGGCGCAGCCCGGTGGCACCGTCGCGCTCGACCGCGACGAACAGGCCGTCGCCGCGCTCTGGCAGGCCCTGCTGGCCGACCTCCACGGCGCCACCCCCGCCCCGGACGCCGACTTCTACGCGCTCGGCGGCACCTCACTGACGCTCCAGCGCCTGTCGGCCGGGCTGCAGCGCGGCTCGGGCCTGCGCATCGCGCCGCGCGAACTCGCCGCCGCGACCACCCTGCGCGAGCAGGCCCGGCTGCTGCGCCGCCACCGCGAGGGCTCGCCGTCCGCGGCGCCCTCCGTGGCCGGTGTCCTGCGGGACGTCGAGCGCGCCGCCCGGATCCCCCCGGCGCCGGGGCGCCCGCCGCGCGGTGGGCCTCGGCGGGTGCTGCTGACGGGAGCCACCGGCTTCGTCGGCTCGCACCTGCTCGCCGAACTGCTGGACGGCACCGACGCGGTGGTGCACTGCCTGCTGCGCGCCGAGGACGCGTCCGCGGGTGCCCGGCGGCTCGCCGAGGTCCTGGACGGGATCGGGCGGGGGTACGACCCGGAGCGCGTCGTGGCGGTGCCGGGCGATCTGGCCCGGCCGGAGCTGGGCCTGTCCTCGGGGGTGTGGGCCGCGCTGGCCGCCGAGATCGACTCGGTGGTGCACAGCGGCGCCCTGGTCAACCTGGTGCGGGGCTACCCGGGCCTGCGCGGCCCGAACGTCCACGGCACCACCGAGGTGCTGCGGCTGGCGGCGCGGACGCGGCCGAAACGGCTGCACCACGTCTCCACGCTGGGCGTGTTCGCGGGCGGGCGGACGGCGCTGCTGCCGGTGCGGGAGGAGGACCGGCTCCCCCCGGAGCCGCCCGAGGACGGCTACGGCTGCTCCAAGTGGGCGGCGGAGCGCGTGCTCGCCGCCGCCCGGAGCCGCGGCATCCCCGTCACCGTCCACCGGCTCGGGGAGGTGATGCCCCACTCGCGCACCGGCGCGGGCAACTCCCGCTCCCTGCTGGACCTGCTGCTGCGCGCCTGTGTCCTGCTCGGCGTGCGCCCGCGCACCGGGGCGGTGACCGACTGGACTCCGGTGGACCAGGTGGCGACGGCCGTGGTCGGTGCCCTGCGCGGCGGCCGGGACGACGAGACCTTCCACCTGCTGCGGCCGGGGGCGGTGCGGCTGGAACTGCTCCTCGCGCTGGTCTCCGACCTGGTGCCGCTGCGCGAGGTCGGGTACCGGGAGTTCCACGCGGCCGTCGCCGGCGGCGCGGAGTGCGCGGCGGGCCCGCTGGCCGCGCTGCGGTCGGTGCTGCCCGAACCGGACGCCGAGAACGGGGCCGGGACGGGAGGCGGGGCCGGGGACGGGCTGTCGCGGCTCTTCGGCGACGGGCACGCGGGTTTCGGCGGCAAGCGCGGCAGGGAGCTCGCCGAGTCCTGCGGACTGGACTGGCGGCCGGTCGGCGAGGCCGAACTGCTGCCCTTCGCCCGCCGGCTGGCGAAGGGCTGACGCCCGGGTGGGCGCACCGCTCCGGTGCGCCCACCGGTGGGCTCAGAACCGCGTTCCGGGCAGGGCGAGTTCCGCCTCGACCAGGTCGGTGTAGGTGTCGCGGCGGCGGATCAGCCTGCTGTCCGCGCCCTCCACCAGGACCTCGGCCGGGCGCAGCGAGGAGTTGTACTGGCTGGCCATCGCCATGCCGTACGCACCGGCCCCGAAGACGCAGATCAGGTCGCCCTCGGCCAGGCTCGGCAGGGCCCGGTCGCGGGCGAGGTAGTCGGAGGACTCGCAGATCGGGCCGGCGACGTCGTACCGGTGGAGCCCGGTGAGCCGCGGGTGCTCGGAGCGGCTCGGCGGGACGAGTGCCTGCGCGGGGCGGACGGGCCACATGAAGTGGAAGGAGTCGTAGAAGGCCGCCCGGATCATGTTGTTCATCCCGGCGTCGACCACGGCGACCCGGTGCCCGCCGGCGTCCTTGAGGTAGCGCACCCGGGTGAGCAGCACGCCGGCGTTGGCGGCGATGGAGCGCCCGGGCTCCGTCACCACCCGGCCGCCGGCGGCGACGAAGGGCTTGAGCAGGGGGACGATCGCGGCCGCGTAGGCGTCCCAGCCGGGGGCCAGGCCGGTCTCGTAGTCGGCGGCGAACCCGCCGCCGATGTTGATCAGCTCGATCTCGTGGCCGTCGGCGTTCAGCTTGGCGAGCAGGTCCAGGAGCCTGGTCAGCCCCCGCACGTAGGGGTCGGGCGAGTAGATGGGCGAGCCGAGGTGCATGTGCAGGCCGACCAGCCGCACGCGGGACAGCACCGTGGCGCGGGCGAACAGCCCGGGCACGCGCTCCAGGTCCACGCCGAACTTGCTGCCCCGGGTGCCCGTGGTGGTCTTCTGCGGGGTGCCGTGCCCCTCGACGTCCGGGTTGACGCGGATCGCGGCGCGCACCGTGCGCCCCAGGCCGTCCGCGACCCGGTCGAGCAGCTCCAGCTCGGACTCCGACTCCACGTTGACGCAGCCGATGCCGGCGGCGACCGCCTCGCGCAGCTCGTCCTCGGACTTGCCGACGCCCGCGAAGACGATCCGCTCGGCGGGGATGCCCGCCGTGAGCGCCCGGTAGAGCTCGCCGCCGCTCACCACGTCCGCGCCGGCTCCCGCCTGGCCCAGTTCGTGCAGCAGGTGCAGGTTGCCGCAGGTCTTGACGGCGTAGCAGACCAGCGGATCCAGCTCCGCGAAAGCGGCCGTCAGATCGGCGAGGTGGGTGCGGAAGGTGTCCCGCGAGTACACGTAGGTCGGCGTACCGTACTCGGCGGCCACGTCCTCCAGGTTCACCTCCTCGCAGTGCAGCACTCCGTCGTGGTAGTCGAACCTGTCCACCGTACGTCCTTCCCGGATGAGCGATCGGGGTGATCCTACCGCCGGGAAAGCAGCTGACGTGACGTCATGATCATGTCTCCGCAAGGGATTCGGCGCTCTCGCCGGGCTCGGCGGCGGGCAGTTCGCGGCGCCGGGGCAGCGGTGAGCAGATGATCGCCAGCGGGCCGAGCAGCAGCGCCGTCGACATCACCCACAGGGCGGACCGCAGGCCGATCGCCTCGCCCAGCGCTCCGCCCACCAGGGTGCCGAGCGGCACCGTGCCGTAGGCCACGAAGCGGAACGAGGCGGTCGTCCGCCCGCCGAGCGAGTCGGGGGTGAGTGCCTGGCGCAGCGACACCTGGAGCACGTTCGAGATGCCGACCGCGATCCCGGAGATCGCGAATCCGGCGCAGACGGTGCCGAACACGGCCGCACGGTCACCGCCGGCCGCCGGGACGAGCAGGTACGAGACGCAGCCCAGGGTGGAGCCCACCACCACCGTCGGTCCGAGGCCGATCCGGGCCGACGCCCCCTCGGAGAAGAAGGTGCCGATCATCGCGCCGATCCCGGCCGCCGCCAGGGACAGCCCGAGCAGTGCCGGAGAGAACCCCAACTCCCGTACCGCGTAGACCAGGTAGAGCACCATGATGCCCTGCTCGCAGGCGTTGAAGACGGCCGTCTCCACCACCAGCGCGCGCAGCTCCGCCTGGCCGAGGACGAAGGCCAGGCCGGCCCGGACCTCGGCCCACCAGGAGCGGACGGCCTCGCGCGGCCCTGCGGCCGGGGCCCGGGCCTCCGGCCGGCCCGGGGACTTGATCAGTGCCAGGGTCGCGGCGGAGAAGGCGAAGGAGAACGCGTCGAACAGCAGGGCGACGGGCGCGCCGACCGCCCCGCAGACCATGCCGCCCAGACCGGGCCCGCCGAGGTCCGCGGCGGACTGGCTGGCCTGGAGGTTCCGGTTGGCCCGGGTCAGCCGCTCCCGGCCGACCAGCTGCGGGACGAAGGCCAGGCAGGCCGTTTCGAACACCACCTGGAAGGCGCCGGTCAGGAACGGTACGGCGTACAGCCACCACAACCGGAGCTCGCCGAGCGCGTACAGCACCGGCACCGTGAGGACGAGCACGGCCCGGGCGGCGTCCGCCACCAGCATCATCCGCCGGCGGTCCCCCCGGTCGACCGCGGGGCCCAGTGGCAGGGCCAGCAGCAGGAACGGCAGGTAGCGCAGCGCCCCGATGACACCCAGCTGACCGGCGTCGGCGCCGAGCGAGACCACCGCGACCAGCGGCAGGGCCAGGGCGCCTATCTGCGTGCCCACCAGGGACAGGCTCTGGCCCAGCCACAGGGCACCGAATCCATACCTCCGCGGTGGTGCCCTCACGTCACTCCTCACGCCTCCGTGCCGGCCGAGATGACCGCCGTGCGGTGGATGCCGTCGTACTGGTCGATCAGATCGCCGTTCAACTCCCGCATCATACGCAGGCGTTCGTCGAGGAGCTCATAGTACGACAGGTGCTCGGTGCCCATCGGCGACAGATAGACGCTGATCACCTCCGGGTCGCGGTCGACGTCGAACTCCAGCCGTTCGCTCTTGTTGCGGAAGTCGGCGGTGCCCGGCAGCAGGGTGCGGTTGAAGACGTTGAAGTACGGCACCACGTGCGTTCCCCGGCTCAGCAGCGCCTCCTTCAGCTGGAGGCTGCGCCTGAGGTAGTGGTCGATGGCGGGCCGGTCGTCGCCGTCGTGGCCGATCAGCACGTTGAAGGTCTGGTACGTCACGCCGTAGTCGAGCATGGCGTCGAGGATCTCCAGTTCCTCCTCGAAACCGCGGAGCTTGTTGAAGCGGCTGGTCGGGTCCTCGCCGAGGAACTCCAGGGGGATCTGCACCCGGTAGCAGCCGCGCCAGGTCCCGCCGGAGCGGTCGCTCCAGAACATGTGTTCCATGAGCTCCAGGTCCGGCTTGCCGAGGTCGAGGAACTTGCCGAACTCCAGGCCGTTGGCGAACTCCCAGGAGAAGCCGTACTCGCGGGCCAGCCGGAAGATCTCCATGACCTCCTCGCGGCCGGTCTTGTGCAGCATGGTGCCGCGACCGCTGCGCTGGAGCCGGGAGAGGATGTTGTCCTCCTGGAACAGGATGTTCCGGATGCCCATGGAGCGGAAGTACGCGAAGTGCTTCTCCACCGACTCGGCGGACATGTAGCGGTACTTGCCGCGCATCGGCGTGGCGCAGAACGAGCAGGTGCGGTAGCACCCGCGGGAGGACTCGAAGCAGGTGAAGGGCGCGGCGACGGTGGACGGAGGGGTGCCCTCCCCGGTGTCGTTGTACCGCTCCAGGCCCTCCACCAGGTCCAGCGCCATCGGGTGCAGGTCGTTCATGTTGAGGTTGGGCCCGCCGAAGACGATCTGCCCGTTGCCGTACTCGCGGCAGAACACCGCCTCCTTGAGCGGGGTGCCCTTGGCGGTGGCCTCGACCACCTTGGCGAAGATGTACTCGCCCTCCAGCTGGACCACCACGTCGAAGCCGTTGTCCAGGTACCACTCGGAGCGGGCGGTCGCGTCCATGCCCCCGGCGACGACCAGCGCCCGCGGGTTGACGGCCTTCGCGTACTTGGCGAAGTCGGTCACGGCGCCGGCCGAGTTCGTGAAGTTGTTGGAGATGCCGATGACGTCGGCCTCCCGCAGCGAGGCGTCGTAGCGCTCGAACGCCCCTCCGTAGCGCAGGCACTCGATGGTGCGCGGGCCGTAGGAGAAGGACTTGTAGAGCACCGGCTCGTCGTCGTCCACCTGGGTGTCGATGATCCGGAACTCGGCGTCGACGCCCCACTCGTCGAGGTAGGCGCGGGCGCCGGCCGCGAGGGTCGCCAGGGCGCTCTTCGGGTTGAACACCCGGATCGGGCTGATGGTGTCCGGCTCCCCGGCGAACCGCTGGCCCGGGTAGGGGGCGTAGTAGAGGTTGACGCGCATCGCCGTCACACCCCCGCCGCGGTCGACCCGGCGTAGATGCCGTCGTAGAGCCGGTGCATCTCGCGGTCGTTGAGGGAGTTCGTCATCTCCAGCCGCTTCCGGTAGACGTCCCAGTAGCTGAAGTGCGGGGTGTTGATCGCGGACAGGAAGATCCCGATCACCTCGGGGTTCTCGTCCACGTCGAAGGCCAGCAGGTCGCGCAGCGTGGTGTAGTCGCGCGCGCCCGGCAGGAGCGAGAGGTTGAAGACGTTGAAGTACGGCTGGTAGGTGCTGCCGCCCAGGGCGCCCAGCTCGTCCTTGATGCGCAGGCAGTACTCGTTGAACTGGTCCACCGCGGCCGCGTCCTGCTCGGGGTAGCCGATGAACAGGTCGTAGGTCTGGTGGCCGACCCCGTAGTCGGTGAGCATGGTGGCCAGGATGTCGACCTGCTCGTCGAAGCCGAGCAGCTTGGGGAAGCGGCTCTTGGCGATGTTCATGTTGTCCAGCGGGATCTGCACCCGGTAGCAGCCCGTCCAGCCGTCCGCCGACTTCTCGTTGCCCAGCAGCGCCTCGGCCAGCTCGTGGTCGAACCGGCCCTTCTGGCTGAACTTGCCGAATTCGATGCCGTTCGCGAACTCCCAGGCGAAGCCGTACTCGCGGATCATCCGGAAGATCTCCAGCAGCTCCTCGCGGCCGCTGTCGTAGAGGAAGCGCCCGGTGCCGTTCTGCTGGATGCGGGAGAGCGGGTTGTCCTCCTGCCAGACGATGGTCCGGATGCCCAGCTCCCGGAAGTACCTGAGGTGCTGCTCCACGGCGCCCGGCGACATGTAGCGGTACTTGCCGCGCGAGGGCGCGGTGCAGAAGGAGCAGCGCCACGCGCACCCGCGGGAGGTCTCCCAGCAGATGAAGTTCGAGCCGACGCCCTCCGGCGGCGGGCCCTCGGCGGTGTCGGTGTAGAGCGACAGGTCGCCGACCAGGTCCAGGGCCATCGGCGGCAGCTCGTTCATGTCGAGGATGTGCGACATGTCGACCTTCGGGGCGATCCGCTCGCGGGTGGCGGTGTTGGGTATCCCGCCGTAGTCCCCGCCGTTGGCGTAGGCCTGCACCACCCGGGAGAAGACCCACTCGCCCTCGCCCTGGACCACCAGGTCGACCCCGCGCTCCAGGTAGTAGTACGGGCGGGCGGTGGGGTCGACCCCCCCCGCCACCACGAACGCCTTGGGGTTGACGCTCTTGATGAACCGGGCGAGGTCCGCGGTGATCTGGGCGCTATTGGTGAAATTGCAGGTGAGCCCGTGGATGTCGGCTTCCCTGATCTTCTCGACGTAGTCCTCGAAGGGGGAGCCGAAGCGGAAGCAGTCCATTTGGTGCGGGCCGTACGGGATGGTCTTGTAGTGGATGCGCTGGCCCCCGAGCTGCATGTCGACGATCTCGATGTCGCAGTCGAAGCCCATGGTCTCCGAGAACATCCTCAGCCCGCTGGCCAGCGTCGGCAGGGCGCTCTTCGGATTCAGCGGCCGCTCGGTGTTGATGGGTTCGTCGCACCCCCTGAAGACCTGGGAGGGGAAGGGGGCGTAGTACAGATTGACTTTCACGCGAGAGGCTCCCTGATGCGTCACCGGAGGACTTGTCGGGCCTGGTGTTCCAGTGTCACCACAGCGGTGACGGCAGGTCAATGTCTCGTCCGTAAAAGGGAGTTGTCATATTGACGGTGTTTCACTTCCGCAGCAAGGAAGGCGCCCACCGGGCGGTGGCGTCGAAAGATCTCCGGTTCTTCGGGGCGTGGGACGGAGATTCTCACGCCCCGTTGTGGTGATCCGCCGAAGTGTGCAGCATTCTTCGGCGTGGACGACCTCTCAGACTCCCTCACGCCACCCGTCGCCGATCCGGCCGGCCGCGCCCCCGATTCCGAGCTCGAACGGCGCAAGCTGCGCAAGCACTTCGGCCGCTTCGACATCCTCTTCTTCCTGCTCTGCACCATCGTCGGCCTGGACACCATCGGCACCGTCGCGGCGCACGGAGCCGAGGCCTTCAGCTGGATGGTGCTGCTGGCGGTGGTGTTCTTCGTCCCCTCTGCCGCGCTCTGCGCGGAGCTGGGCACGGCCTTCCCCCAGGAGGGCGGCCCCTACCTCTGGGTGCGGCTGGCCTTCGGCCACCTGGCCGGAGCGCTGAACAACTTCATGTACTGGGTGACCACCCCGGTCTGGATCGGCGGGACGCTCTCCGTCTCCGCCCTGACCGCCTTCACCACGTTCTTCCGCGACGGCAGGCCGCTGGGCACGGTCGGCTTCTACGCCTTCACGCTGTGCTTCATCTGGCTCGGCGTGCTCACCGCGATCCTCTCCCTCGACATCGGCAAGTGGATTCCGATCCTGGGCGGCTGGGCCCGTCTGCTGCTGCTCGCCCTGTTCACCGCCACCGTGCTGGTGTACGCGGCCGAGCACGGCCTGCACGGCTTCGGGGTCTCCGACTTCACCCCCAGCTGGGCCGGCTTCATCGGCCTGGTGCCGGTGCTGATGTTCAACTTCGTCGGCTTCGAGCTGCCCAACAGCGCCGGAGACGAGATGCGCGACCCGCAGCGGGACGTCCCCTTCGCCATCCTGCGCGGCGGCGCGCTCAGCGTCCTGCTCTACACGCTGCCGATCCTGGGCATCCTGCTCGTCCTGCCGACCGAGGCCGTCACCGGCCTGCACGGCTTCCTCGACGCCATCCGCCAGGTGTTCACCGTCTACGGCGGCCGGATCGAGGGCGACGGGACGGTCGTCCTGAGCGGGGCGGGCCTGCTCCTCGGCGGCCTCACCGCGGTGCTGTTCGCGCTGACCCTGTTCTCCTCCGGCGTGGCCTGGCTGATGGGCACCGACCGGGCCCTGGCCGTCTCCGGATACGACGGAGCCGCGCCGCGGGCGCTCGGCGTGATATCGGCGAGATTCGGCACGCCCGTCCGGGTCAACCTGCTCAGCGGGCTGGTCGCCACCGGCGTACTCGTCCCCGCCCACGAACTCACGGGCGGGGACGCCGCCAAACTCTTCGGCGCGGTGCTCTCGCTGGCCGTCTCCACGACGCTGGTCAGCTACCTGGGCATCTTCCCCGCGCTGCCCGTCCTGCGGCGCAAGTTCCCGCTGGCCGAGCGGCCCTTCCGCACGCCCTACCCCACCGCCGTGTCCGCGCTGCTGACCCTGCTGATCGCGTTCGCCACGGTCCAGCTGATCGCGCCCGGGCTGGGCGCGGACTGGTTCGGCGAGGGCTACGCCCCCTCCGGCTGGACGCACGCGGAGCGGTGGACCTACCTGGCCACCCAGGGCATCCCGCTCGCCGCCTTCGCCCTCATCGCGGTGGGCTTCTGGGCCTCGGGAGCGCCCGCTCGCCGCCGCCGGCGGGGCTAGCGGCCGGAGTCGGAGATTCGTCGTTGGTCGGGTGTGAGTCGTTCCGGTCCGACGATCCCGCCGTCGTCGGTCACCGACGCCCAGCGGGAGATGCCGCGGTCCGGCCGTCGCGACGCAGTCCGACAAACGCTCCTACGTCCTCCACGGCACAGCCACCGCCGCGTCGATACGCCTCTGGCCCAGGCCGTGGTCAGCTCGCGTCCGGAGCGTCGGCCCGCTTCGCCAGCTCGGCGGTGACCTGACTCAGCAGCACCGTTGGCGATGGCGTGACGGCGTACCAGGTGTTCGCACTCTCGTCGGCGGCCGGGGCCCAGGCCGTCACCACGGGGAGTTCACAGTTTTCGCCGGCCTCCAGCGGGGGCAGCGTCCAGGACAGGCCGTGGTGGTAGCCGTAGTCCACGCCCCACGTGCTGACCGAATGATCGTGCACCTCGTCGATCAGCGCAGCCCACCGCCGCGGTACCTCTCCCGCGTCGGCGCCCCAGCAGATCGCCTCCTCGTCGTTGCCCCCGATGGTGAGCCGGGTCGTCTCGTCCTCCACCGTGATCGCAGCCAGTGCCTGACCCCCGTCGTACCCTCCGTCGGCCCCCTCCGGAAGCCGCGCCGGCAGCCCCGCGGAGAACCGCACCCGCCCGAGCGGTGCGAGGGCGTCGATCCGCCAGACCGCCGCGCGACAGTCGGTCAGCGGCCCCCAGCGCGCGGGGTCGAGCTCGGGATCGTACGGGGTGAGCAGCAGCTCGACGCGGGCGTCACACCTCACCCAGCGGGCGAGCGTCCGGTCACCCGGCAGCTGGAACAGCTCATCAGGCTGCGGCGAAAGGCCGGTGTTCCCGATGGCCGTGGTGAAGGTCAGCGGGCCGAATGGCGTGTCGACAGCCGGCTGATCGACGGAACGCAGGCGGATGCGCGGGACGGCGGGGAGCAGCACCGCCCCAGCGTACTGTGGCGTGACCTGCCACGACGCGCCGGACGGAACCCGGTGCTGTGACCGGGGACGTTCACCGGGCTGGCGATGGCGGGGCCTCGGGGCGGGGTCGGATGTGCGGGGTTCGCAGGGCGAGGATGGCCATGTCGTCGTGGCCGTCGCTGGGGTGGTGGTCGGCCAGCGCCTGGACGAAGTCCTGTAGGGGCAGGGCGGCGTGGGTGGTGGCGAGGTCGGCGAGCTCGTCCAGACTCCGATCGATGGGGCGGTCGTGGCGTTCGATGAGCCCGTCGGTGAAGAAGACCACGGTGGTGTCCGGGGGCAGGTGGCGGGTGTGGTCGGGGCGGGGCTGCGCCGTGCTGACTCCGAGCGGTAGTCCGGGCTCGGCGAACAGGTATTCCGCTCGCCCGTCGGGGGTGATCAGCAGCGGTGGGACGTGGCCCGCGGTGCTCCAGTGCAGCCTCCAGGCGTGCCCGTCGGGCTCGATGCGAGCCAGGCTGGTGGTGGTGACGGGGTTGTCGGTGATGGCCTGCAGGGTGCGGTCGAGCTGGGCGAGGACCGCGCTGGGCGGAGTGCGCCGGTCGAACAGCAGAGCGCGCAGCATGTTGCGGGTGGAAGCCATGGCGGCGGCGGCACGCAGATCGTGGCCGACCACGTCGCCGATGACGACCGTCACCGTGTCGTCGGGCAGCAGGATGGCGTCGTACCAGTCGCCGCCGAGCCGGTTGGGCTCGGCGGCGGGCTGGTAGACGGCGGCGGCGGTGAAGGGCGTGAGGTCGGGCAGGGCCGGCAGCAGAAGCCGCTGGAACAACTCGGATCCGCCACGAACCTGTTCGAACAGCCGGGCGTTCTCGATCGCGATGCCGGCGGCGCCGGCCAGGGCGGCGACGACGTTCTCGTCGTGGGCGTCGAAGGGCTGCTGGTCGCGACGCTCGGAGAGGTAGAGGTCGCCGTAGATCTCGCCGCGGACGCTGATGGCGACGCCCAGGAGGGTGCGCATGCGCGGGTGGCCGGGTGGGAACCCGATGGAGGACGGGTGGGAGGAGATGTCCTCGACCCGCAGGGGTTCGGGGTGGCGGAGCATGTGCCCGAGGACGCCTCGGCCGTGTGGGAAGCCGATCCCGGCCAGGTCGGCGCGTTCCTCCTCGGACAGGCCGGCGACGATGAACTCCTCCAGGTACTCGCCGGACTCGTGCAGCACTCCCAGTGCCCCGTAGCGGGCGCCGGCCAGTTCCATGGCGGTGGTCACGATGCGGTGCAGCACCGCGGGCAGTTCCACCTCCCGGCTGATGGCCAGCACCGCGTCCAACAGGCCCTCCAGCCGGTCCTTGGCGGCAGCCAGGGCGCCCAGTTGCTCGGCCATGTGGTCGAGTTCGGCGGACAGACGCCGCAGGTCGGGAAAGGGCGGCTGCTTCGGTTCTTCTTCCCCGCTCCCTCCCGCCATCACGAGCGCCTGGTGGTCCGGCGCTCGGCCCCGGTGGTCTGGAGCCGGTAACACTCGGTGCCGGTCTCGATCAGCGCGTCGACGTCCGGCACGGACATCCTCGGCGGCGGCTGCGTGCGCCCGCCTTCCGCGGTCTTCAAGGTCATGCCGTGCCTTCCTCGGTGGGCCTGCGCGTGAGCAGGCGGTCGTACTTCGACAAGGACGGCAGCGGCCGATTGTCGGCGGCGGGGGCCTGCGGGCGTGCAGGGAGATGGTCAAGGCCCCCAGCCTGTCGCGTCCAACCGGAGCAGTCGATGACATTGCTCCGAAGGCGGCGTGTCGCACCGCCGGCGGAGGTGGCTCTCGATCCCACTGTCGAAACCGGCTCTGAAAGGAGGCCCATGCCTGCGCCGGTCTCGTGTGGCCGAAGCGGAAACACGTGGACCACCCGGGCAAGGACATGGTCGACTTCGCGCATGAGCTTGTTGGTCGATGTGTTCACCACTGACGAGAACGGCGAGTCCCGCTTCCTCGACGTCCCCGAAGGGGCGTCGGATCTTGCCGGCTTCGAGAGCTGGCGTACTACGGTCTGGGGATCGGAAACCGTCCGTGCGCTCGGGGCGCGGTTCTTCCCTCAACTGGCTGGTAGCGACCTCCGCGTTGCCCCGGAAAACGTTCCGGAGTTCATCGACGAAGTCCTCCTTCTCCAGAACAACATCGAGGCCATCGCCGCTCGCATGGACTCGGCCAAGCCCATCGGCCAGCGCACCGGCGAGATCGCGGATCGTCTGAACAATATCCGCGACGCCGCCCAGCGAGCGGCGCAGATGGGCGGCGGTGTACAGATCTGGTAGCTGACGTGCTCGATACAGCGGCGAAGCCGGTAACTCACCGCGACCGGGGTCGCAGAAGTCGAACCAGAACCTGAAATGACGGCTCAGCCACAGACTTCATGAAGTCGATCACGAAGCCGTTGCGGTCCGTTGTCGGCTCGGCTGCCTGACCCGGACGGCTGTGCCCGGCGGCTCGCGGCGAGAGAGAATGCCCGGCATGACGACTTGAAGAGCACCCGCGGGGCGTCAGCACTGGCGCAAGGTCAGCATGGGTTGGTCCGCCTTCGACGGAGAACGCCGGGTCTGCGCCGCATGCGGGACGCCGGTCCGCTCGTACCAGTACCGGTTCCACCCGCCCGAGTCCTCCGGTTTCGAGCGCTGCATCGGATTCGCCTGGTGTTCCGGCTGTCGGATCTACTCCGGCAACATGGTGCACGTTCCACGGACGCGAGTGCTTGTCGACGCACTCGCTTCTCTTCCCCAGGAGCAACGGGAACGGCTTCTTCGTTCGGAAACGCGACTGATCGAGTTCCTGGACCGTCAGGCCCGAGACGGCAGGGGCTAGTCGGTCATGGGCTCGTCGCCGTGGGGGTTCGTCGGCTGGCCGCGATCAGCAGGAGCCGCTTGCGGAGCAGGGGCGGCTGCGCTCGGGTGCCGCAGGGACAGCGATCTCGTCCACCCGCTCACGGCTGCGCAGGGCGTTTCGCGCTCTGCCGACGGCGGCCCCCCGCTCCGGTCCTCGTCCCGGCCGGGTGGGCGCCGAGCTTCCTGGATGTGCTGGCGGACTCCCTCCCGGACGCCCTGGAACAGGTCCGCTCGGCCCCGGCCGAGCTGGTCGGTGCCGAACTGGAGCGGGTCTACGCACCCGCGCGCACGCCTGCCCCGGCATGGATCCATGGACTGCATGCACCGGGGCGCCCCGAGGCATGGCGCTCGATCCATCGTGCGCAGCACGCAGCGTTCGAGGGGCTGCTCGGCCCGGTCTGGGCGCAGGTGCAGGACCTGCACCCCGCCGAGTTCGTGCGTCGGGTCGTGCGGCACCGCTTGCGCGTGCTCGGCGAGCAGGCCGGCGCTGACGCCGAGGCCGGCGGCGTTCCGCCGGGGCCGGTCAGCCCATGTCGGCGCAGCGGAGCACCCGATCGAACCGCAGCTCCGCCAGATCGGCCCGGCGGATCACCCAGTGCACGATCCCCGCATCCGGGCCGCCCCTGGCCTCGCCGCACCGCCACGAGGCGAGCAGCACCCAGTCCTGCGACGCGCCGTCCTCCTGGAGGGCGTCGTACACCGGGTCGTACTGCGGCGAGGTCGGGTGGCCGCCCAGCTGGAACTCCCACGGCGGCCGGTGGCCGCCGGTCCCCGCCCATATCGTGGCCAGCTCGTCCGCCAGCTCGAACTGCTCGTCGTCCGGGTCCTCGCCCCAGAGGTCGAGCGCGAAGTAGTCGTCCATCTGCGCGGACGGCTCCACCCAGACCGTCCCCAGCCGGTGTTCCTCGTAGTGCTCTTCCGTCTCCCGCCGTACGGTCGGTGTCCCCGCCGGGACGTACCGGACCGCGTCCGCCACCTCCCGGCCGGAGTTGACGACGTCCGGCTCGCCGAAGAACAGCAGCCGCCCGTCGGCGGGCAGCGGCAGGTTCGTCGCACCGGCCGGCAGCGCCGCGAGGTCGACGGATGCCGCCAGCGGGGCGCACGGCACCTCGGCCCCCGCGGGCAGCCACGGGTCACCGCCCGCCACGGCGGCGGCCGGGCCCTCGCCCCCGGCCGCCAGGTACACCGCCGGCCGCAGGTGGCCGAGCCAGCGCTCCACCTCCGCGTCCGGCAGGCCATTCTCCGCGGCGGCGTCCCGGAACCGCGCCACCCTGTCCGTGATCGTCTTGTTCATGCGCTCAACCTACCGGCGGGCACTGACGGTTGGGGTCGCGCGGGCAGCGCGCGGGCCTCGGCGGCGGACGGGCGGGGTCGGCCCGCGCGGTCGCCCGGCGGAGCCGGCCGTGGGCGTCAGCGGACGCGGTGGTCCTCCAGCGGGGCGGCGTGCCGGACGGGGCCGGCTTCGCCGGGCAGGTGGGGCTGGTGGTCGACCAGGCGGGCGGAGTTGCCGACGACGGCGATGCTGCTGGTGTTGTGGAGCAGGGCGGCGATCACCGGGCTGAGCGAGCCACCGGCGCCGGCGAGCAGGCCGGCCAGGTTGTGGCCTGGACGTCGGGCGTGGAGTTCTGGCTGTTGTGGACGTAGACCTTGATCTGCTTCTCGGCGATCTGCCGGTCGACGGTGGCCTTGTCCTGGGCGGTCGGATCGGTGCCCTCGCTGATCGCGTCGAGGAAGGACTCGGGGGTGAGCAGCTTCAGCTTCAGCTCGTCGGCGAGCGGGGTCACGATCGACTCGGAGGCGCCGATCGGGGTGTCCGCGTACCGGCCGCGGATGTCGGCGATCAGCTGGTCGTAGCGGGCGAGGCCCCTGGCCTCGTACGCGGCCTTCTGCCGGTCGAAGTAGGCGGCGTCGGCCGGGTCGAGCTTGCGGTAGTCCGCGGTGATCCGCTCGATGACCCGGTGGACGTCCGAGGGGGAGTACCAGCGGTGCGGGTTGCCGCCCTGGCCGACGCCGACGAGGTCGCCGACGGTCAGCACCGTGCGGCCGGACACCGGGTTGGCGTCCAGCAGCTTGGCCGCCCACGCGTCGTAGCCGACCCCGTTGACCACGGCGTACCGGGCGCCGGCGACCGTACGGGCGTCGGCGGCGGTCGGCTCGTAGTCGTGGGGGTCGGCGTTCGGGTTGCTGATGATGTCGGTGACCCTCACGTGCTCACCCCCGAGCTGGGCGGCGATGCTGCCCCAGAAGTTCTCGGCGGCCACCACCTGGATGGCCCCGCCCGACGGGGAGGGAGCGGACGGACCGCTGCCGGGGGCGCCGGAGCAGGCCGCCGTCACGGCCAGCGCCAGCGCCAGGGCCGCGGCGTCGCGGAGTGCCGGCCGTAAGGGGCGGTGGGACACCGGGCCGGACCTGGAAGCAGCCATCGGTCCGCTCCCCGTTCGCTGGAGGACTTTCGGGCTCCTTCCACGCTAAGGGAGCTCATGTCCGGATTCCTGCCAAGCGGCCGACGGGCCGCCGGCCGCTCGGCAGGCCCGGCGCCCCGCGTTCAGCGGCCGGTGGCGCCGTAGCGGCGCTCGAACAGCTCGACGCGGCCGGCCGTGTCCAGCACCCGGCTCTTCCCGGTGTAGAAGGGGTGGCTGGCCGAGGAGATCTCGACGTCGACCACGGGATAGGTGCGGCCGTCCTCCCACTCGACGGTGGCGGAGCTGGTCAGGGTCGACCGGGTGAGGAAGGCGAGGCCGCCGGCCTTGTCGCGGAAGACGACCGGGCGGTACTCGGGGTGGATTCCGGGCTTCATGTGCTCTCCTGTCGGGTCCGGGGCCGGCTCTGCCGGTCCGGGGTCAGCGCTCTTCGCGGAAGTCGACGTGCTGCCTGGCGACCGGGTCGTACTTGCGCAGGATCAGGCGGTCCGGGTCGTTGCGGCGGTTCTTGCGGGTCACGTAGGTGTAGCCGGTGCCTGCGGTGGAGCAGAGCTTGATGATCGGGCGCAGTTCGTCGCGTGCCATGCGAGGCCTCCTTCGGATCGGTCAGGACTATAGCAAAATGAAATCCATGTTCATGTAGAGTGCTTCCGCATCGACCGACAGAACGGAGCCCCCGATGTCCGCCCACTGCCAACTGACCGGCCGCAAGCCGGGCTTCGGCAACGCGATCTCGCACTCGCACCGCCGCACCCCCCGCCGCTTCGACCCCAACATCCAGCGCAAGCGCTACTGGCTGCCCAGCGAGGGCCGCTACGTGCGCCTCACGCTCAGCGCCAAGGGCCTGAAGACCGTCGACACCATCGGGATCGAGGCCGCCGTCGCCCGCATCCGCGCCCGGGGGGAGAAGGTCTGATGGCCAAGCAGAGCAAGATCGCCAAGAACGAGCGGCGTCGTGCCCTCGTCGCCCGCTACGCCGAGCGCCGCGCCGAGCTGAAGAAGACCATCGCGCGGCCCACCAGCACCCCCGAGGAGCGCGCCGCCGCCCAGCGCGAGCTGGCCCGCCAGCCCCGGGACGCCAGCGCCACCCGGGTCCGCAATCGCGACGCCGTGGACGGCCGCCCGCGTGGCTACCAGCGCGCCTTCGGCCTCTCCCGGATCAACCTGCGCACCATGGCCCACGCCGGACAGCTGCCGGGCGTGCGCAAGTCGAGCTGGTGAGCGCCGTGCCCGAACACGTCAGGCTCCCCGTCGTCGTGGTCGCCGGCCTGCACCGCGCCGAACGCCGCCGCGCCGTCCAGGAGTTGCTGGACGGCGGCGTCGACGGCGTGGTCCTCCACCACGACCTGCGCGACGCCGGCCGGGGCACCGTCCACCGCGAACTGCGCGACTCCGACGGCGTGTACGACACCGCCGACCTGCCGTTGACCAACGGCTGCCCGTGCTGCGCCCTGCGCGAGGACCTGCTGCCGCTGCTCGCCGGCCTCGCCGAGGCCGGCGAGCACGGGCTGGCGATCGTCGAGCTGTGGGGCGGCAGCGACCCGCACCCGATGGTCGAGGTGATCGCCGGCGGCGAGGTGGACGGCCGCCCGATGGACGAGCTGATCGAGGTGGCCGGAGTGGTCACCGCGGTCGATCCCGACCGGCTGATCGGTGAACTCTCCGTCTCCGACGACCTCTGCGAGCACGGCGAGCACACCTGCGCCGACGACGCCCGCACCCGCGCCGAGGCGCTCGCCCATCAGGTCGAGTACGCCACCACGATCGCCGTCGCCCGCGGCGGCGAGGCCGGACTGTCGATGCTGCGCCAGCTGCACCCGACCGCGCGCCGGGTGCTGCTCGGCAGCGGCGAGCTGCTGCGCGCGGCGCTCGGGGGCTTCGACGTCGCGGCCGCCCGCGACCGGGTCAACCCGGCGCTGGCCCTGCTGCCGCAGGAGCACGACGAGGCGGGCGTGGCCACCCTGGTGTGGGAGCGCCGCCGCCCGCTGCATCCGGCGCGGCTGCACGACGCGCTGGAACTGCTCGTCCCGGCCGCCCAGCGCAGCCGCGGCCGGTTCTGGCTGGCCAACCGGCCGGAGCTGATGCTGGCCTGGGACGCGGCCGGAGCCAACCTCGCGGTGGAGGAGTGCGGGCCGTGGCTGGCCTCGCTGCCGGACGGCGCCTGGGACCTTTACCCGCCGGCCCGCCGGGCCGCCGCCGCCCTGGACTGGGACCCTGCCCACGGCGACCGCGTCCAGCAACTGGTCTTCCTGGCCGAGGGGCTGGACGCCGACGGCATCGTCGAGCTGCTGGACTCCTGCCTGCTCACCGACGCCGAGCTGATGGCGGGGGAGCAGGGCTGGAAGTCCCTCCCCGACGCCTTCGCCGACCTGCTCGAACCCGTTTCCTGACCATCCGAAGAAAGGATCCGACATGGCCGGACGCCCCGGCGGCCGCAGCGCCGCCCGCCCGCGCCCGAACCCCCTGTTCGAGGCCGGCATCACCTCCGTGGACTACAAGGACACCGACCTCCTGCGGAGGTTCGTCTCCGACCGCGGCAAGATACGCGGCCGCAGGGTCACCCGGTTGACCGTCCGGCAGCAGCGCGCGGTGGCCAGGGCGATCAAGAACGCCCGGGAGATGGCCCTGCTGCCGTACGCCTCCACCGCCCGCTGAACTCCGACCCAACCCACGGGAGATCCGACATGGCCGTTCCGAAGCGCAAGACGTCCCGGAGCAACAGTCTCCCTCCTTGCCCACCGACGGGCAGGAGGGGCCCACCCGCCGTTCGCAGTGGAAGGCCGCTGCCCCGCAGCTGGTGCCGATCACCGTCGATGGCCGTGAGCACCTGGTTCCGCGCAACCTGGTGAAGGCCTACGAGCGGGGCCTGCTCGTGCCGTGAGGCGGCGGGCCGTACGCCGAGGGGTCGCAGTCCGTGGGGGGCTGCGACCCCTCGGCCGTTCCGGGGCGCCGCCGGCCCCGCCGAGGCCGAGGAGGAATCCGGCCGGGGGAGGCGGTGTTCATGACGGGCCGCCCCCGGGCCGGACCCGGCGCGGGGCGCGGTTCAGCCGGCGACGGCCGGCTCCTGAACGGCGGCCCTGGCGGTGAGGGCGAGGCCGTAGCGGCGCAGCAGGAGGACGGCGGTGGTGGCGAGGCCGATGAGCAGGCCGAGCCACAGGCCGCGGGTCTCCTGGCCGAGGGGGTAGGCGAGGAGCCAGGCGGCGGGCAGGCCGATGAGCCAGTAGCCGACGAGGGTGATGCGGAATCCGCTCCCGGTGTCGTCGAGGCCGCGCAGCAGGCCGACGCCGATGTTCTGCGCGCAGTCGAAGAACTGGAGGACGGCGACGACGGTCAGGAGGCCGGTGGCGATGTGCAGGCCCTGCTGGTCGGCGGCCGTGCCGGGGTCGAAGTAGGGCCGCAGGACGAGGCCGGGGACGGTGAGGTAGGCGATGCCGACGAGGGTGGTGACGACGGCGCCGCAGGCCAGTGCGGTGTTCTTGATCCGGCGGGCGGCGGCGTGGTCGCCGAGGGCGAGTTCGCGGCTGACGTTGATGGAGGCGGCGTGGGAGAGGCCGACGGCGACCTGGAAGACGATGTAGATCAGCTGGTTGACGGCGGTGTGGGCGGCGAGCGCCGCGGCGCCGAAGCTGCCGGCGAGCAGGGCGGTGACGGAGAAGAACCCGGCCTCGGAGCCGTAGGTGGCGGCGATGGGGGTTCCGAGACCGAGCAGTCGGCGCACCGTGGCCGGGTCGGCGCGCCAGAAGTCCGGGGTCAGCAGCGGGGCGAGCCGCGGGTCGCGCCGGGCGGAGGCGTAGAGGGCGAGGAAGGAGAGCAGGTGGACGCAGCTGGTGGCCACCCCGATGCCGGTGAGGCCGAGCTCGGGCAGGCCCCAGGTGCCGTGGACGAACACCCAGTTGAGCGCGGCGTTGACCGCGATGGAGGCGATGGTGATCCGCAGCAGGGCCTGCGGGCGGCGCATGCCGACGGTGAACTGGCGGATCGCCTGGAACCAGAGGCACGGCACCAGCCCGGGGGCGAGGGCGGCGAGCATGCCCTGGGCGCGGTGGGCGACGTCCGCGTCCTGGCCGAGGAGGGTGGCGCCCTGGCCGATGAGGACCATCAGGACGGCGCCCGCGACGCCGGCGAGGGTGGCGACGGCCATCGCCGCCCGGACCAGGCCGCGCACCTCGTCGCCGTTGCCGGTCCCGGCGCCGGCGTCGGCGCCGGGCTCCTCGGCCTGTTCGGCCTGTTCGGCGCGGGCGGCGGCGGCCGCGACCTGGTTGCCGACGGAGGTGACGAGGCCGACGCCCATGGTGCGCAGCTGGTTGAAGACGACCAGGGCGAGGCCGCCGGCCGCCAGGGCCTCGGTGCCGAGCGCGCCCATCATGACGGTGTCGGTGGTGGTGAGGGCGACCTGGGCGAGCTGGGTGAGGGCGAGCGGGACGGCGAGGGCGGCGAGGGCGCGGCTGTCGCGGGCGAGGGTGGCTGGCTGCTGCATCGGCGCTTTCAGTTCCTGCGGAGTTTGGACAGTGACTCGTCGATCCCGGCTTCGACGGCCGGGGCGAGGAGGTCGCGGGCGGACATCCAGTCGTCGTCGAAGACGGTGTCCAGGTACTTCTCACCGCCGTCGTTGACGAACGCGACCATAACGGCGTCGGGGGCGAGCCGGGGCAGCCGGTCCAGGGCCTCGTACACGACGCCGCCGGCGGAGCCGCCGATGAGCAGGCCGGTGCGGCGGGCGACGGCGCGGGCGGTGGCGAAGGCCTCGATGTCGCCGACCTTGACGCCCTCGTCGATGAGGTCGTAGTCGACGAGCAGTCCGATGGTGGCGCCCTCGGGGGTGCCGGTGCCGGACTGGTAGTAGTCGTGGGCGGGCGGGCCGAAGGCGATCGAACCCCGGGGTTCGACGCCGACGACGGTCAGGCCCGGGACGCTCTTTTTCAACTCCCTGGCGGTTCCGCACAGTCCGCCGCCGGTGCCGACGGCGCCGATCAGGACGTCGACCCGGTTGCCGAGGGCCTGGGCGATCTCGCGGCCGACGGCGTGGTAGCCGACCGCGTTGCTGGGGTTGTTGTGCTGTTCGGTGAAGAAGGTGTTGTCCTTGCCGCGGGCCATGGACTCGGCGAGTTCCTCGCGGGCGGCGGTGTGGAGTTCCCCGCCGTCGGTGCCGGCGTCGACGTGGACGAGTTCGGTGCCCATGGCCTTCATGGCGCGCAGCTTGTCGGCGGCGGCGTGGTGGTCGACGACGGCGGTGAAGCGGTAGCCGCGTTCGGCGGCGACGACGGCGAGTCCGAGGCCGGTGTTGCCGGAGGTGGACTCGATGATGTGGCCGCCCTCGCGCAGGTCGCCGCGCTGTTCGGCGTCGAGGACCATCTGGCGGGCCATGCGGATCTTCGCGCTGCCGGTGGGGTTGAACATCTCCAGTTTGAGGAGCAGGCGGGCGCCGTTGTCGGCGCGGGCGAGTTCGAACAGCGGGGTGTGGCCGATGAGGTCGGAGATCCGGCTGACCACCGGGGGGCGGGTCAGGGCGTCGGTCATGGCGTGGGGCTCCGTCAGGTGTGGTGGACGCGGCGGTCAGGGGCGGCGGTCGAGGCGCCAGCGGGGCCGGCCGCCTTCGTCGGGGTGGTCGATGACGACCTTCGGCGGCAGCGGCAGCTCGTGGAAGGGGGACTCGTTGGAGTCCATCTGGTAGCCCGCGGTGTTGGGGTAGACGAGGAGGTCGCCGACCCCGGGCCGGGTGGGGAAGGGGATCTTGCGCCAGGTGAGCAGGTCGGAGTCCAGGCAGCTCGCGCCGCCGACGCACGCCGGGAAGGGCGTGGGCGGCGTGGTCCCGGGTGCGCGTGCGGGCAGCAGCCGCGGTTCGGGCAGGTACTCGCTGTTGAACCACTGCTCGGACAGGCTCAGGCTGGTGCCGTCGACGGTGACGATGCCGTACCCGGCGCGGTCCTTGACGCCCAGGACGCGGAAGACCGAGGAGCCGGCCCGGTCCAGCAGGGCGCGGCCGGGCTCCAGCAGCAGCGTCACGCCGGCCTCGCGCAGCCGCTCCGCGAGGCTCGTGCCCGTGCCGCCCGGGCGGGCGGCGAGGATCGCGCGCAGGGCGTCGGCGCCGGCGACGGGGGAGTGGTAGGGGTAGAAGTCGCTTGTGGTGAAGGACCTTTGGCCGTGGTAGTGCCCGGGGCCCTGGGCGGTGAGGAAGGCGTCCCAGGTGTCGGCGGCGAGGTAGTCGACGGGGAAGCCGCCGCCGATGCTGATCCGGTCCGCCCGCAGGCCCGACGCCCTTGCCCGGAGGCAGAGTTCGACGAGTTCTCCGGCGAGGTCGGCGCGTTCCTGGATCTCGTAGCCGGAGAGGTGGAAGCTGAACCCTTCCATGCGGACGGCGTCGCCGGCCTCGGCGCAGCGGTCGAGCGCCTGCCGCAGCCCCGGGTCGTCGAGGCCGAAGCGGCTGCGGCTCTGGGAGGGCGGGTGGCGGCGCAGCAGCACCCGGGCGGGGCGTTCGCCCGTGAGGGCGAGCAGCCGGTCGAGTTCGTCGAGGGCGTCGACGGCGATCAGCGCGCCCTGCCGTACGGCGACGCGCAGCAACTGCCCGGATTTGGCCGGGCCGGTGACGACGAGGTCCTCGCCGCGCACGCCGTGGCCCAGGGCCTCGCGCAGCTCGCCGAGGGAGGCGACGTCGACGCCCGCCCCCGCGGCGGCGCAGCGGTCGACGAACGCGCCGGCCTTGTTGGCCTTCTTGGCGTAGTAGACGCGGCCTTCGACCCGGGCGTCGGTGAGCGCGGTGCGGAAGGCGGCCAGGTTGGCGTCGAAGCGTTCGGGCAGCAGGTAGTGGAAGGGGCCGCCGAGGCCGTGGGCGAGTTCGTGGAGCAGGGGACCGGCGTGCAGGCGCTCGGTCAGCGGGTCGGGGTGGGCGGGCAGGGTCAGCGCCACAGGGCCACCTCGGTGCCGAGGTCCTGGGCGGCGGCGAGCTGGGCGAAGCGGTGGCCCAGTGCGATGTCGGTGACGACGAGTCCGCTGTTGTAGGCGAAGATCCGCTGGTCGGGGGCGGTGCGGGCCCGGGCGGCGCCGGAGATGGCGACCGGCAGCTCCAGGTCGACGTCCGGGAGGCGGCCGTGCTGGTCGGCCAGGTCGGTGCCGGTGACGCGCATCTGGGCCTCGCTGGTGGCGATCACCCGGTCCGCACGGTGGAGGGTGGACGGCGCGAGGCCGTGGCCGACGAGGATCGACACCGTGCCGGGCGCCAGCCAGTCGGCCTCGACGGCGGCCGGGGTGTGGGCTCCGGCGGTGGCGACGATGACATCGGCGTCGCGGGCGGCGGCCCGGAGGTCGGTGACCAGCTCCGGTTCGCGGCCGGGGAAGTGGCGGGCGAGTTCGGCGCGGACGGCGGCGATGCCGTCGGGGTGGGTGCCGGACAGCAGCAGGCGCTCCAGGTGGGGCAGCGTGGTGAGCAGGAACGGCAGGGCGAGGCGGCCCTGGGTGCCGGTGCCGATGACCAGCGCGGTCGAGGCGCCGGGGGCGGCGCACTCGCGGGCCAGCAGCGCGGAGACGGCCGGGGTGCGCAGGGAGCCGATGCGCGAGCAGTCCATCATGGCGACGGGCAGGCCGGTGACGTCGTCGTAGACGGTCAGGGTCGTGTAGTAGTGCTGCTCGTCGCGGCCCTTGTCGAGGCCGTGCTTGTACGAGGTCTTGATGGCGACGACGTCGCGCATGCCGTCGCGGCCGAGCATGGCGTAGGACACCGAGTGGCCGTCGGCGGGTTTGACGGTGAGCTTGCGCGGGTTGTCGGACTTGCCGGCGGCCAGGGTGCGGTAGGCCTGCTCGACGGTGTCGACGACGTCGGCGAGGCTGATGTCCAGGCCGGCGAGGTCGCTGGTGGACAGTACGCGCAGGGTGGTGTCGTCCCGGTCCATGGGGTGCCCTTTCGAGGGGGGGTGAGGCGGCGTCGGTGGCGGGGCTCAGGCGGCCCAGGCGGTGAGGGCGGCCTGCCCGTAGCCGTGTTCGTCGTGCTCGGCGAGCGGGCGGGTGGGGCGGTTCTCGACGCGGACGGAGGCGCGCTTGAGCCAGCGGTCGGTGCCGTCGTAGCGGGCCCGGAAGGGGACGCGGCCGTGGACGACGATGTCGTTGTCGACGACCAGGACGTCGCCGGGCTCCAGGCTGACCGCGACCGAGACGCGGGCCAGTTCCCGTCCGAGGCGCTCGTACGCCTCGCGCCACGCCCGGTCGCTCTCCTCCAGTGGGGTGTAGGCGGGGTCGTAGCGCATGGTCAGGCCCTCGGGGGAGTCGAAGAGGGTGGGCACCGGCGCGGGCCGGCCGGGGAACCGCCGGGCCCGCTCGTAGGCGTCGTCGGGCAGGATCGGGGCGACGGGCCGCTGGAGCTGTTCCAGGTCGGCCGGCGCGAGTTCGGTCAGGCGCACACTGGCGGCGGTGGTGGCGACGCCGTCGTGGTTGCGCAGGCAGCACAGCAGCAGCAGGTGGGCGCGGCCCGGGTGGAAGGCGTCCTCGGTGTGCGGGGTCAGCAGGACCGAGCTGGAGGCGCCGGTCTGCTCGTCCTCGTGGCCGGGCGAGGGGACGATGTTGTGGACGAACCGGCCGTCCTGCTGGCCGTCCCAGGCGATCGGGGTGCCCATCAGGGCGGAGACGAGCAGCAGGGTCACGTCCCACACCGCGCCGGCGCCGGCGGCGGTCGACCAGTGCCCAGGGGTCGGGCCGAGTCCGGCGTCGTCGAGGTCCAGGCCGCGCAGCACGAACAGGCCGTCGGCGGTGTCGACCGGGCGCAGCCGGTGGCGCAGCGCCGCACTGAACGGGGCGCACGTGGCGGGCAGGTCGGCCAGCAGGGCGGCGCTGGTCGCGCGGCCGTGGCGCGCCAGCAACTCGGCGGCGGCGGAGGTGAGTTCCGCGGCGGTGGCGGCGTCGAGACGGCGTACCGGGGCAGGGGAGGTGGGCACGGCGGGGCCTTCCGGGGACGGGGAGGAGGGTTGGTGCGCGGGCACGTGGCATCACCGCGCCGGTGTGGGACGGCGGCGGGAGCTGCGCGTGGGGCGTGATCCTGGACGGCTCGAACGGCCGGACGACAGGAAACCTAACAACGACTCAGAAGTTAGGCAAGCCTTACCCGGTCGGATGTCCCGAGGGTGCGCGGTCCCGTTTTCCCGGGGGCGGCGCAGGCGGCGCACCGGCCCAACTCGCCAGCTCAGGAGGGGTTTCGCGATCGGCGGGGCGCACGGCCGGGGGTGGGGTGCGCTGCGCCCGGAGGGTTGCGCCCTGTCCCGAACTTAGGATAGGTAAACCTAAGCAATTTGGGGTGCGACTCGAATCGAGGAACGAACGTGGGCGTCACCAGACGACAGCTGCTGTGGGCCGGTGCCGGTATCGGGGCCGCCGGCGCACTCGCTGCCTGCGGCGGCGGCACGGGCGGATCCGGGAACGCCTCGCCCTCCGGTGCTGCCTCCCAGCAGCCCCGCGCCGGGGGCACGTTGAAGGTCGGCGCGCTCGGCAAGGCCTCGGCGGTCACCCGCGATCCGCACGGCACCCAGGCCAACGAGAGCGACTACCTGATCATCAGCCTGATCTATGACACGCTCGCGATACCCGGGGCCACGACCAACACCGCCCCCCGCCTGGCCGCCTCGTGGAAGCCGTCGCAGGACCTGAAGACCTGGCGCTTCACCCTGGCCGACGGCGCCACCTTCCACGACGGCACCCCGGTCACCGCCGACGACGTGGTCTGGTCGCTCAGGCGCCTGCGCAACACCCCGGCCGGCCGGAGCCGCCTGCCCGGCATCCAGCCCGAGGGCATCACCGCCGAGGACCCGAAGACCGTCGTCCTGGTCTCCGACTACCCCAACGCCGACCTCCCGCCGCTGACCCGCCTGACCACCTTCGTCCTCAAGAAGGACACCAAGGACGACGCGATCGCCGGCGCCCCCGGCACCGGCCCGTTCAAACTCGACTGGTACCGCGACGGCAACGCCCGCCTGGTGCGCAACGACAGCTGGTACGGCGGCAAGGTCCTCCTCGACGCCATCGAGGTACGCCTCTTCGAGAGCCCCCAGGCCCTGGCCAACGCCCTGCTCGCCGGACAGATCGACGTCGCGTCCAACGTCGGCGCCGTCGCCGCCCGCACCGCCGAGGCCCGCAAGGACGTCCGGATCGTGCGCCGCCCCAACGACATGGCGATGCCCATCGTCATGCGCACGGCCGACGGCCCGTTCGCCGACGTCCGGGTGCGCGAGGCCCTCAAGCTCGCCGTCGACCGCGAGGCCATGGTCAAGCAGGTCCTCTCCGGCTACGGCAGCGTCGCCAACGACATCCTCGGCACCGGCGACCCCGCCTTCGCCAAGGACATCCCGCAGCGCACCCGGGACCTCACCAGGGCCAGGCAGCTCCTCGCCGACGCCGGCTTCGACACCTCCAGGACCTACGACCTGATCACCACCGAGGACATCGCCGGCCTCGCCGAGTCCGCGACCCTGTTCGCCACCCAGGCCCGCGAGGCCGGGGTGAAGATCAACGTCGTCAAGCAGGACTCCAAGGCGTTCTGGGACGCCACCTGGCTCAAGGGCACCCTCTACACCACCTACTGGGGCACCAACGACTCCGTCGTCTTCTTCGCCTCCAAGACGATGCTCTCCGACGCGGGGCAGAACGAGTCCGGCTGGAACGAGCCCGCCTTCGACGAGACCTACCGCAAGGCCATGGGCACCGCCGACGCCGCCGAGCGCGACAAGCTCCTCCACCAGCTCCAGGAGACCGAGTTCGCCCGGTCCGGCTACCTGCTCTGGGGCATGGCCGACGGCATCGACCTCGCCGGAGCGGCCGTGCGCGACCTGCCCACGCTCCCCGGCTACGGCCGCGTGCAGCTCGAAAAGACCTGGCTGGCGCGTTGACCACCCTCCACCCCGCGGACGCGCGAGCGTCCCGGAGCCTGCCGGCCCGCATCCTCCCCGGTGCGGGCCGGGTCGCCCGGCAGGCGGTGCGGCGCCTGGTCCTGCTCGTCGTCCTGCTCGCCGCCGTCTTCGCCGCCGTCGAGCTCCTGCCGGGCGACGCCGCGGGCGCCACCTCGGACCGGGGCGTCACCGCCGCCGACCTCGCCGCCCGCCGCGCCGCCCTCGGGCTCGACCGCCCGGTCGCCGAACGCTTCTGGGACTGGATGACCGGCCTGCCCACCGGCGACCTCGGCACCACCGCCCACGGCCGGCACGTCACCGACGTCCTGGCCGGCCCCTTCCCCAACACCCTCCTGCTCGGCGGCCTCGCGCTGGTCCTGAGCACCGCCGGCGCGCTCGCCCTCGGCGGCTGGGCCGCGCTGCGACCGGGCGGGCGCACCGACCGGGCCGTCGACGCCCTGTCCACCACCGCGTTCGCCCTGCCGGAGTTCGTCGTCTCCGTCGGCCTGCTCCTGCCACTGTCCCAGTGGACCGGCTGGCTGCCCGCCGTCACCCTCACCGGCCCGGACGGCAGCCCCGAGTCCTGGACGATGCTCGTCCTGCCGCTGCTCTCCCTGACGATCCCCCAGATCGGTTGGAACACCCGCATCGTGCGCGGCGCCCTCGCCGACCAGGCCGCCCTCCCGCACGTCCAGGCCGCGATCCTCGACGGCCTGCCCCGCCGACGCGTCCTCAGCCACCACATGCTCCCCGGCGCCCTGCCCGCCGCCGCCGTCGGCATCGCGACCTCCGCCGGCATGCTGCTGGGCGGCACCGTCGTCGTCGAGACCCTCTTCAACTACCCAGGCGTCGGCGCCGTCCTGGCCGGAGCCATCACCGACCGCGACACCCCGCTCGTCGCCGGAGTCGTGGCCGCGGCAGGAGCCTCCATCAGCCTGCTCCTGCTGCTCGCCGACCTGATCCGCACCACCACCCTCGGAGACGAGCGCCGATGACCGTCCCGACCAAGCCCGCGGCCGACAAGCCCGCCACCCGCCGGACGGGGCGCGTACTTCTGCGCGCCGCCCCCGCCCTGCTGCTCGTCGCCCTCGCCCTCGCCGGGCCGCTGCTGGCCCCGCACCCCATCGACGCCCCGGTCACCTTCCCCTACACCGCGGCGGGCGACGGCGCACCGCTGGGCGGCGACCAGCTCGGCCGCGACGTCCTCAGCCGCCTGCTGACCGGCGGCGCGCCCCTGATCGCCACCGCCCTGGCCGTCGCCGTCACCGTCACCTCGGCCGCCACCGCCCTCGGCATCCTCGCCGCACTGCGCCCCGCCCTCGGACGGTGGATCGAACGCGCCGCCGACCTGACGATCCTGCTGCCGTCCGTCCTCGCCATCATGCTCATCGCCCTCGCCTGGCCCGGCGGCGGACGCCTCGCCGTCGCGGCCGCCGCCACCCTGCTCGGCATCCCCTACGCGGTGCGCATCGTCGCCGCCGCGGCCGCCCCCCTCGCCGCCACCGGCTACGTCGAAGCCGCGGCGGCAGGCGGCGAGAGCCTGTGGCACCTCACCGTGCGCGAGGTGCTGCCCAACCTGCGCTCCACCGTCCTCGCCCTGTTCGGCCTGCGCTTCGTCGAAGGCGTCTACATCGTCTCCGTCGCCGCCTTCCTCCAGCTCGGACCCCAACCACCCGAAGCCGACTGGGCGTTGATGATCCGCGAGAACGCCGCCGGCATCACCCTCAACCCCTGGGCCGTCGGCGCCCCCTGCCTCGCCATCGGCCTGCTCGCCATCAGCGTCAACCTCGCCGCCGAGGCTCTCGCCCCCGCCCGGCCCACCCCGGAGACCCCGCTGTGAGGACCCGCGCCCCCGCCGCCCAGGCGACCGGACTGACCATCAGCCTCGACGGCACCCCGCTGCTGACCGACGCCACCCTCACCCTCACCCCGGGCCGCGTCACCGCCATCACCGGACCCTCCGGCGCCGGCAAGACCACCCTGCTGCGCGCCCTCGCCGGAGCCCTCCGCCCGGGCGCCCGCGTCCGCGCCGGAACCCTCACCGTCCTCGGCCACGACATCCTCGCCCTGCCGCCCGAGGAACTGCGCCGCCTGCGCCGCCACCAGCTCGCCTTCGTCGGCCAGGACCCCGGCTCCAGCCTCAACCCCCGCATGCGCGTCGCCCGGCTCATCACCGAGACCGCCGCCGACCGCCGTGACAGCTCCGTCGCGGACCTGCTGTGCGCGGTCCGCCTGCCGTCCGGCGAAGGCCTCGAACGCCGCCGCCCCGCGGGCCTGTCCGGCGGCCAGCAACGACGCGTCGCCCTCGCCCGCGCCCTCGCCCGACGGCCCGCCGTCCTCCTGCTCGACGAACCCACCGCCGGGCTCGACACCGCCCTGCGCGACGACATCGCCGACCTCCTGCGCGACCTCGCCGACCGCGAGGACATCGCCATCGCCCTCACCAGCCACGACCCCGACTTCGTCGCCCGCTGCGCCGACGACGTCCTCGCCCTGGGGCCCCACCGCCTGGAGTCCCACCGCCTGGGGCCCCACCGCCTGGGGCCCCACCGCGTGGAGCCCCACCGCCACGCCGGCGACCCGGCGCCGTCCAGCGCGGCCGCGCGCAGCCGCGTACCCCTCCCCACGACGGAGCCCGTCGTGACGGTCAGGGCACTGGAGGCCACCGTCGGCACGGGCCGCGACCGCCACCACGTCCTCACCGCCCTCGACCTCGACCTGCCGCCCGGCGCCCTCACCGGGATCACCGGCCCGTCCGGCTGCGGCAAGACCACCCTGCTGCGCGTCCTCGCGGGCCTCCACCGGCCCGACGCCGGCACCATCACCCTCGGCGGCGAACAGCTGGCCGCCTCCTACCGGCGCCGCAGCCGGGACCAGCGCCGCCGCATCCAGCTCGTCCCCCAGAACCCGCTCGGCGCCCTCAACCCCGCCCACACCGTCGGCGCCACCCTCACGCGCCCGCTGAAGCTCCACTTCGCCGCGCCCACCGCCCGCTGCCTGGAACGCGTCGCCGACCTGCTCACCGCCGTGGGCCTCACGCCCGGCCACGCCGCCCGGTACCCCCACGAACTCTCCGGCGGACAGCGCCAGCGTGTTTCCATCGCCCGCGCCCTGGCCGCCGAACCCGACGTCCTGCTCTGCGACGAGATCACGTCCGCCCTCGACGCCGACACCGCCGACGGCATCATGGGCCTGCTGCGCGAGCTACGGGACGACCGCGGCCTCGCCGCCGTCCTCGTCAGCCACGACCTGCCCCTGGTGTCCGCCCACGCCGACACCGTCCTCGCGCTCGGGCACTCCGGCGCGTCCCCGGCCACGGACCGCCGCCCGGCCCCGAGCCCCGTGCCGAACTGAGCCCGACGTGCGGCTCGGCCCCGACCGGATGGCCGGCCGGGCCCACCTCGACGTGGCCGACGACGGCCCCGCCGCGACCGAACCGGGCGCCCGGGAGAACATCTTCGAACGGTTCGCCCGCCTCGACGAGACCCGAAGCCGGGACGACGGCGGCGCCGGCCTCGGTCCTCCGACCACCCGCGACCCCGCGGCCGCCCACGGCGGCACGCTCACCGTCCTCGACACCCCCGGCACGGCGGTCCTTCGGACCTGCCTCCCGATGCCGGGCGATCCGGCGAGGTCCTGACGATCCGGGGGGCGGTGGTGACCCGTCCGGGACGCCAGGTGGACGCTGACCTGCTCGCGATCGTCGACAACTTCGAGCGCGGCGTCGTCACGATGCGCGGCTCGGAGCGCATCGGCCTCGAGGTCCCGCGTCCCGAGAGCTTCGTGTACGGCACCTTCAAGGCGCACTGATGGCCGCCCGCAAGCCCCGTTACCTTCTTCGTGGCCCTGAAACGGGGCTCCTGGCCTCCGGGTCCGGCATGACTGTTGCCCCCTGTCGATCGCATGACCTGGGGGGTGG